>NZ_AP024355.1:1050000-1400000 GCF_019704135.1 Desulfuromonas versatilis
AGCCGGGGCAGGGCGCCCTCGCCCGACTCCAGGTCGGCAGCGATGCGGGTCAGGCGCTGCAGCAGCTGCTGCAGCGGCCCCTGCGGATCGCGTAGCTCGGCGGCCAGTTGGGCGTATTCGCGGAAGGTGGGGAGGGTGGCCTGTTCCACCTGGGTGAGGATCTCCGTGGCCACGGTTTTCAGGTCCTTCTCGGCCTCGGCCTGCAGCCGGGGGTGCTTTGCCGGCAACGGCGGGCCGGAGCCCCGGGTCAGCTCGAGGTAGACCGCCGGCACCAGGGCGAGCTTACGGCGGATGATGGCCCGGGAATCGCTGCGGACGAAGGGGAGAAAATCCGGGTCGAGATGGACCCGGGCCTTCATGCGGCCGTCCGTCCCGATGGATATGCGCCGCACCTTGCCGGCCACCGCGCCGAGGATCTGCACCTCGGCGTCCTCGCGCAGGCCGTGGGAGCCGTCCGCGGGGAGCATGACGGTGATCTTTTCCACCGGGGCGAACCAGCGCTGGGCTCCGGCCATCAGGAACAATCCGAGCAGAGCGATCAGCGCCGCGAGCACGACGAAGGTGCCGGTGATCTCCTTCACGTAGCGCAGATGAAAGGGTTGACCGCTCATGGCGTCCTCCCGGGCTGCAGCTGCATGCGCGAACCGTACATGGTCCCTTTCCAGGTCGGATCCAGGGCCTGCTCGTTCCAGAGCCGCGGCTCGCTGGTGGTCCAGAGCACCGCCGCGCCGCGCCGGCGAGCCGCCCGCAGGGCATTGAGCAGCGGCGGGAGGATCTCGGGATAGAGGTGGCGGGTCGGCTCCTCCAGCAGCAACAGGGCGGGGCGGCCGAGAAACGCGCGGGCCAGCGCCGCCCGGCCCAGGTCGCCGGGGCGGGTGCGCCCCGGCTCCCGCAGCGGCAGCCCCGGCAGGCCGAAATAGCGGGCCAGGTTGGTCGCTTCGGCCTCGATCTGCTCCACCGAACGCAGGGTATGGTGGCGCTGGGCCAGGGTGATGTTGTCGTTCACCGCCAGCGCGGCGCACCAGCCCTGGGTGGCGAAGACCCTGCCGCACCGGCCGCGCCGCGCCGCGCCGCGCGTCGGGCCGAGGCGGCGCCAGTCTTCGCCGAGAAACAGCACCCGGCCCTGGGCCGGCTCGGTGATGCCGAGGGCGACATCGGCCAGGGGGATCCGGTATTGGCCCCGCTCCAGCATCACCAGCAGCAGTTCGCCTTCGCCCAGGCTGAAGCTCAGCTCCCAGAGCGGCACATCGTAAGCGGGGTCGGGCTCGGTGGTCACCCCCTCGAAGGCGAGCGGCGGCGGTGGCGATTCGCTTTGCAGGGCGTTCATGGCCAAGTGTGCGCTCCTTGGGCGGACGAAGGTTTCGTTCTTTGTCCGACGGAAGTCCACGGCTCAGAGGTAGGTCAGCAGCGAGACCAGCGCGGAGCTCAGAAACAGCGCCCGCACCGAGCGGCCCAGGGCCCGCCGGGTCGCCGCCGGCACCTGGCCGGCGGCGCTGCCCACCGCCAGCCCCTCGGTGCAGCAGATGATCCCGGTGAACAGGGCCGGCAGCAGGCTCTTTGCCGCGAAATTGATCAAGTCCAGAGCATCCACCGAGATCAGCACGCTGTGGGCGAAGCTGAGCACTCCCTCGCTCGTGGGGCTCAGCAGGGCGGCGAACAGATAGCCGCTGGCCAGGGCGCCGAGCAGAAACTGCAGGCTGAGGCAGCAGACCGCCACGCACAGCCCGATCACCCGGGGCATGACCAGGTAGAGAAAGGGGTCGAGCCCCTGGGCATCGAGCATCCGCACCTCGCCCGCCACCATCCGAGAGCCCAGGTCCGTGGTCAGCGCCGAGCCGCTGCGGGCGATGAGCAGCAGGTTGGTCAGCACCGGCACCGCCTCGCGGACCAGCACCGTGACCAGCAGCGGCGCGAGCAGGTCGGGCTCGCCGATCTTGCGCACCCAGACCAGGGCCTGGGCCACCACGGAAACGCCGAGCAGTATGGCGACCATGGTGACGAAGCCACAGGCGCCCACCCCAGAAGCAAAAACCTGGCGGACCAGTTCCTCGCGCACGGTGCGCGGCCAGCTGCGGCGCCGCAGGGCCACCGTCAACACCGCCCAGAGCACCGCCGCCAGGTGGCGCAGGCCGCGCCAGCTCTCCAGCGTATGGTCGCCGAGCCGGGCCAGGGGGTTCATGGGACGGCGGCCCGGCGCCCGGTCAGCAGGTAGGTGGTGACGGCCCCTTTGCCCTGGACGAAGAACTCGCCGCGCTCCTCGAGAATGTACTTATCCCGCAACCGCTGCCAGGCCGCCTCGGTGACCTGGATGAAGCCGGGCAGGCCGTAGGTCTTGACCTGCTCGGCGGCGACCACGGTTTCCCCCCACAGGTCGTAGGCCAGCCGGGCGGTGCCGATCACCCCGGCGATCACCGGTCCGCTGTCGATGCCGATGCGCAGCCGCAGCGGCACCCTGGTCCCGGCGTCGAAGCCCATCATTTCGCGCTGCATGGCCAGGGCCAGGTCGGCCGCGGCCTCGGCGTGGTCGGGGCGCGGCTGAGGGACGCCGCTGGCGGCCATGTAGGTATCGCCGATGGTCTTGATCTTCTCCAGGCCGAAGCGTTCGGCCAGGCGGTCGAACCGGGAGAAGACCTCCTTGAGCAGCCCGACCACCTGGAGGGGGCTGCGGTCGGCGGCCAGCCCGGCGAAGTTGTGGATGTCGGCAAAAAGCACCGTGGCCTCCTCGACGCAGTCGGCGATGGGGCTGGCGTCCTGTTTGAGCCGCTCGGCGACGGCGCTGGGAAAGATGCTCAAAAGCAGCCGCTGGCTTTTTTCCTGTTCCTGGGAAAGCAGGCGGTTCTTTTCGCTGAGCTGCTGCTCGAGCTCGACGATGCGCGTCCCGGAGCGGACCCGGGCGAGCAGTTCGCCCCGGTCGTAGGGCTTGGTGACGTAGTCGTTGGCCCCGGCGTCCATCGCCTGCACCAAATCCTCCTTGGCCTCCCTGGCGGTCACCAGGATGATGTAGACGTAGCCGGAGGTCTTAGCCGCGCGGATCTTGCGGCAGAGTTCGAGGCCCCCCATCTGCGGCATAAGCCAGTCGGTGATCACCAGGGGGCAGGGGGCGGCCTGAAACGCCTCCCAGGCCGCGCGGCCGTTGTCGGCGGCGGTCACCCGGTAGCGCTCTTTTTCCAGGATGCGCTGCAGCAGGGCCCGGGAATCGGGGTCGTCTTCGGCGATGAGCACGCGCATGGCGGCGTCCATTGCGGCCTCAGTCCTGCGGGGCCGGGTCGAACACCACCTCGACCCGCTCCAGGTAGTCGGCCAGCGCCGCCAGGCCCCGCTCGATCCCCGCGGCGTCCCGCTTTTCGGCGGCCTGCTGAAGCTGCAGCCCGATGCTGCTGAATGGGGCGAAACCGTAGCCGCCGCCCACCCCTTTCATGGTGTGGGCGAGCCGGCGGATGGCGGCGTAGTCCCCCCGCTCCAGGGCCGCGCGCAGGGTGCCGAGATCCTCGCGGCGATGGGCGAGAAACCCGGGGACCAGGTCCTCCAGGTCGGGGTGGACGTGGACGATGATTTTTTCGGGCCGCTCCGGTATCTCGGTATTCATGTTGGCTCTCCCTGCGCCGCCGGGGCTGCGCCGTGGGCGCGGATCGCCTCCAGCAGCGTCTCTTTCTTGATCGGCTTGGTCAGGTGGGCGCTGCAGCCGGCGGCCAGGCTGCGGCCCGCATCCTCCGCCAGGGCGTAGGCGGTCAGGGCGATCACCGGGGTGGGCGGGCGCCCCTGCGCCTGTTCCCAGGCGCGGATCTGCCGGGTCGCCTCATAACCGTCCATGACCGGCATCTGCATGTCCATCAGCACCAGGTCGTACTCGCCCTGCCGGTACTTTTCCAGGGCCTGCCCGCCGTCCTCGGCCAGCTCGAGGCTGTGGGGGGAACTTTTCAGGTAGGCGGCGACCAGCAGGCGGTTGTCCTGCGAGTCGTCGGCCAGCAGGATGCGCAGGGGGCGATCGGCGGCACCTGCCGGCGGCGCCTCCTGCGGCGGCGGGCGGCGGGTGTCGGCCAGGGCGCCGGCGATGGCCCGGCGCAGGTCCTCGCGCTTGACCGGCTTGACCATGTAGCCGGTGATCCCCAGGCTGCGGGCCCGGGCGATATCCCCCGCGCGGTTATCGGAGGTGACCATCATCACCGTCATGCCGGCAAAGGCCGAGTTCTGCCGGATGCGCCCCGCCACGTCGAAACCGTCCATGCCCGGCATCCGGCAATCGAGCAGCACCAGCTCGAAGGGGCGCTTCGCCTGCTTCGCCCGCTCCAGCGCCGCCAGGGCCTCGGGGCCCTCCGCGGCCTCGCCCACCTCGGCCCCCCAGGCCGCCAGCAGCTCGCGCAGCACCAGGCGGTTGGTGGCGCAGTCATCCACGACCAGCGTTTTCAGGCCGGCGATGGCCGGCGGCGCGGGCGGCTCGGCCGGGGCCGGCGCGAGCGGCAGGGCGAGGCTGAAGCGGAAGATGCTGCCCCGCCCCGGTTCGCTGTCCACCCGGATCTCGCCGCCCATCGCCTCCACGATGCGCCGGGAGATGTTCAGCCCCAGCCCGGAGCCGCCGTAGCGGCGGGTGGTGGAGGCGTCGACCTGGGTGAAGCGCTCGAAGATCTCGCCCTGCTTCTCCGCGGGGATGCCTATGCCGGTGTCGGCCACGCAGAACTCCAGCTCCTGGCTTTGCCCGGCACCGGGCGCTGCGGCGGCCTTGACTTCCACCCGGATCTCACCCCGTTCGGTGAACTTGATGGCGTTGCCGATGAGGTTGACCAGGACCTGGCGCAGCCGCAGCGGGTCGCCCAGCAGTCCCGGGGGGACCTCGGGAGCCAGGCGGCAGGTCAGCTCGAGCCCTTTGTGGTGAGCGCGCAAGGCGAGGATTTCGCAGGTTTTTTCCAGGATCTCCCGCAGGCTGAAGGGGATGCTCTCCAGTTCCAGGTGGCCCGCCTCGAACTTGCTCAGGTCGAGGATGTCGTTGATCAGGCTCAGCAGGTTCTCCCCGGCGGCCTGAAAAATGCGCACGTACTCGCGCTGCTCGGGCTGCAGTGGGGTGTCGGCCAGCAGCTCGGCCATGCCGATGATGGCGTTCATCGGCGTTCGGATCTCATGGCTCATGCTGGCCAGAAACTCGCTCTTGGCGCGGTTGGCCACCTCGGCCTGCTCCTTGGCGGCCTGCAGCTCGGCCTCGGCCCGCTTGCGCTCGGTGATGTCGCGGATGATGCCGGTGAACAGCCGCTTCTCGCCCAGAAGCACCTCGCTGACCGCCAGGTCCAGGGGGAACTCGGTTCCGTCGCGGCGCAGCCCGACCACCTCGCGGCCGACGCCGATGATTTTCCTGCGGCCGGTGCGCAGGTAGTTGCGGATGTACTGGTCATGGTGACTGTGGTAGGGCTCGGGCTGCAGCAGCTTGACGTTGCGGCCGATGACCTCCTCGGCCCGGTAGGCGAAGATGCGCTCGGCCGCCGGGTTGAAGGACTGGACGATGGCCTGCTCGTCGATGGTGACGATGCCGTCCACCGCCGTTTCGACGATGGCCCGGTGGCGCGCCTCGCTTTCGGTCAGCGCCGCATGGAGTTGTCGGCGCTCCTCGATTTGCCGGGCCAGCTCGGCGTTGCTTTGCGAGAGTTCGGCGGTGCGCTCCTCGACGATGCGCTCGGTGAGGGCCGAGCGCTCGGCCATGAACAGCAAAAAGCTGCCGAGCAACGCGGAAAACAGCAGCCCGGCGATGAGAATCCGTCTGCTCTCGCGCAGCTCGAGCTCGGCCAGGTTGGCCGGGCTCGGGAGAAAGCGCAGCACCCAGCTGCGCCCGGCGAACTCGAGGTGCGCCTCGGCGCCCAGGCGCAGCTTTCGGCCCGGCGGGCCGCCCGCCGCTTCGACCACCCGGGGATCGCTGCGGAAAAGCAGCCGCTCGCCCGGCGCCGCGCCAGCGTCGAAGAGCCCGAAGTCGATGCCCGCCAAGTCAAATGGTGCCAGGGCCGTGTGCACCATGTCGCTGATGCGGAATACTCCCAGGGCGTAGCCGGCGAGCCGGGCCCGGCGCTCCTCCAGGGTGGCGGGGGGCGGTCCCGGGGCATAGATCGGCTTAAAGACCAGCACCCCGAACTGCCGGCCGGCGTCCTGGATCAGGCCGATGCGGGCGCTGGCCACCACCTTGGCCTGGTCGCGGGCCAGCTCCAGCGCCGCGCGGCGCACCGGGTTGGAGGCGAGGTCGAAACCGAGCACCGACTCGTTCCCCTGGCGCGGCTCGATGAAAAAGACCGGAAAATACTCCGGCCGCGCCCCGGCGGTCACCAACTGTCCCCCGGGATCCTGCTCGGTGATGGCGAAGCGGGAAAGCCCCTCGGCCTGCGCCCGCCCTTCGAATTCGCCTCGCTGCCCGGCCGCGACCCGCGGCGCCCATTCGAGGGCCAGTATTCCGCGGCGGCGCTCCAACATCCCCCGGACGAAGGCGTTGAACTCGCCCCGCTCCACCTTGCGGCTGGCCATGAACAGTCCCTCGATGGCGTGCAACTCGTCCAGGTAGGTAAGCTGGGCTTCCCGAAGGGCCTGGGCGAGGTGTCCGGTGCGCTGCTCGAAAAGCAGCTGGGCGCGGTTCCATTCGCCGGATCTCACCTGGAAAAACAGGACCAGGGTGAAGGCCAGGGCGCCGCCGAACAGGACCAGGATCGCGAGCCGGCGGCGGGGGGGCCGGCGCAGCAGCTCCAGGCGCCAGGCGCACACCAGGGGCAGAACGATCAGCACTCCGAGCGTATCGCCCAGCCACCAGCTCCACCAGAGGTTCGCCCCTTGTCCGGGCGCCAGGGCCCCAGTCGCCCACAGCCAGGCCCAGGCGAGCGTGGCCCCGCCCAGGCAGGCCAGCGGCCCGCCGAGCAGCATCGCCTTGAATGTCTCCTGCGCCTGGGCGAAGGGCGGGGTTGGGCCGGCCCAGCGGCGCACCAGCCATACCCCCAGCAGGGCCTGGAGGGTGGCGGCGCCGGCCATTGCGGCGGTGGCCAGGGGCGATTTGAGCAGCGCCGCCGCACCGACGGCCTCGGCGGAGCTTCCCAGGTAGGCCAGAAACGCCCCCAGGAACACCCCCGGCCAGGTATCCCGCCCCAGCAGCAGCAACCCGGCCAGGGCCACTCCGGCGGCCGGCCAGAAGCAGCTCTGGAAGCCGGGAGGGGCGGCCAGCAGCAGCGCCAGTTTGCCGGCCAGAAAGCAGGCGGCTGCCAGCCCGGCGATGCGGACCGGCCGGGAAGGCGAGAGGCTGCCGGATCGGTTGGACATGAGAATCCCCTGGCCGCGACGGCCTTCTGGAGGGTTTCGGGATGATTAGAATAACTATAGAAAAGCGCTGGGGATATGCAAGCGGGTCCGCTGAGGCGTCGTGAGGGTGGAATGTTGACGACGAATGGCGCAGGGGTCTGCTAGACTGGTGGCGAGCCGCCGACACCCTTCCAGCCGATGAGGATCGCCATGACCGATCTCTGCCGATGTCCCTGGGTCGACCCGAGCAAGCCCGATTACCTCGCCTACCACGACCAGGAGTGGGGCGTTCCGGTCCACGACGACCGCCTGCAGTTCGAGTTTTTGCTCCTCGAGGGCGCCCAGGCGGGGTTGAGCTGGTACACGGTGCTGCGCAAGCGCCAGAACTACCGCGAAGCCTTCGACGGCTTCGATGCGGAAAAGATCGCCCGCTACGACCAGGCGAAGATCGAGGCGCTGCTGCAGAACCCGGGGATCATCCGCAACCGCGCCAAGATCCAGGCGGCGGTCCTCAACGCCCGGGGCTATCTCGCCATCCGCGAGCAGTTCGGCAGCTTCGACGCCTATCTCTGGGGGTTTGTCGACGGCCGGCCGATCGTCAACGAACTGCGCACCCTGGCCGACTATGCCGCCACATCGAGGCAGTCCGACCTGATGAGCCGCGACCTCAAGCAGCGCGGCTTCAAATTCGTCGGCTCGACCATCGTCTATGCCCACATGCAGGCCGTCGGCATGGTCAACGACCACACCCTGGGCTGCTTCCGGCGCCGAGAAATCATTGATGGGTACGGTGAGGCGGCTGGAGGGTGAAGCCGGAATCAGGAGGGCAGCTATGGCTGTGGCCTCTGATCAGCCTATGCCAGACTGCAGGAGAGAAGTTACCACGAAGGACACGAAGGACACGAAGGACACGAAGGACACGAAGGACACGAAGGACACGAAGTTAAGACCCATTTCTTTTGGTTCTTCTTCGTGATCTTCGTGTCCTTCGTGGTGAAAAGTTTCCCCAAAAGAAACCTACTCCTCAACCAGATCGTCTTCGGCGAAGATATCGGCCACCACCTCGAAGAGTCGCTCCCGGGCCTCGCCGTTGTCCTGGGCGGAGCGCAACTGGGCGAAGATCTTCTCCAGGCGGCGGCGCTCCTCCTCGCGCAGAGGGCGCACCCGGTTCGCCAGGTGTTCGTCGATGGTCAGGGTGCCGCGCTCGGCGTGGGTGCGGCGCGAAACCAGGCTGTGGTGGAGCCGGGCGCGGCCGAAGACGATGTGCGGGACGTTGATGCTGCGGGTCGGCCCGGCCACCAGCAGCTTGTGCCCCAGGGGCATGTTGAGGATGCGCACGTCGATGAGCTGGTCGGCGGCCAGCAGGGTCGAGGCGGCACCCACCCCGCCGCCGATCAGGGTGCCCAGCAACAGCGAGGCGCCGCCCACCGCCGCGTCGAGCAGTCCGCCGACCGCAGCGCCGCTGAGCGTACCGAGCCCCAGCAGCTGCAGCCGCGAGAGGCCGAACAGGCGCAGGGACTCGGCGGAGAACAGGCCGTGCTCCTCGAGCAGTTCCAGGCCTGCTTCGATCCGCTCCAGGCGCCGGTGGTCGTAGATTTCCTCCACGGCTTTGCGGCAGCGCCGCTCCATCTCCTGCAGGCGTTTGCGCCAGGCGGCTTCCAGGGGGGGCTTCTCGGTTTCGGTGGGGGCGTTGGGCGCGAGCTTTTTCTCGATCTTCAGGGTCAGCATGCCGGAGAGGGTGTCGGCGACCAGGCGGGCGGCGTGCAGCCTGCGCTGGATGCGGTCCTGCTCGAGGCTTTCCACCGCTCTTTGCAGCGGAGCGCGCCAGGCCCCCTGCAGCTGGCCGAAGGCGCGCAGCAGCTCGGTGCGTTTGTGGAAATCGGCCTTGAGCGCGTTGAACACCCGGACCACGCTGAAATACTGGCCCAGCGCCGCCTGCCAGGCGTCGATATGATCGGCGGGGCCGATGGGGTTGATCAGGGCCATACGCGGCTGGCCGGTCCAGCGCAGGATCTCCATCTCCGCCTCGTACTCGGGGCCGTAGGGGAGCGAGCCGTCCACCACGTAGAGGATGCCGGCGCCTTCCATCACCGGGGTGAGCAGTTCGCACTCATCGAAAAAATGTTCGCCGTCGCGGTGGGCGGCGAGAAACGCCTGAACCACCGCGGGGTGCTTGTCGGCGGTGGTTTCGTGCTGCTTCATCCAGGCGAGCGCCGCCCGAGCGCGCTGGAAACCGGGGGTGTCCACCAGGGTGTAGAGGACCTCGCCGTCGACTTTCATGGGGTAGGTCCGGCAGCGGGTGGTGGTCCCCGGAATGCGGCCGATGGCCACCGAATCGTCGTGGGCCAGGGTGGAAACGATGCTCGATTTGCCCTTGTTGGGGTGGCCGACCACCGCGAATTTCGGCTCGGACATTATCCGCCTCCTGCCCCGCGCACCGGGGTGACGGAGGTGCGCGGATCACCCAGGCGGGCGATCACCGTAGCCCAGACCTCGGCCATTTCGGACTCGCAGGGGCGCATCTGCGTGACGCTGCCCATCCCCAGGGGGACGACCCCCACGGCCAGCTCCCTGCCGAGCGTGCGGCGCAGCTCCGCTAAAAAGTCCTTGAAATCCGCCATGGGCGGTTCCCACCCCTTGACCAGGATCAGCACGGGGTTCGCCTGGCCTGCGGCCAGCGACTCCAGCACCCCCCGGTCGTGGTCCAGGGACTGGGCGCCGCCGGCTTCCTGCAGTGTATCCAGGGTGCCGTCCATGCGCTGCGCCAGCCAGCCGGCCAGGGCCTCCCGGTGCAGACCGGTGCCGGCCCAGTCGATGACCGCGAAGGTTTTTCCCCGCAGGTCGCCGAGCAGGCGGCTGTGCAGTACGCCCGAGGGGACGGTCGCCGGCCCCGGTTCGGGTTCGCTGGCCTGGGTCTCGACCAGCTGGCTGTTGAGGCGGTCAAGGGCCGCCTGCACCCCGGGCAGGTGCAGGGCGGCATGCCGCAGGGCCGCAGCAAGCCGGGCCTGGGCGAGCAGCAGCAGCGCCAGGCGCGGCAGCAGCCCGTAAATCAGCAGGCAGAAAATCAGAAACGGCCACCAGCCCCCGAGCCGGGCCGGGTCTGCCGCCGCGGCGCCGGGCAGGGTGCCAGGCTGCAGGCGGAAAAACCGGGTCGCCTCGATCAGTTCCGGCGAGGGACGCCCCTGGGGCGCCAGGTGCGCCCAGGGCCAGGCGAGCAGGTCGGTGAGGCGCTGCAGGTCGTGCGCCTCGGCCTGCAGGGTGGTGCTCCAGCCGAAGGCCAGGTCGGTGAACACCACCAGGTAGAGGCAGCCGGCCAGGGCGCCCAGGTTGAAGGCCAGGCCGAAGGCCTGCCCCGAGCGCAGGAAAATCCATTTCTGCACGCGGCCGAACAGGCTCTGGTGGGCGGTGCTGCGCCCGATCAGCGCGGCGGCGGCCTCCCGGTAGCGGGAGGGGAGATAGCGGGCAATGAGACGTTGCAGACGCCCGGGGCTGAGGCGGGGGAGGGCTTCCTGCAGCGCAGCGAGGCCGGGGACCAGCCCCTGGAGTTTTTCCGGCAGCACGCTCAGGGCGAGCAGCGCCAGCAGCAGGGCCTGGGCGCCGACGAACACGGCCAGCACGTGAATGATGTTGACCGGTCGGGTGCCGTCGTAATGGAAAACCGCGGCCGCGCTCAGCCAGCCGAGGACCAGGCCGGCGAGGACCAGCAGGGTGGTGCCGATCCCCAGGGCCGCCGAGGCGCTGCGCCCGGGAGAGGTTTCCCCGGGGGCGCGTAGCTTATCCAGCCAGTCGCCGAGCTGGGCGAGAGGTTTCGCCCGCAGCGGGCCCTGGCCGCGGCCGATCCGACGGTCGCGGCGGCGCAGTTCGCCCTCGCTCAGCGTTTCGTCCTGCTGCAGTCGATCGTTGAGGTCGGCCAGCAGGGTCAGGGTCGCGGTCGATTTCATAGGTCCAGAGCTTGGGGGGGGCGCAGTGTTTCCTGGTATATACGACAGCCCCTGGAGGCTGTCAAATCCTAACTGGTTTTGGATTTGACAGGAGCCGCCGTCTGTCGTATACAGAACGGCCGGTATTAAACCTTCTATGCCCTTGTCCCATAACCAGAATCGACAGCGAAAGAGAATTCCATGATGAACCTGAAACCCGAAGTCGTGGCCCGGCTCGAGCGCGTGCTCAGCTCCGTCGAAATGCTGCTGCCCAAGGCGGTAAAGCCGGTCGACTGGGCCAGCTGCCACGCCGCCAACTGGCGCCGCCACTCCTTTTCCGGCTATCTCGAGCCGGTCAAGGTGACCGACACCACCTCCCTCGAAGAGCTGCTCGGGGTCGAGGAACAGAAAGCCATCATGACCAGCAACACCCGTCAGTTCCTGGCCGGCCTGCCGGCCAACAACGCCCTGCTCTGGGGCTCGCGCGGCACCGGCAAGTCGTCGCTGGTCAAGGCCCTGCTCAACAAGTACGCCGACAAGGGGTTGCGGGTGATCCAGGTGGAGAAGGAGGACCTGATCTACCTCTCGGAGATTTTCTCCGCGGTGGAGAACGAGCCGTACCGGTTCATCCTGCTGTGCGACGATCTGACCTTCGAAGTCGGCGAGCTGAGCTACAAGATGCTCAAGAGCGCCCTGGACGGCTCGGTCTACTCGGCGCCGGAGAACGTGCTCATCTACGTCACCTCCAACCGCCGCCACCTGCTTCCCGAATACGAGTCGGACCACCTGGGCGGCAAGTTCGTCAAGGGCGAGCTGCAGCAGAGCGAGGCGATGGAGGAGAAGGTCTCCCTCTCCGACCGCTTCGGGCTCTGGGTACCTTTCCACGTCTTCACCCAGGACCGGTACGTCGACGCGGTGCGCCTGTGCATCGAGCGCGAATCGCGCCAGCGCAAGGTGGAGATCCCCTGGAGCCGGGAGCTGGAGCAGGAGGCGATCAAATGGTCCCACGACAAGAGCAAGCGCTGCGGCCGCACCGCCTTCCAGTTCTCGAAAAATTATGTCGGGCGCTACCTGCTGGGCAAGCAGGTCGCCTGAGCGGGGGCTGCTCGGCTCCTTCTGCAATGACCCAGCAGGAAAAAAGCCCCGCGGATGGCCGCGGGGCTTTTTCTGTCTGAACCGGACCGGTTTATTCGTTGTAGTACTGGTAGTTCTGCAGATCGATCCCGGCCTCTCCGGAGAGGTCGATGACCGGTTGGTAATCCGCGGCGGTGGTTTCGATGAACTTGAGTGCCTTGAACTTTTCCAGAACGGCCTGCCCCTGCGATGTTTGGTCCAGGGTCAGCAACGCCGCTTTCAGCCGGGATTTCAGGGATGGGTCCAGATCAGGCCTGACACAGAGGCCGTTGGAGGGGACATCGGTGGATTCGGCGAGGATGAGGATTTCGCTGTCGACCCGCGGGTCCGTTTTGCGCACCCAGTCGAAGACGGTGTTCTTGGAGGCGCCGATATCCGCGCTGCCGCTCAGCACCGCATACAGTGAGGCATCGTGGCTGCCGGCGAAAAAACTCTCGCCGAAGAAGGTTTCGATGTCGCCCGCCCCATGCTTCTTCAGGTAGGCCAGGGGGAAGACATACCCTGCCGTGGTGGCCTTTTCCACGAAGGCGAACTTTTTCCCCCGCATGTCCGCAACGCTGCGGATGCCGCTGTCCTTTCTCACGTAGATGTACCCGCGGTAGGTCGATTCGCCGTTGAGGTTCACCGGCCTGGCCAGGGGGGTCACTCCCAGTTTGCGGATCGCCATGGCGCCGGTGAAGGAGCCGAAGAAGGCGCCATCCAGGTTCTCCTCGGAAAACCGGGTGATGATGTTGCCATAGCGGCTGAGGATGGAGAACTCCACCTTGACTCCAGTCTTTTCGCCCAGGTAGTCGGCCAGGGGCTTGAAGCGCTCCATCTGCTTGAAAACATTCATCTCCGGGATGAGTCCAATGACGATAGACTTCGTCGGGGACTGCGCCGCCGCGTCCAGCGGAAGCAGCAGGCACGCTAAAATCAGGAGGATCGGCGTGGAAATACGTCTCATCTAAGGCTCCCTGCATGCAGATGGTTATCCGGGTCGGCTTCCCGGCCGATTAAGGTGGCCACTGAATCGGCCTCGATGGGCCTGGAAATCAGAAACCCCTGGGCGTATTCGCACCCCAGCTGTTTCAGGATCCGCAACTCCTCGGGTTTTTCCACTCCCTCGGCGATGACATCCATGCCCAGGTTGTGCGCCAGGTTGACGATCGTTTTGATGATTTCGAGGTTCTCCCGGTCGATACTCATCATGCTGACAAACGAGCGGTCGATCTTCAGGGCATCGATGGGGAACTGGTGAAGGTAGCTCAGGGAGGAATAGCCGGTGCCGAAATCATCGATCTGCAGGCCGATCCCCATGGCTTTGAGTTGGTGGAGCAGGAAGGCCGAGGATTCGGGCTCTCCCATGATGGTGCTTTCGGTGATCTCCAACCGCAGGGTGCCGGGGGCGATGTCCATTTCCTGCAGCAACTCCTTGATCTGTTGCAGAAGGGCAGGGGTGAACTCTTTTCCCGAGAGGTTCAGGTTGACCGTCAGCGGCACGCTTCCGAGGCCGTGGCGCTGCCATTGGCTGAGCTTGCTGCATGCCTCGCGCAGGGCCCATTGGCCCATCGGGGTGATCAGCCCGGTCTCCTCGGCGATGGAGATGAATTCGGCCGGGGCCATCAGCCCGCGCTCCGGGTGCTGCCAGCGGATGAGCGCCTCGAAACCGGTGATCCGGTTGCTGGCCAGGGACAGGATCGGCTGGTAGTAGAGCTGGAATTCCTTGCGCTCGATGGCTCGGCGCAGGTCGTTCTCCACGCGCATGTGGGTGACCGTGTCGGCATGCATCCTGGCGTCGTAGATTTCGTAGCGGGCCTTGCCGTTGGCCTTGGCATGGTACATGGCCAGGTCGGCGTCCCGCAGCATCTGCTCCGGCCGTTCGTGCCCTGCCGAGTGTAGCGAAATCCCGATGCTGGCGGTGCTGAACACCTCGTGCCCGCCGATGGTGAAGGGTTTGGGCAGCTCTTTCTGAATCCTTTCGGCGATATGGATGGCGTCATCGAGCCCCCTGATGTCCTGCAGCAGGATGGCGAATTCGTCCCCGCCGAGCCGGGCGACAGTATCGTTGGGGCGCACAACTCCCAGCATCCGCTTGCCGACTGCGATCAGCAGCTGGTCGCCGGCCAGGTGGCCGAGGCTGTCGTTGATCAGCTTGAACCGATCCAGATCGAGAAACAGCACGGCGAAGGCGAAATCCCCGTTGCGCTGCGCCGCCCCGAACACCTGCTGCAGGCGGTTTTTGAATAGGGCGCGGTTGGGCAGATCGGTCAGGGCGTCGTGGAAAGCGTCGTGCAGCAGCTGTTCCTCGGCCTTTTTGCGTTCGGTGATTTCCGTCTGGGAGCCGGCCATGCGGTAGGCCCGGCCGGTGACCTCGCGCACGGCGAGGCCCCGGGTCAGCATCCAGCGATAGCTGCCGTCCTGGTGCAGGATGCGGAATTCGCTTTCGAAATGGGTCGTCTGTCCGTCGATATGGGCATTGATCTTCGCCTCCAGATGGCGGCGGTCATCCGGGTGGACCCGCTCCAGCCAGACCGCAGGGGCGGCCCCCTGCTCATCCTGCAGGCCGAGCATCGCTTTCCAGCGGGGAGAATAGTGAATGCGGTTGGCCCGCAGGTCCCAGTCCCACAGGCCGTCGTTGGCCCCTTGGGCGGCCAGGGCGTAACGCTCCTGGCTCTCGAGCAGGGCTGCTTCGGTCAGCCTGCGTTCGGCGATCTCCTGCTGCAGCTTGGTGTAGCCGCTCTTCAGCGAGGCGCTCATGCTGTTGAGGTTGCTGGCCAGCTCCCCGAATTCGTCGTCGAATTGCGTCTCGATGGCGTAGCCCAGCTCCCCGGCGGCAATGCATCGCGTCGCGTGGACCAGTTCCGCTGTCGGCCGGGTGATGGAGCGGCTCAGGTGGCGGGCGACCAGCACCCCGACCAGCCCCGACAGCAGGAGGGTGGCGAATAGTATCCAGCGGGCTCTCTCCACCTCGATCAGGGCGGTGGTGGTCAGCCGCTCGATGTTGGCCCCGGCCTCGAAGGACATTTGCTCGGTATTGTAGAGCAGTCGGTTGCCGAGCAGCGCCGCTTCCTTTTTCAGCAGGTCGATCCGCTCCCGGTTGGCCGAGGCGGTGATGTAGAAGCTCAGGGCGCCTTTGAACTCTTCGACCAGCCTCTGGAGCTCCTCGAGCTCCGCGGCGACCGCAGGGCGATGATGGCAGGAGAGGCATTCCTCAGCCGCCGTTTCCAGATGGGAAACATTTACGATGATGGAGTCCAGGTTGTGCCCCAGGGAGGTGTGGACGGTGTAGAGATCGGATTGGACCTTGAGGATCCGTTCCATCAGCCCGTGGCGCAGCCCTTCGATCTGGTGCAGTTTGAGGAGATTGTTGAATACCTGGGTGGTGGTTTTGATGTTCAGGGTCGCGACACCGGCGCCGAAGGCGAAGAGGGAGAACAGGACGATCAGCGAAAAGTTGATCTTGCGTTTCATGGTGGGGGCCCTGTTGCGGAATGCGGCGGTGGAGGTTTGGCCGGCTTGGCGGTCGCTGACTTCCGAATCTGCTGAATGCCGGGTCGTGAAATGCAGGAGCCTGGCTCCGCTCAGGGGAACCAAGCGGGAAGATGGACACTGCCCCCGCAACGGTGATTTTCAGCAGTCTAATACCATACTGAAAAAATTCGAATAAAAAAACTGCCATGTGACGGCCCCGGAACATTTTTTACAGGCAATTGCTCCCCGGCACACCGGCCGCTGCGACAGGAGGGATTTCTGCTGCCGTTGGGGCAGGGGCAGCAGGGGAGGGGGTCAGCCGCCTTTGGGAAACAGCACGATATGCCGCACATCCTGGCGGATGCCGATCTTTTCGCCGGGGGCGTGGTCGCAGTGGCTGGGGACCAGGGCCTGGACCAGGTCGCCGCTGGCCAGGCGCAGGCTGTAAAGCACGTTGGCGCCCCGGAAATAGCGACGCACCACCTCGGCCTTGACCGGGCTGGCGTCGTCGTGGACCACGTCCTCGGGGCGCACCAGCACGTCCACCGCGCAGCCGCCGCTGCAGGGGGCGCTGAAACTGCCGTTGAGCATGCCGAGGCCGGTCTCCACCTGCCGCTCGCTGCGCACCACCCCGGGCAGCAGCACCCCCTCGCCGACGAAGCGGGCCACGCCGGGGTCGGCGGGGTGATGGTAGAGCTGGTGGCCGTTGCTCCACTGCAGCAGGGTGCCGTCGCGCATGACGCCGATCTGGTCGGCGACGGCGAAGGCCTCCTGCTGGTTGTGGGTGACGAACAGGGCGGTGGCGCCGTAGGCCTTGAGGATGTCGCGCACCTCCATGGAGAGCCGCTCGCGCAGGGTCACGTCGAGGTTGGAGAAGGGCTCGTCCATCAGCAGCAGGTTCGGCCGCGGGGCCAGGGCCCGGGCCAGGGCCACGCGCTGCTGCTGGCCGCCGGAGATCTCATGGGGGTACTTGGCCTGGGAGCCGCCGAGGCCGACCAGCTCGAGCATCTCGTTGACCCGGATGACCTTGGCCGCCCGGTCCAGGCCCTTGAGACCGAAGGCGACGTTATCGAAGATGGTCAGGTGGGGGAACAGCGCATAATCCTGGAACACCATGCCGATGGCTCGCTTGGCGGGGGGAAGCGACCAGCCGGGGCGGCTGACCTCCTGCCCGGCCAGGCGGATCTGCCCGGCCAGCAGCGGCTCGAAACCGGCGATGGTGCGCAGCACCGTGGTCTTGCCGCAGCCGCTTTCGCCGAGCAGGCAGCCGATCTGCCCCTTGACCAGGCGCAGGGAGAGATTCTTCACCACCAGGTGCTGGCCGTAGGCCTGGGAGATGCCGTCGAGTTCGAGGATGTTGTCGGTCATGGTCGGGTCCTTTGGAAATTCATTGAAGGCGTAATAAGTGATGAGTAATAAGTAAAAGGTAAAAACCTAAAAATCTCATCACTTATCACTCATTACTCATCACGCCCTTGTTGATTTTTACTTCTCCGTATGCCGCATCAGCAGGATGATCGGCACCAGCCCGCTCAGCAGCAGGGTCAGCGCCGGCAGGGCGGCCCGCTCCCATTCGCCCTCGGAGGTCAGCTCGAAGATCTTCACCGCAAAGGTGTCCCAGCCGAAGGGGCGGGTCATCAGGGTGATGGGCATCTCCTTCATGACGTCGACGAACACCAGGGTGGCGGCGGTCAGCACGCCGCCGCGCAGCATCGGCAGGTGGATGCGCGCCAACAGTTTCAACCCGCGCAGGCCGAGCAGGCGGGCCGCTTCGTCGATGCTCGGGGTGACCCGGTGCATGGCGCCGTCGATGGGCTTGAAACCCGCGGCCATGAAACGCACCAGGTAGGCGAGCAGCATGATGAAAATCGTCCCCTGGAGCAGCATGCCGATCTCCAGGCCGAACAGCTTGTGCGCCAGGGAGATCAAGGTGTTGTCGAGAGCGGCCACGGGGATGAAGATGCCGACCGCCAGCACCGTGCCCGGCAGGGCGTAGCCGAGGTTGGCGGTGCGCACCAGGCCGCGGGTGAGGCGGTCGCCGTGGCGGCGGTTGGCGTAGGCCAGCACCAGCGCGGTGATGCTGACCAGCAGCGCCGCGCTCAGGCCGAGGGTCAGTGAATGGGTCAGCAACTGCAGGTAGCGGCTGTCGAACTCGCGGTGAAAGACCTTGAGGGTCCAGACCAGCAGCTGCAGCAGCGGAACGATGAAGGCGACCGAGAGAACCGCCAGCGCGTAGGCGCAGGCCAGCCAGCGGGCGGTCCGGCCGAGCTGGACCCGCTCGCCGGTGGGGCTGAGGCGGGCCGCGGTGAAGCGCATCCGCGAGCGCAGCCACTGCTCGAAGGCGATGATGGCGAAGACGATCAACACCAGCAGGGATGAGAGCTGGGCCGCGGCGGGCAGGGAGAAGAAGCCGAACCAGGCCTTGTAGATGGCGGTGGTGAAGGTGTCGTAGTTGAAGATGGAGACGGCGCCGAAGTCGGCCAGCGCCTCCATGATCACCAGCAGGGCGCCGCCGGCGATCCAGGGCCGGGCCATGGGCAGGACCACCTTGAAAAACGCCCGCCACGGCGAGCAGCCGAGGGACTCGGCCGCCTCGAGCATCCGCTTGCCCTGGGTCAGAAAGGCGTTGCGGGTCAGCAGGTAGACATAGGGGTAGAGGGCCAGGGTCATCACCGCCACCACCCCGGCGGTCGAACGCATATCGGGAAACCAGGCCGAGCTGCCGAACCAGGCGCGCAGCCGGGTCTGTACCGGGCCGGCGAAATCGAACAGGCCGAGGCTGACGAAGGCCAGCACGTAGGTCGGCACCGCCAGGGGCAGCAGCAGGGCCCAGGAGAAAACCTTGCGGCCGGGAAAATCGCACACCGCCGTCAGCCAGGCCAGGCTCACCCCGAGCAGCACCGTCCCGGTGGTCACGCCGATGACCAGCCAGAAGGTGTTGACCAGCAGCTCGGCGAGCAGGGTTTCGGCCAGGTGCTTCCAGATCTCGGTGGCGGGGTCGAGCCAGGAGAAGAAGACCACCGACATGGGGGCGATGACCAGCACCGCCACCAGCAGGATGACCAGGCGCCAGCCGCTGTAGAAGTCGCGGCGCAAAAACGCCGAAAAGGCACCGGCTTGCGGTGCCCTTTCGGGTGCAGTGTTTCGATCGATCAGAGGATCGGACATGGGAGGTCCTCGGGAATCCAGGAGTCAGAATTCAGGATCCAGAATAGAGCTCTAAAAGCGGAGGGGTTGCCCTTGACTACCTCCTGGCTTCTGAATTCTGGATTCTGCATTCAAGCAGCCCCGCTGCTCGCAGCGGGGCTCTGATTTTATTTAACGATATTCCGAGCGGTCCATCAGCTTGATGGCGTCGCCCTGCAGTGCCCCGGCCTGGGTCAGGTTGAAGGGGCTTTTCTGGAACTCGCCCCAGGCAGCCACGTCGGCGTGGGCCTGGACCGCGGGGTTGACGGGGTATTCCATGTTGGCGTCGGCGAAGATGTTCTGGGCCTTTTCCGAGGAGAGCCACTCGAGGAACTTGACGGCGGCTTCCTTGTGCTTGGCGTGCTTGGTCACGCCGGCGCCGGAGACGTTGACGTGCACGCCGCTTTTCTCCTGCTTCTGGTTGGGCCAGAACAGGGCCAGCTTGATGTCGGGGTTCTCTTTCTGCAGGCGGCCGAAATAGTAGGTGTTGACGATGCCCACGTCACCCTGGCCGGCGAGGATCGCCTCCATCAGCTGGGTATCGTTGGAGGTCGGCGGGGCAGCCAGGTTGGCGACCCAGGAGCGGACGATCTGCTCGGTCTTCTGCTCGCCGTGCTCGGCGATCATCATCGCCACCAGCGACTGGTTGTAAACCTTTTTCGAGGTGCGCAGCAGCAGCCGTCCTTTCCACTGGGGCTCGCCCAGGGCCTCGTAGGTGCTGAGCTCTTCGGGCTTGACCCGCTCGGTGCTGTAGACGATGGTGCGGGCGCGCAGCGAGAGGCCGAACCACTGGTTGTCGGCGTCGCGCAGGAAGGGGGGGACGTTTTTCGCCAGCACTGCCGAGTTCACCGGCTGCAGCAGCCCTTCGTTGGCCGCGTGCCAGAGGTTGCCGGCGTCGACGGTGATCAGCAGGTCGGCGGGAGTGTTCTTCCCCTCGGCCTTGAGCCGCTCCATCAGCGGGCCTTCCTTGTCGGTGATGTACTTGAACTCCACGCCGGTCTCGGCGGTGTAGGCGTCGAACAGCGGCTTGATCAGCTGCTCGTTGCGGGCCGAGTAGACCACCAGTTCCTCTGCCAGAACCG
Source organism: Desulfuromonas versatilis (assembly GCF_019704135.1). Classification (NCBI taxonomy): domain Bacteria; kingdom Pseudomonadati; phylum Thermodesulfobacteriota; class Desulfuromonadia; order Desulfuromonadales; family Desulfuromonadaceae; genus Desulfuromonas; species Desulfuromonas versatilis. Next base: position 1,070,027 of record NZ_AP024355.1, read on the forward strand.
GCCCGGCTGCCAGCATGGCCAGCATCCCTGCGAACAGTATCCTCTTGAAATTGAACTTTTTCATCGTTCCTCCAATGAATGTGATTTTGAAAACCGCTTTCAAAAATAGAGAAGAGTCCGGCAACTGTCAAGCAGAATTTTCCACCCCTGCCGGAAGCCGGCCCCGGATCCCCCTGGCAGCGGGGTTATTGCCAGGGCCCGGGCGATCTGTTAATCTCGCTGACCCGATGGTTTGATGTCGCTGCAAGACAACCCGTGCCCAGGGGGCAAGCCGTGCAGGAACTCGTGAATCTCATCCTGGCCGCCGGACGCTCCGCGGTCGATCTGGCCCTTTACATCCTGTTGCCGGTGATGATCGTCATGATGGCTTTCATGAAGTTGCTGGAGGCCAAGGGGGGCCTGGCCCTTATCGCCCGGTTCCTGAGCCCGGGGCTGCGCATCTTCGGCCTGCCCGGCAACGGCGCTTTCGCCATGGTCCAGCTGATGCTGGTGAGCTTCGCCGCCCCCGTCGCCACTCTCTCCATCATGGAGGGCGACGGCACTTCCCGGCGGGGGATCGCCGCCACCCTGGCCATGGTGTTCACCATGGCCCAGGCCAACGTGGTTTTTCCCATGGTGGCGGTGGGGCTGAATCTCGGAGCGATCATCGCCACCTCCATAGTCGGCGGCCTTGCCGCCGCGGCGCTGACCTACTACGTGTTCGCCCGCGGTTTCGGGGGCGAACAGGCCCCGCCGCCGCGCTGTGAAGAGGGCAGGCCGAAGCCGCACCGGACCACCGCGCTGAACATCATGATCACCGGCGGCCAGGAGGCGGTGCAGATCGTGCTCGGCGCCCTGCCGATCCTGGTGCTGGCCATTTTTCTGGTCGGCGTGCTCAAGGCGACCGGCGCCATCTCGTTGCTCGAATGGGCCCTTGGCCCCCTGTTCAACCTGGTCGGCCTGCCGGGGATCGCCGTGCTGCCGGTCGCCACCAAGTTTCTCGCGGGAGGGACCGCGATGATGGGGGTGGCCCTCGACCTGCTCAAGCAGGGGTCGCTGAGCGTCGCGGAACTCAATCGCATCGCCGGCTTCATCATCCATCCCTTCGACATCGTCGGGGTCGCCGTGCTCGGTTCCGCCGGCTCGCGCTGCGCTTCGGTGGTGCGGCCCGCGGTCGCCGGCGCCCTCGGCGGAGTGCTTATCCGCGGGGTGCTGCACCTGCTGATCTTCTGAGGGGGAGGATGGTTCGCTTACTGCCGTTCGGTGAAATCCCCGCCCCAGGTTTCGCCGGAAGGCGGTTCAGTCCTGCAGCTGCTGGACCTTGGCGGCGCAGATGAAATCGTTCTCCGAAAGACCGCCGATGGCGTGGGTGGTGTAGCTGACCCGGCAGGTGTTGTAACCCACCTGCAGGTCGGGATGATGGTTTTCCCGGTGGGCGATCCAGGCTACCGCGTTGACGAAAGCCATGGTCTGGCAGTAGTTTTTGAAGCGGAAGGTGCGATAAATCATCCCCTCCTGACTTTCCCACCCCTCCAGCCCCTGCAGTAGGCGCTCGGCTTGCTTTGCGCTCAGCGGTGGGGTGCCCCCCTCGCAGGGGGTGCAGCGCCGGTTTGCCAGCTCATTCTTTTCATTTCCCATGGTAACGCTCCCACGCTCCAGGTTCCCGCTGGACGGAAAAACTGCCGTTCCTGTTTCATCATTATACCGCGAAGCAGCCACCTGGCTCGGCCCCCCCCGAAGGCCTGTCCGTCAGGCACGGAATTTGCTTTGGTTTTGCCCGCAATTCCTTGCCTGGAACAAGGGTCGCCCAATTTCAGGACGGAACTGTGCGGCGAAGGCTTGGGCTGTTCGACCCGCATTTTCCGCTCCATTCTGTCACTTTTCCCAACAATCTGCAGGTGTCTTACCGATGGTTTCACAAGAGTATCAAGAGCGTTTCCAATTTGTTTTCAATCTGCCCGCCATCAGCGCCCTCATCGTCAATGCCCGGGGCGAATTCCTCGAGGCAAACCCCTTCGCCTGTCAATTTCTTGGCTACGCCAAGGAGGAGATGGCAGGGCTTTCGGTAAGGGAAGTGACCCATCCCGAAGACCTGGAAAAGAGCCTCGCCTTCTATTCTGCGGAGGGGCTCCAAAAACACCGCGCCTTCCACTATCGGAAGCGATTTCTCCGCAAGGACGGCCAGACCGTGTGGGGCCAGGTCTCGGCCGCCTGGATTCCCGGCGAGCTCGGGGAGGCCGAGCACGGACTGGTTCTGCTGCAGGACATCACGGAGCACCAGACGGCCCAGGAATCGGTGGCCGCCGAGCGAAGCTTTTTTCAGTCGGTCGTCGACAGCCTGGGCGACCCGGTCAAGGTCGTCGACTTGAACCAGCACATCCTCACCCTCAACCGGGCGGCCAAAAAAATGCTGCCGGAGAACGCGCCGGCCCCGCAAACCCAGCGCTGCGACCATGCCTCGCGGGCCTGTCAGCTGCCCTGCAGCGCCCTTGACGGCGCCTGCAACCTGGCGGTCATTCAGAAGACCGGCCAGCCGCTGGTGAGCCTGCAGCGCCTGGAGCTCGATTCGGGGGAGGTGCATGTCTACGAGATCACTGCCACACCCCTTTGGAATGAGCAGGGGGAGCTGAGGGGGATTGTTGAAACCTCGCGAAACATTACCGAGCGGCTGAAGGCCGCGGCAAAAATCGAGGAGAGCGAAAAGCGCCTGGAGTATCTCACCCATTACGACCCCCTCACCCGGCTGCCCAATCAGGCCTTGCTGCTCGACCGGCTGCAGCAGACCCTGGCCCGGGCTCAGCGCTCCTCCGGCAAAGTGGCGGTGTTGCTGCTGGATCTGGACCGGTTCAAGGCGATCATCCAGTCCCTCGGGGGGCGTTCGGGCAACCTGCTGCTGGCCGAAGTCGCCCGGCGGCTGGAGCTGCACGTGCGCAAGGCCGACACCCTGGCCCGCTACGGGGAGGACGAGTTCGTCGTGGTCCTGGAGCAGTTCGGCGATATCAACCAGGTGGTCGAAGTCGCCCAGCGGCTGCTGGATGAGTTGGCCCGGGAGGCGGACCTGGACGGAGTGCCGGTGTTCGTGACGGCCAGCATCGGCATCAGCCTGTTCCCGGAAGACGCCGGGGACGGGGACGGGCTGCTGCGCCGGGCCGAAGCTGCGATGCAGCGGGCGCAGGAGGAAGGGGGCAACGCCTACCAGTTCTACACCTCCGGCATGACCACCCAGACCCGGGAGCGGCTGGAACTGGAGGCACAGCTGCGTGAGGCCATCCGCAGCGACCAGCTGCAGTTGTACTATCAACCCCAGGTGAACCTGGTCTCGGGGCGCTGCATCGGCAGCGAGGCCCTGGTGCGCTGGATGCATCCCCACAAGGGGATGATCTCCCCGGGCGCCTTCATCCCTCTGGCGGAAGAGACGGGGCTGATCGAGCCCCTCGGGCTGTGGGGATTGAGGACCGCCTGCGCCTGGAACAGATCGCTCCAGGAGCGGGGCCTGACCCCGGTTCCGGTTTCGGTGAACATTTCGGCGCGGCAATTCTTCCGCCCGAACTTTTCCGCCCTGGTGGCCCGCATTCTCGAGGAGACCGGCCTGGAGGCGCGTTACCTGGAGCTGGAGATCACCGAGAGCATGCTGATGAAGGACGTCAAAACGGCCATCGCGGTGATGCAGCAACTCAAGGAGCAGGGGATTTCCCTGGCCTTGGACGATTTTGGCACCGGCTATTCCTCCCTGAGTTACCTGCGCCAGTTCCCCATCAAGAAACTGAAAATCGACCAGTCGTTCATCCGCGACCTGGTGCGCGACGCCAACGCCGCCGCCATTACCCGCGCGGTCATCGCCCTGGCGCAGAGCCTGAACCTGAGGGTCATCGCCGAGGGGGTGGAAACCAGGGAGCAGGCCGAGCTGCTCAAGACCATGGGCTGCTACGAAATCCAGGGTTATCTGTTCAGCAGGCCGCTGCCGGCCAAGGAGGCCGAGGCCTATCTGGCCCGCGGTTGAGGGGCGCTTAGCCCAAGGGGCACCGACAAGACGCGCATGGCCCACCCGGACTACCGGGTGGGCCATGCGCGTCTTGGGGATTTGGGGTTTGCGCCGGTTGTCGCAGTTGTTGATTTGCCCGTTGGTCGAGCCCGGTGCCCCGCTGTCCCCCTTGAGGTTAGGCAGGATGGTTCAGGCGCGCAGCTTGCCGGCCTCGCTCGGGAATTGGGTTCCCCCCCTGCGGAAGGCTCGCCTCACAACAGCGAGCGCAGCTCGGCGGTGAACCGCTCGATCTCCTCGAGGGTGTTGTAGTAGTGCAGCGAAGCCCGCAGCAGCGGCGGATGGGGATGGCGCCGGGAACTGACCGGGTTGGCGGAGGAGGGGACGCACGAGAGGTTGATGCGCCGGGCGGCGAGCTGGCGCTGCAGCCGCTCGGCGGGAGCCTGGGCGGCGTGAAAGGTGACGATGCCGCACTGACGCAGGCCCCGGTCGGCGACGGTCAGGCCGTCGAGGGCGGCGAGCTGCCGGCGCAGTTCAGCCGCCAGACCCCCGATGCGCTCGGCGATGACCTCGAGGCCCCACCCCAGGGCATAGTCGATGGCCACCCCCAGGGCGAGCTGGCCGGCGCAGCTGCGCTCCCAGCATTCGAAGCGCCGGGCGTCGGGGCGCAGCCGGTAGTCTCGGTGCTGAGAAGATCTGCGGCGTGATGGTTGAGCTCCGCCGGTTCGAGCCGCTCGAGCAGGGCTCGGCGCACGTAGAGCAGGCCGCTGCCGCGCGGGCCGCGCAGGAATTTGCGCCCGGTGCCGCAGAGCAGGTCGCAGCCGATCTGCTGCACATCCACGGGCAGCTGGCCGAGGGCCTGGCAGGCGTCGAGGAGCAGGGGGATGCCCGCACCCCGGGCGATGCGGCCGACCGCTGCCGCCGGGTTGACCAGCCCGTTCCCCGAAGGGACCTGGGTCAGGCAGATCAGCTTGACCCGCGGGTCGATGAGCTTTTCCAGTGCGGCCACGTCGATCTGGCCGTGTTCGTCGTCCGGCACCCAGACGATCTCCACCCCCCGACATTTGGCCCGGTGCAGCAGGGCGACCAGGTTGCTGCCGTACTCGGCGCTGCCGGCGAGAATCCGCTCGCCGGGCCGCAGGTCCAGGGCGTAAAAGGCGGCGTTCCAAGCGCGGGTGGCGCTGTCGGCGAAGGCGATCTCGCCGGGCGTGCAGTTCAGCAGCCGGGCGCCGGCGGTGTAGAAGTGCTCCAGCTCGGCGCTGCGCCGATCCATCACCTCGTAGCCCCCCTGCAGCTCCTCCTCGCGCAGGTAGCCGTAGAGGGCGTCGGCCACCGGCGCCGGCGGCAGCGCGGCGCCGGCGTTGTTGAAATGGATCAGCTCGTTGCAGCCGCGGGTCTCAAGGCGGGCCCGGGCCAGGTCGAAGGGGGCCACCATCAGCCGCTGCGCTCCCAGATCGTCACTTGGGAAATGCTGTGCTGGAACTTGCGCGCGGTCTCGCGGATGACGAACTCGACATCGCGCGGCTCGCCGAGCTGGCGGAAATGGGGGGCGAGCAGCTCCTGCAGCCCCTCCTGGGTGGTGAAGGGTTCCCCGGCGCGGCGGATGCCGCCGACCCATTTCTCCTTCTTGGTGAACTCCTCCAGCCAGGTGTAGGGGGAGGCGAGCACCAGCAGCCCGCCGGGATTGAGCCGCTGGTGAATGCTGCCGAGGAAGCGCGCCGGGTCGTAGAGCCGGTCGAGCAGGTTGCCGGCGAGCACCAGGTCGTAGCCGGTGAACTGGGGCTTGAGGTTGTGGGCGTCGCCCTGGAAGAACTCGATCCGCGTGCCGAGCCCCTCGAGGCCGAAGTCGCTCAGGCGCTGCTCGTGGAAGGAGACGATTTCCCCCTCCTCGGGGAGCTGGTAGTGGATGATCCCCTTCTCCTGCAGCTGGTAGGCGATGCGGATGAAGCGGGCGGAGAAGTCGATCCCCGAGACGAACTCGAACTGCCTGGCCAACTCGAAGCTGGCTCGGCCCACGGCGCAGCCCAGATCCAAGGCGCGCCGCTTCGGCCGCCCGTCCATGGCCTCGAGGCAGATCTGCGCCAGCCGCGCCGGGAAGTTCTCCACGGCGAATTTTCCCGGGCCGAAATGGGCGTCGCAGTACTGGGCGACGGCCGCGTCGGTCTCGTACATGGCTTCGGGGCTGGGCAGCTCCTGCTCGGCGGCCACGTAGCGCAGCCCGGCGTGCTGGAAGAAGTGGCGGCGAAAGGCGTAGCGGCAATCGCGGGTCGCCTCGTTGCCGGTGGAGATCCACGAGCCGCCCTTGATCAGGTTGTGCTGGGTGTCGAAGGTCGGGGTGGAGAAGTCGTCGTAGTAGGGGTGAACCTCGAAGCCGTCGAAGCCGGTGATCGGCGTCTCGGTCCACTGCCAGACGTTGCCGACCAGGTCGTAGAACTCGCCGAAGGCGAAGCGGGTCACCGGGCAGGAGGAGGCCCAGTGTTCGAGGTTGATGTTGCCCGGCGCCTTGTCCCAGTCGGGCTGATCGGGAATCTGCTGCCGGTCGCGCAGGCAGTACCACTCGTCCTCGGTCGGCAGGCGGATCGGCAGGCCGGTGTTCTTTGCTTTCCAGTTGCAGAAGGCCTTGGCCTCCAGGTAGTTGACCTCCACCGGCCAGTCCCAGGGCATGGGGATCTCCCGGGCCATGGTGCGCAGGCGCTCGCCCGCGCCGTCCCTGATCCAGAACAGCGGGTGCTGCGCCCGGCTGTAGCCCAGCCAGCGCTGGCCCTCCTCGGTCCAGAAGGCGGGGGTGCGGTGGCCGCCGGCCTCGACGAACTCCAGATACTCGCGATTGGAGACCAGGTACTTGCCGGCCTGAAAATCCTCCACCTCGAAGCTGTGGCGGCCGAATTCGTTGTCCCAGCCGTAGAGCCGGTGATCCTTCGCTTTGCCGAGGCGGACCTTGCCGCCGGCCACCGGCAGCAGGATGTTGCGCGGGGCTTCGCCGGTTTCCGTGCAGATCTCCCAGAGCGGAAGTTGGCGGACCTGCTCGAGGGGCAGGCGGCGGATGATCACCGAGGAGGTTTCCAGGTGGATGCGCGAGTGCTCGATCCCCATCAGGATCGCCCACCAGGGGTTGTCCCAGTCGATGGGCAGGCTCAGCGGCAGGCTCTCGATCAGCCCGTCGACCAGCTCCCGCACCTGCTGCCGGTAGGCCTTGACCTCGGCCACCGTTGGCCAGTCGTAGTTCGCCTCGTTAAGATCGTCCCAGGACATCTCGTCGACGCCCACGGCGAACATCGCCTCGTAGCGCGGGTTGATCCGCTCGTTGATGAGCTTGGCGATGATCAGCTTGTTGATGTAGAAGGCGGCGGTATGGCCGAGGTAGAAGATCAGCGGATGGCGCAGGGGCTCGGGCCGCAGGTAGAAAGCCTCGTCGCTGGCCAGGGTGTCGTAGAGCTGCTCGTCGAGGCTGTAGGAGGCATGAAAGTAGTCGCGGATTTCGGCGCGCTTTTGCTCCGGCGTGCCGCTGTTGAGGATGGTGGTGCGGGTGTTGCGCAGGTCCATGCTGCCCTCCCGGGTGGTTGGCGGTTCGGTGCAGGGGGAAAAAACGGCGACTCGAGCCAACTACCGGGTGGCTTTGTAGTAGTTGATCAGCCCGTTGGTCGAGCAGTCGTGGCCGCTGATCTCGGTCTGCCCCTCGAGCTCGGGCAGGATGGTCTTGGCCAGCTGCTTGCCGAGCTCTACCCCCCACTGGTCGAAGGAGTTGACGTTCCAGATTGCCCCCTGGACGAAGATTTTGTGCTCGTAGAGGGCGATCAGCGTGCCCAGGGTTTTCGGCGTCAGTTTCTTGAAGAGGATGCTGTTGCTCGGCCGGTTGCCGGGGAACACCTTGTGGGGCAGCAGGGCGGCGACCTCGCGGGCGTCGAGGCCGGCGGCCTCCAGCTCCCGGCGGGCCTCGGCCTCGGTCTTGCCCTTCATCAGCGCCTCGGGCTGGGCGAAGAAGTTCGAGAGCAGCAGCCGGTGGTGTTCGCCGATGGGGTTGTGGCTCTCGACGGGGGCCAGAAAATCCGCCGGCACCAGCTTGGTCCCCTGGTGCATCAGCTGGTAGAAGGCGTGTTGGCCGTTGGTCCCTGGTTCGCCCCAGAGGATCGGCCCGGTGGAGTAGTCGACCGGGGTGCCCTCCAGGGTGACCCGCTTGCCGTTGCTCTCCATGTCCCCCTGCTGGAAGTAGGCGGGGAAGCGGTGCAGATACTGGTCGTAGGGGAGGATGGCGTGGCTCTGGGCGCCGAAGAAGTTGTTGTACCAGATCCCCAGCAGGGCCATGACCACCGGGATATTGCCCTCCAGCGGCGCGCTGCGGAAATGCTCGTCGGCCGCGTGGGCCCCGGCCAGCAGTTCTTCGAAGTTGTCCATGCCGATGTATAGGGCGATGGACAGGCCGATGGCCGACCACAGCGAATAGCGCCCTCCCACCCAGTCCCAGAACTCGAACATGTTCTGCCCATCGATACCGAAGGCGATGACCTTTTCGGCGTTGGTGGAGATGGCGACGAAGTGTTTGGCCACCTGCTGCGGCGCCCCGGCCGCCTCGAGCAGCCAGCGCTTGGCCGACTCGGCGTTGGCCATGGTCTCCTGAGTGGTGAAGGTCTTCGAGGCGATCAGAAACAGGGTGGTTTCGGGATTGAGCGGCCGCAGGGTTTCGGCGATGTGGGTGCCGTCGACGTTGGAGACGAAATGCACCCGCAGCCCACCCCGGCCGTAGGGCTTGAGGGCTTCGGTGACCATCAGCGGGCCGAGGTCCGAGCCGCCGATGCCGATGTTGACCACGTCACTGATCGGCTTGCCGGTAAAGCCGAGCCAGGCGCCGCTGCGCACCCGCTCGGAAAAGGTCCGCATCTTCGCCAGCACCGCGTTGACCCCGGGCATGACATCCTCGCCCTCGACCCGGATCGGCCGGTTGGAGCGGTTGCGCAGCGCCACGTGGAGCACCGCCCGCTGCTCGCTGGCGTTGATCTTCTCGCCGGCGAACATCCCTTGGCGTTTTCGCTCCACCCCGCTCTGCCTGGCCAGCTCGAGCAGTAGCCCCATGGTGTCCGCGGTGATGCGATTCTTGGAATAGTCGAAGAGAATATCGTTCAACCGCAGGGAAAAACACTCGAACCGCTCGGGGTCGGCCTGAAAAAGCTCGCGCATGTGCAGCTCGACGACCTGCTGGTAGTGGGTCTGCAGGGCCTGCCAGGCCGGCAACCGGGTCAGTGGGGTCATGGAATGCTCCTCCATTGCGGGTGTTGGCAATAAGATCCAAAAGTATACTGCCCAGACCGGGATGGGCAAGTTTCTTGACCCGCCAAGCGCAAGGTCGCAAAACAGCTCTTCGGTGAAAAAGACCCGGAAGAAACCGCTATCTTCTGGTACTCTATAGGATGTTTGCCATATGGGACGGCAGGGTTTGCCGTTTCTTGTCGGGAGGGGGTGGGTCGATGCGACATCCTGAAAAGACAACGTCGCCGGGTTCCCTGGACCGCCAGCGGCTCAAATCGATCTACGAATCCCTGCGCCCCGCCTACGAAGCGGCTCTGCAGGCGGTACTCCGGGAGATTCGCGCCTGCCTGGAGCGGCACGGTCACAGCCCGAACATCAAATACAGGGTCAAGCGGTTTGAGAATTACTTTGAAAAACTCGGGCGGTTCGACCAGGGGGGCAAACCCCAGGCGCTGAGCGACCTGCTCGGCCTGCGCATCATCTGCCCGTTTCTGGAAGACCTGGAGACCGTCGAGGGGTTGCTGGTCAAGAATTTCGAGGTGGTGGAACTGGAGCGCAAGGGGGCCCGCCACTCCTTCCGCGAGTTCGGCTACGACTCGGTGCACCTGCTGATCCGTCTCGACCGGGAACTGCTCGGCGAAACCCTGCCCCATTCGGCGGCGGTGGCCGAGGTCCAGCTGCGCACTATTCTGCAGGACGCCTGGGCCGAGGTGGAGCACGAACTCATCTACAAATCGGACATTTCCCTGCCCAACGAGTCGGTCAAGCGCAAGCTGGCTTCCCTGAACGCCACCCTCACCCTGTCGGATCTGATTTTCCAGGAAATCCGCGACTACCAGAGAGAGATCCGCGACCGCGACCGCAAGCGCCGCCAGAGCCTGGAGGCCAAGCTCGGCGCCCCGTTCTGCATCTCCATGCCCGGAGCGGAACCGGCGGGCGACCAGGGCCAGGCAGCGGTGTCTCTGGAACTGGGCTCCAGGCTCGGGCAGCACAAGCTGGAGCGGGCCATGCTCGCCGCCCTCGATGCCCACAGCCGCGGCGAGTTGGGGCAGGCGGTGCAGCTGTACACGCAGATTCTGCGCCTGAAGCTGGCCGACCCGATCCGCGCCCTGGTCTACAACCACCGGGGGATGGCGCATTTCGCCCGTTCCGATTATCGCCGGGCGATCCGGGATTTTTCCCGGGCCATCGATTTCGACGCCAAAAACACCCGCTGCTACAACAACCGCGCTCTGACCTTTCGGGTCCTGAAGCGTTTCGACCGCTCCCTGGCCGACTACGACCGTTCGCTGGCCATCAAATCCTCCCAGCTCGATGCGCTCTGGGGCAGAGCGCAGACCTGCTACGAAATGAAACTCTTCACCCAGGCCCTGGCCGACTGCGAAAAGGCGCTCGCTCTGCAGGCCGATTTCGCCCCGGCGCAGGCCCTGGTCCGCCGCATCGGCAGTCAGGTTTTCTGAATGCCAAGAAGCGGCCCCGGCCGTCTTCTCAACGGCTGCTGATCCGGGTGACCAGCACCCGGCGGATTTCCCGGAGCTTGGCTTTGATGCGTTCGGCGTTGTCGGCTCCGCTGCGCAGCAGCAGCTTCTGCCCGGCCGAGAGGCTCTCCAGGGCCGGGTCGGCGAAGTGGTAGAGGATCTTGGGCCGCACCAGGCGGATCGGCCCCTCGACCCGCGGGGTCTCGAGCAGGTGGTCGATCACCTCGATCAGGCGGTCGTTGAAATACCCCTTCGGGTAGCCGAGCTCCCGGTAGGCCTCCTGGAACAGGGGGTAGTAGTGGACGTAGGTCGCCACCAGGGCCTGGCTGTCGAGGGACTCGGCGAATTTCACGTAGGGGGCGTAGCGCCGGTGGTTGTCGGGGCCGATTACCTCGCCGCCGGCTTCCGTGGCGGTGATGAAACTCCCCGCCGGGGGCCTGGTCGGCAGTTGCTTGACGGGCAGGGTCGGGCGCGGAAGGTTGTCGATGGTGACTACCACGCGCTGGATGAAGTTCTTCAGGACGAACAACTCCTCCAGGCCCTTCGCGTCAGACATTCCGGCGAGGGTCTCCTGGATCGTCTCGTCGCTCTGCTGCAGCGCCGGAAGCGGTGCCGGCTTCTGCTCCGCTTGCTCCTGCTCCTGGCCCGGCGCCGGAGCCTGGGGTTCGGGTACCGGATAGCGGATCGCCGGCTCGGTCGGTTCGACCGGCTGCTGCTGTTCGGCAACACCGACAGCCTGGGTCGGCTCCTGGGCGGGCGGCTGGTAGAAGACCAGGTAGAGGGCCGCGGCGGCCGCCAGCAGCAAGACAATCCCCAACAGTGATTTTTTCATGGCATCGCTACCCTTCGGGTTTCGGGAGGGAAGAGGGGCGCGGCGCGTCTTCCCCTATCAGGGGATGAGGACGCGCCTCCTGGTGAAAAGGGTAACGGGCTTTTGCCGGGTGTCAACCGCCGCAAACCCACCCCGGGTCGGGGTTAATTCCAAGGATATCGGGCCCTTGCCCGATCAGCGACGCCGCGGCGGTTTTCTGCCCGGCTGCCCGGCGCCGAGCTTGGCGACGAACACCACGTGGCGCAAACCGCCGCGGCCCGGGCGCTCGTTGCTGGTGGCGAAGCCGGCCAGGCGCAGCCGCTTGTCGAAGCGCTCGTCATAGTTTTCGCCCCACACGGCAAACACCCCGCCGGGCCTGAGCGCGGCCTTGACGGCGGCGATCGCCCTGCTGCCGTAGAGCGGATCGTTGCGCTGGTCGGTGTGGTAGTGGGGGCCCTTGTAGAGGTCGAAGACGATGGCGTCGAAGCCCGGCTCGTCCGGCCCGACGGCCGAACGGCGCACCCGCTCGGCGACGTCGACGATCTCCACCGAGACCCGCGGATCGCTCGCCGCGTTGTCGGTGAGTCCCGCCAACGGCCCCCGGCACCATTCCAGGACCACCGGATTGAGCTCGGCGACCACCACCTGGGCGCTGGGCGGCAGGCAGTCGAGCACCGCCCGCAGGGTGAAGCCCATCCCCAGGCCGCCGACCAGCACCCGGGGGGCGCCGTGGTTTTTCAGGTGGCCGCAGCCGAGCTGGCCGAGGGCCACCTCCGAGCGGTGGGCGAGGCTGTTCATCAGCACCAGGGAGTTGACGGTGATCAGAAAGTCCCGCTCGCCGCGCTGGCGCAGCTCGAGCAGGCCTTCGGCGGTGGGGACGCTTTGAATGGTTTTCCAGGGCAGGGCCATCGGTCGATCCTTTGCTGCAGGGGGAAGCAACCCCCGGTTGAAAAATCACATTATGGCTCATCTCGGCTGGTTTGCCGATAAAAAACGCCGCACCCCGGCGGTGGCGGGTCGGCACTTCGTTTTGGACGCCGGGGCGGCAAAAATGCTATGGTGGGGATCGGCCGCCGGCCTATCCCTCTTTCGGAAAGTTTTTGCCTGATGAACCAGACCGCCCACCCTTTTCAGAGTCTCACCCCGAGTTTCGTCATGGACGCGGTGGAAAGCCGCGGCTATCGCTGCGACCACCGGGTGTTCGCCCTCAACAGCTACGAGAACCGCGTCTTCCAGGTCGGCGTGGAGGAGAGCGCGCCGCTGATCGCCAAGTTCTACCGCCCCGGGCGCTGGAGCGACGAGCAGATCGTCGAGGAGCACCGTTTCTGTTTCGAGCTGGTCGAGCGCGAGCTGCCGGTGGTCGCCCCCCTGGCCGGCGCCGAGGGGGAGAGCCTGTTTCATTTCGGCGGGTTTCGCTTCGCCCTCTTTCCCCGCCAGGGGGGGCACGCCCCCGAGTTCGACAACCTCGACAACCTGCTGATCCTCGGGCGCACCCTGGGGCGGCTGCATGCCTTCGGGGCGACCCGCCCCTTCGCCCATCGTCCGCGCCTGGATTGTCAGAGCTTCGGCCATGCCAGCGTCGAGCTGATCAGCGAGCGCTTTATCCTCCCCGAATACCAGGCCAACTACGACGCGCTGACCCGCGACCTGCTGCAGGCCCTCGACGAACTGCTGGACGACGGGCGGATCAGCTTCCTTCGCACCCACGGCGACTGCCACGCCGGCAACGTGCTGTGGCGCGACGGCGCCCCCCATTTCGTCGATTTCGACGACGCGCGCATGGCCCCGGCGATCCAGGACCTCTGGATGATGCTCTCCGGCGAGCGCTCCCGGCAGTGCGCCCAGCTGGCGGAGATCGTCGAGGGGTACGACGAATTCTACGACTTTCGCCCCAGCGAGCTGCGCCTGGTGGAGGCGCTGCGCGCCCTGCGCATCCTGCACCACAGCGCCTGGCTGGCGCGGCGCTGGGACGACCCGGCCTTTCCCCACCACTTCCCCTGGTTCAACACCGTGCGCTACTGGGGGGAGCACATCCTGCAGCTGCGCGAGCAACTGGCCGCGCTCAACGAGCCGCCTCTTAATATCTAAAAAGCGTGATGAGTAATGAGTGATAAGTAATCAGTAAAAAAGCTTTCACCTGTTACTCATCACTTATTACTCATTACTGGTCTTTGGATTTATGAACAAAGCACGCATTCTCCAGCTGATCATCGAGACCCTCGCCGCGGACCTCGCGGTGCTGTTCCAGGCGGCGAAAACCGCCCACGAGGCCGCCACCCACGAGGAGAACATCCCCGACAACAAGTACGCCACCCTGAGCCTGGAGGCCTCCTACATCGCCCAGGCCCAGGCCAACCGCGCCCAGGAAATCAAGGCGGCCCTCGACGCCTACCGCGGCCTGGAGCTGAAGGCGTTCGCCGAACAGGCTCCCATCCGCTTGAGCGCCCTGGTCACCCTCGAGGACGCAGACGGCGGCACCCGGATGGTATTCATCGGCCCCGAGGCCGGCGGTCTGAAGGTCAAGGAGGGGGGCCGCGAGATCGTGGTGATCACTCCGCAGTCGCCGGTCGGCCGGGAGCTGATCGGCAAGCGGCTGGGCGACGAGGTGGAGATGCGCGCCGGCGGTTCGGTGAAGCAGTACGAGATCGTCGCCATCTGCTGAGGCCTGCCGTCCGCCGCCCGGGATGAACTCGCCTTTGTCCGCGAAATTGCGCGGAAAAAAGCATTGCCGTGGCGGTGGCAATGGTGGTACAAGTAACCCGCACCTGAACCACAGGACTTGCCCCCTGTGGTTTTTATTTTTTGCTGACCAACCCTCACCCCGGCCTTCTCCCTGAGGGAGAGGGGGCTTTTCGGTGAACACCCATATTTTTTTCTAAGTAAAGGAAAGACGGAACATGATCAGCGCAGCCAACGTGGCCCTCTCCTACGGCAAGAGGGTCATTTTCAAAGACGTCAACATCAAGTTCAGCCCCGGCAACTGCTACGGGCTGATCGGCGCCAACGGCGCCGGAAAATCGACCTTTCTCAAAATCCTCGCCGGCGAGGTCGAGGCGGACAAGGGCGAGATCAGCGTCGGCGCCGGCGAGCGCATCGCGGTGCTGCGCCAGGACCAGTTCGCCTTCGACGAGCACAGCGTCTTCGACACGGTCATCATGGGGCACGCCCGGCTTTACGAGGTGATGGCCGAACGCGAGGCGATCTACTCCAAGGGGGAGTTCACCGAGGAAGACGGCATCCGCTCCGGGGAGCTGGAGGCCGAATTCGCCGAGATGAACGGCTACGAGGCCGAGTCGGAGGCGGCGGTGCTGCTCAACGGCCTGGGCATCCCCGAAGAGCTGCGCCACAAGAAGATGAAGGAGCTCGAGGCCGGGGACAAGGTGCGGGTGCTGCTCGCCCAGGCGCTGTTCGGCAATCCCGACGTGCTGCTGCTCGACGAGCCGACCAACCACCTCGATCTCAAATCCATCACCTGGCTCGAGGAGTTTCTCTACCGCTTCCCCAACACGGTCATCGTGGTCTCCCACGACCGGCATTTTCTCAACCAGGTCTGCACCCATGTCGCCGACATCGATTTCGGCAAGATCACGGTCTACGTCGGCAACTACGACTTCTGGTACCAGGCCAGCCAGCTTACCCTTAAGCAGAAGCAGGATGAGAACCGCAAGATCGCCGACAAGGCCAGCGAACTCAAGGAATTCATCCAGCGCTTCTCCTCCAACGCCTCCAAGGCCAAGCAGGCGACCTCGCGCAAAAAGCTGCTCGAAAAGCTGACCGTCGAGGAGATGCCGGTCTCCTCGCGCAAGTACCCCTTCGTGGTCTTCAAGCCCGAGCGCGCCTGCGGCGACATCATCCTCGAGGTCAAGGGGCTGAGTAAAACCGTCGACGGCGTCGAGGTGCTGAAGAATTTCGATCTGATCGTCAACAAGGGGGACAAGATCGCCTTCGTCGGCGGCAACAGCCTGGCCAAGACCACCCTGTTCCAGATCCTCGCCGGGGAACTCGAGCCCGATGCCGGCAGTTTCCGCTGGGGGGTGACCATCACCAACGCCTACTTCCCCAAGGAGAACAGCGCCTATTTCGACAACGAGCTGAACCTCATCGAGTGGCTCTGCCAGTTCCCCCCCTGCGACGGTGAGAGTTTCGCCCGGGGTTTTCTCGGGCGGATGCTCTTCTCGGGGGACGAGGCGACCAAGAAGACCCGGGTCCTCTCGGGCGGCGAGCGGGTGCGCTGCATGCTGGCGCGCATGATGCTCACCGGCGCCAACGCCCTGGTGCTCGACGAGCCGACCAACCACCTCGACCTGGAATCGATCACCGCGCTGAACAACGGGCTGATCGCCTTTTCCGAGGTGGTGCTGTTCGCCTCCCACGACCACCAGTTCGTCTCCACCGTGGCCAACCGCATCGTCGAACTGACCCCGGGCGGGGTGATCGACCGGGTGATGAACTTCGAAGAATACCTGGAGAACCCCGAGGTCGCCCGGCAGCGCGATGAGCTTTACCAGGGGCACGGCGAACTGAAGCTTTAGGAGGATTTAATCGGTGTTCGGACAGCAGCGAAAAGACATCCACCCCGGCCTGGCGGTGGCCGTGGTGCTGAAAAAGGATCAGCGCAGCGGCAAACTGACCGAGGGGGTCGTCAAGGACATCCTCACCAGTGCCCCCTATCACTCGCGGGGGATCAAGGTGCGGCTCGAGGACGGCCAGGTCGGCCGGGTGCAGGCGCTTATCAGTACTTGAAGTGTTTGATCTTTTCGCCCTTGCCGCCGATCTCGGTCATCGCCTCGATGCCGATGCGCAGGTGGGTCTCGGTCCAGCGCCGGGTGACCAGGTCGTCCGACTCCTCGGTCTTGACCCCCTCGGGGGTCAGCGGCACGTCGGAAACCAGCAACAGGGCGCCGCGGGCGATCTCGTTGTAGTGGCCGACGATGAAGATGGTCGCCGTCTCCATCTCGATGCCGATGCAGGTCATCTGCTGCAGGCGGGCGAGAAAGGCCTGGTCGTGCTCCCAGAGCCGCCGGTTGGTGGTGTAGACCACCCCGGTGCGGTACTCGTGGCCGTGCTGGGCGATCTTTTCCGAGACGAACTTGTGCAGCTTGAAGGAGGGGAGGGCGGGGACCTCCGGGGGGAAGTAGTCGTTGCTGGTCCCATCGCCGCGGATGGCGGCGATGGGCAGGATGAAATGGCCGATTTCGGTGGCTTTCTTCAGACCGCCGCACTTGCCGAGGTAGAGCACCCCCTTGGGTTTGCGGGCGATCAGCAGGTCCATGATGGTGGCGGCGTTGGCCGAGCCGATGCCGAAGTTGATGATGCTCAACCCGTGGTTGTTGGTGGCGGCCTGCATGGGGCGGTTCTCCCCGTAGACATCGCAGCCGAACTGCTCGGCGAAGCTGCGCACGTAGTTGTCGAAGTTGGTGAGCAGGATGTAGTCGCCGAAGCGCTCCAGGGGCATCCCCGTGTAGCGCGGCAGCCAGTTTCGGGCGATCTGCTGTCGGTCGGCCATAGGTCCTCCGCGGGTTCGGGTCAGCAGCAGGAGCCGCCGCCGGAGGCTTCGCCGGCGGGAGGGCAGGGGGAACAGTCGAAGGGCCCGAAATGCACCGAACGGTCGCCGTCGACGCGAAAGTGCGGGGCGAAGCGGGTGCCGCCGAGCATGTCGGCGGTGTTGCCGCAGACCAGCATCGGCTTGCCGGTGACGAAGAAGTGGTGGCCGTCCAGGGCGAAGCCGTGGGGCGCGTCGGGGATGCTCCCCAGGTAGGTGGCGACCTGGCCGTAGTCTTCGCAGATGTCTTCGAGGCTCGCGAGCTTGAAGGCGCGCACGGTGACGGAGTAGAAGTCGATCATCCCGGCCTTGCGCTCCAGGGCCTGGTTGTTGAGGGCGATGCGGCGGCTGGAGACCTTGCGGTAGTCGGGGCAGCCCAAGCCGGCGAGCAGCCGGCGGAAGTCCTCGGTGTAGAGGGCGCCGGCCAGGCACTCGCCGTGTAGCACCGGGTCGCGGCGCAGATCCTCGGGGATGCGCCGGCCGGCGAAGACGTCGGAGAAATAGAGCTCCCCGCCGGGCTTGAGCACCCGGAAGATCTCGGCGAAGACCCGCTCCTTGGCCGGGGAGAGATTGATGACGCAGTTGGAGACCACCAGGTCGATGGAGTTATCGGCGATGCCGGCGCTGGCCAGGTCCTCGATGTAGCCCTGGACGAATTCGACGTTGGGCTCGGCGAAGCCGAAGCGGCTGGTCTGCCGCGCCATGTGGCGGCGGGCGACCTCGAGCTGCTCGTCGGTCATGTCGATGCCGATCACCCGCCCCTTGGGCCCGACCAGCTTGGAGAGCAGGTAGACGTCGCGGCCGGTGCCGCACCCCAGGTCGAGCACCGTCAGCCCCTCGATCGCCTCGGGGATGGGCGAGCCGCAGCCGTAGAAGCGGTCGAGGATTTCCCCCTCGATCTGGGCGAGGATCTCGCGGTGGGCCCGGGGCATGGCCTCGGTGCTGCAGCAGGCGCTGGTCTTGAGGTCCTTCTGGCTCTTGAGGGTCTGGCCGTAGTACTGCTTAACGGCGGCGAGGGTGGTTTCGCGGTTGTCCATGGTCGGTATCTCCTGAATCAGGTTTTTCGGGGCCGGGGGCCCGTCAGAATTTCATCTTGGCGAATTGGGAGGCGGCCGAGGCCCGCACGGCGTCCTCCAGGGTGCGGATCCCCTTGGCTTCGAGCAGGGGGATCAGCTTGAGCAGCACCTCGGCGGTGACGATGGCATCCCCCAGGGCGGTGTGGCGGCCGACGATCTTGACGTTGAGCCGCTCGGCGATGCCATCGAGGGAATGGCTCTCGAGGTTGGGGTGGATCACCGAGGAGAGCAGCAGCGTGTCGAGCACCGGCTGGTCGAAGCGCACCCC
Organism: Desulfuromonas versatilis; assembly: GCF_019704135.1. Lineage (NCBI taxonomy): Bacteria > Pseudomonadati > Thermodesulfobacteriota > Desulfuromonadia > Desulfuromonadales > Desulfuromonadaceae > Desulfuromonas > Desulfuromonas versatilis. The sequence continues at coordinate 1,088,401 of NZ_AP024355.1, forward strand.
AGCCTGCTCCTGCTTCAGCTGCAGGAACTTCATGTCGAAGGCGGCGTTGTGGGCCACCAGCACCGAGCCTTCGGCAAACTGGTGGAACCGGGGCAGCACCTGGTCGATGGTCGGCTGGCCCACCAGCAGCTCGGGCTGGATGCCGTGGATGGCCACCGACTGCGCGGGGACCGGCCGGCGTGGATCGACCAGCTGGTCGATGGTCTCGTGGTGGAGCAGGCGGTTGTTGACGATGCGGATAGCCCCGATCTGGATGATCTCGTCCCCCTCGGAGGGGTTCAGGCCGGTGGTCTCGGTATCGAAGACCAGGTAGGCCAGCTTGCGCAGGGATTGCGGGCCGAGCTTCTGCCAGCCTGGCTGGTGAAACAGGTCGAATTCGTAATAGATCGGTCGCTGTCCGGCCGGGGCGCGCAGCTCGATCCGCTCCTCCTCCGGCGCCGGGGCGGGCAGTTCGATGCGTACCTGGTGACAGGAGACGCCGCCGGGCGGCTCGATCCCCAGCGACCCGCCATGCTTGGCCACCACTTCGCAGAAACTGAGGATCTGCCCCTGGACGTTGGTGATCAGCGGTGAATTCTCCCAGTTGCCGAGCAGCTGCCGGCTGACTTCGCAGCCCGGCCAGGAGATGGTCAGGGCGGCCTTGCCGGGGGCGCAGCGCGAGAGGCGCAGCTGCATCTTCACCAGGTTCTGCTGTGGTTTCAGCAGTCCCCCCAGGTGGGAGATGGCCTGGACGATGGAGTAGCTGTCCAGTTTCAGCCACAGCCCCTCCTCGGCCTGGCAGTCGACCTCGATGGCAAAGCGCGCCGTGATGTTGCGCTGGATGATCTGCAGCAGGTTCTCGGCCAGCACGTCCTCCACCCGGCTCAGGGCCTGCAGGTGGCGGGCGTAGTTTTCCCGGGCCTGGGCCAGGTGCTGCTGCAGCGAGCGGGAGGCCCGGTCGATGTTGAGCCGGTACAGGCGCAGCTGCTCGGGCTTCAGTTCGGGATCGGTGAGGATGGTGGAGATCGACTCGCGGATCTCGCCGATGGCGGTCTGCAGGTCGTCGGTCAGGGACTGGATGAGCATGTCGCGGCGGGTGTCGGCCTCGATCTGCCGGGTCATATCCTCGACCGACAGGACAAAGCCCGATATCTGCCGGCGCTCGTCACGGGTGCCGAAAACCGGGGCCATGCTGACCCGCAGGCAGCGGCCCCCGTGCAGGGCGGTCATGAACCCGGAGACCGGTTTGCTCTGCCCCTTCTCCACCGCCTGCTGGAGCATCTCCAGGCCGTGGACGATGGGGTCGCGGTCGAGGATGCCGAACACCGAGCGCCCCAGACCGATCAGCCCCCCGGGCTGGGATTCGGCATAACCGCTGCGCTCGACGGGGCTCAGCAGCTGCTGGGCCTGGGGGTTGTAGAGCAGGATCTGCCCGTCGGTATTGCAGACCACCACCCCGCCCGGCAGTTCGGACATCAGGGCGGCCAGACGGTTGCGCTCCTCGGTCAGGTCGGCCCGGGCCGAGCGGATCTTCAGATCCACTTCGGTCTGCAGCCGGAGAAAGGCTTCGGCCGACTCGTTGATCACCTCGGTGAGGTAGATCAACTCCTTGGCGCCCCTGGGCTTGATGCGGTACTCGGGGTTGACCGAGGAGATCAGCCGCGTTTTTTCCGCCAGCTGAAGAATCGGGATGATGTAGTAATGAAACAGCAGGCTCACCAGGCTGCCGATGGCCATCACCAGCACCACCGCGCCCAGCAGCGGAAACGGCAGCAGCTTCTCGGCGAGCGCCTGGACGTAGAGCTGCTCCTCAAGCTCCAGGCTGAACCAGGAACCCAGAACGCTGGCCAGGATCACCCCGAAGATCAGGTTGACGATGGCGAGGAGAAAAATCCAGTATTTCAGCGATGGTCTCATGCATTCCGCGGGTCCCGGGCCAGCGCGGGCCGGGGGATGGAACAGGTTGAAAATTATCGGTTCTCATCATATGCCAATTTCCGCGGTGCGTCCATCCCCTGGCGGCCCGCGGGCGTTTTTTCAACAAAACGGTTGACAGACGTCGGCTTTTCTATTAAAAGAGCAGCTCGCAAGGGTTGCAGGCACGTAGCTCAGTGGGAGAGCACTACCTTGACACGGTAGGGGTCGGCGGTTCAATCCCGCCCGTGCCTACCATCCCTCCCCGGGGATGGACAACCGCGCGCAGGATAAATGCAGAGACCGGATCGGCCGCAACGGCCGCTCCGGTCTTTTTTTTTTCGGCAGTCCGTTCCGGGACACCCCGCGCCCCTTTCCTGGGATGCAGGATCTGGTATTGTTTCCTCAGAGCCCAGTCCGGCGATCTCCAACCACCCCAGGAGAGACCATGAATTCGCTCATCCCCGAGTACAATCCCCCCGACTTCGCCCGCCCCGAATTTGCCGAGGCCCCCGTGGTCAAAGTGGAGCCCGCCCCCCTGGACGGCGTGGTCCCGCAAAATTTTCACGGCACCTCCAACCACCCCGAATATGTGCACCTCGGGGCGGGCAGATGGATTCTAGCCGGAGAAAGCCGCATGGATAGCGTTCTGGTGCTGCGCGGTGAAACCCTCGAGGTGGTCGAGGCCCGACGGGTGAAGCGGGGCGACCCGGTGGTGGTCGGCCGCACCGAAAACGGCGAGGAGGGGATCTACGTCCACACCAGCGGTTTCACCTCTGCGGCCAGCGCGGCGGCGGACAAGTTCACCTTCCGCACCCGGGGCACCCGCGAGACTCCCTTCTCCCGCTCCTACGACGAGCTCTACCAGGTGCTGCGGCATGATCGCGACCAGGGCAACATCGTCTGGGTGCTGGGACCGGCGGTGGCCTTCGACAAGGACAGCCGCGACGCCATGCAGGGGCTCATCGAAAACGGCTATTGTCACGCCCTGCTGGCCGGCAACGCCCTGGCCACCCACGACCTTGAGGCGGGGTATTTCCGCACCGGTCTGGGGCAGAACATCTACTCCCAGGCCCTGCAGCCGCTGGGCCACTACAATCACCTGGACATCCTCAACGAGGTGCGCCGCGCCGGCTCCACCCGCCAGGCGATCGCCGAGCTGGGGATCCGCGACGGCATCATCTATGCCTGTGAAACGCAGAAGATCCCCTATGTGCTGGCCGGTTCGATCCGCGATGACGGCCCGCTGCCCGAGGTGATCGCCGATGTCTACCGGGCCCAGGATGCCATGCGCGTGCACGCCCGCAAGGCGACCACGGTGATGGCCCTGGCGACCCAGCTGCACTCCATCGCCTTCGGCAACATGGTGCCGAGCTACCGGGTGCTGGAAGACGGCAGGGTGCGGCCGGTCTTCTTCTACATCGTCGACATGACCGAGTTCAGCGCCGACAAACTGGCCAACCGCGGCTCGGCCCAGGCCATAGCCGTGCTGACCAACGTGCAGGATTTCATCGTCAATCTCTGGAACAACCTGAAAAAGCCCTGAGCCTGGGGCAGGGGAGGAGCGGCGGATGAAAGGGCAGGTGCAGATCATCGGCGTGCCGATGGACCTCGGCCAGTTGCACCGCGGGGTCGACATGGGCCCCGGCGCCATCCGCTACGCCGGGCTTCTGGGGCGGCTGGCAAGGCTCGGCTACCAGGTGCACGACCGTGGTAACCTGCCGGTCCCGGTGCGCGACTCCCTGGCCGACCAGCAGGAGCAGAACTATCTGCCGGCGATCCGCCAGGTCTGTGAAGCCACCTACCGCTCGGGCCGCGAGGCGCTCGAGCAGGGCGCCATCCCGGTGTTTCTCGGGGGGGACCATTCCATCGCCATCGGCTCCATCGGCGGGGTAACCCACAGCGCCCCCGCCGGGGTCATCTGGATCGACGCCCACGGCGATTTCAATACCCCCCAGACCTCCGACTCGGGCAACATCCACGGCATGCCGCTGGCCGTGTTGCTCGGAGAGGGGTTCCCCGAACTGGTGGATGTCGGGCGCCCGGGAGCCAAGCTGGTGCCCGGAGACGTGGTGCTGATCGGCATTCGCGATCTGGACCCGGCGGAGAGGTCCCGGCTGAAACAGAGCGGCATTGGCGTGTTCACCATGCGCGATATCGACGAGCGGGGGATGGCCGTGGTGCTGAAGGAGGCCTTGAAAAAGCTCGGCCATCGGCAGCGGCTGCACGTCAGCCTGGACGTGGACGCCCTCGAGCCCCACGAGGCCCCGGGCGTCGGCACCCCCTCACCGGGGGGGCTGACGTACCGGGAGGCGCAGCTGGTGATGGAGATCCTCGCCGACACGCGGCGGGTCGCCTCCCTGGACATCGTCGAGATCAACCCGATTCTCGATGATCGCAACCAGACCGCGCAGATCGCCGTGGCGCTGGCCGCCTCGCTGTTCGGCAAACGCATCCTCTAGCCACCTAAAGCAAAGGGCGGGCCCCTTAGGACCCGCCCTTTGCTGTCTTTGGTGGTAGGGGCAGGCCTGTGTGCCTGCCCTGGGCGGCCACCTGGGGCCGCCCCTACGGTTGTTTTCTCATTACGGCTCTTTGGCCAGTTCCGCGGCCTTGGCGAAGGCCGTTGCCATATCCGGCAAATGGGACAGCTCCGGGACCACCTGGATGTAGCGTATCGTCCCCTTTTTGTCGACCAGGACCACCGAGCGCGCCAGCAGGTAGATCTGGTCCACCAGCAGCCCGCTCGATTGGCCGAAGTCGGCCTTCTGGAAATCCGACAGGTAGAGGATGTCCTTGAACCCGGTTTCCTCGGCGAAGCGTGCCTGGGCGAAGGGGAGGTCACGGCTGATGGTGACCCGTCTGATGGCCGGCGGGAGTTTGCCGGCGGCTTCACCGAGGATGTGCGTCTGCCGCTCGCAAACCTGGGTGTCGAGCGACGGTACGATGCTCATCAGCAGCACCGAGCCCTGCATGTCGGCCAGGTCGACGCTGTTGAGGTTCGAGTCGACCAGGGGGACCGAGGGGAGCTTCTCCCCCACTTTGAGGGGGGTGCCGAGCAGGTTCAGGCTCAGGGTCCCGCCGCGGGTGACGGTTTCGCCGGGGTTGACCGAGCGGGTGTCGACGGGAATGACCGGCGCGCTGCTGGCGCACCCGGTCAGCCACAGGGCTGCCAGGCCGGCGAACACCGCGAGCAGCTGTTTGACTTTCATGGGTAGAATCCTCCTTGTTGTGGAATGACATCAATTCTACCCCGAATCGCCCGATCTTCAAAATTTTACCATCCCCCTCACCCCCGGGGGCCGTCCTGGCCTTTCAGGTAGCCCAGGGTGGCCGTCCAGAAGGAGAGGTCGTAGCGGGTTTCCTCGTAGAGCCGGGCGTTCATGATCGCCACCCCGGCGATCTCGGCCAGGGCCGAGAGAAAGGCGACCTCGTCCTGGCTGAATTGGCGCGGCGCGCCGGTGTAGAGACGCAGCAGCCCGATCACCCGGCGCTGGGCGATGATGGGCAGCGAGAGCAGCGAGGCGATCCCTTCGCGGGCCATCTCCTCGGGGTATTCGATACGCGGGTCGCTGCAGGCGTCCTCCACCAGCACCGGGCTCCCCTCGAGGTTTTCCCTGATGCTCTGTTCGGCATGCAGCGGCCCCTTGTCCAGGAACTGTTCGCTCAACCCCCGGGCGGCCAGCAGCTCGAGTTCGTGGGTCGTCTGGTTGATCAGGCGGATGGCGCACCCCTTGACCTTCATGACGATCAGCACCCGCTCGATGATCAGGGCCATGACCTCGCGCGAATCGAGGGTGGAGAGGATCGCCCGGGTGATCTCGTGCAGGGTCCGGAACAGTTCCAGGCTGCGGGCAGGGTCGATGGGGGCGAAGGAAAAGCATTTGAAAGCCTGGGTCGGCTCGATGTGCTGCTGCGGCAGCTCGATGCCGGTCTGCTGCAGCAGGCTGGAAAGCTGCACCCCGGCATCCCGGTAGATGCGGGCGTTGGCGATGGCCAACCCGCCCATTTCGGCCAGCGCCGAGGCGAATTCGATCTCCTCGCTGCTGAAATCCCTGGGCTCGGCGGTGTACAGGCGCAGCACTCCGATGACCTTGTCGCGGGCGGTAACCGGAACCGACAGCAGGGTGTTCAGGCCCTCCTCGCGCAGCTCCGCCTGGTACTGGATGCGTGGGTCGCGGAAGGCGTCGCGGATGTGGACCGCCTTGCCCTGCAGAACCTCGGGCATGCTGCGGTCCGAATCGAGGGGGCCCTTGTTCAGGTAGCGGTCGCTCAGCCGATAAGCGGCGGCCAACTCCAGGCGATGGCCCTGTTCGTCGACCAGGCGCAGGCTGCCGGCCTTGACCTCGAGAGCCTCCACCGCCTCGCGGACCAGGGCCTGGAGAATCTCCTCCAGGGATGAGGTGGAAAGGACCGCCTGGGCGGCTTCGAAAAAGGCGCGGAAGAATTCCTGGGTATGGGTCTGGGGCATGGTTTCACCTTGATGGAGGTTGCTGAGGCGCCAGGGTTGCGCGGCAAATCAAATATATCATAACGTTGTTTTATTGCTTTTGGCAATTTCTGGATCCGCGGCCTCGCAGCGGGCCCCGCCAGGCAGCAAACCGGCCAGGTTGCCCAGGTCGACCCCGGGTGCTGCGGTGAGCTTGACCAGCCCGGCGAGAAACTCGCCATGTTCCGGGTGCCCGGGCAGGTGCACCGCACGCCGCAGATATTCTCCGCGGGAAAACGTCCCCCAGTTGACCAGCCGGCTGAAATAGGCCCGGCAGCCCAGGCCTTGGGCCAGCGCGACGAAGAGGGGCATTTCCCGAAAATTGTTCCGCTGCACGACAAAGCTCAGCTTGAGGTCGATCGGCAGGCTCCGCAGAAACTCCAGGTTGTCCAGGAGGCGGGAGAAATCCCCGCCGCGGCGGTTGCGGGCGTAGGTGCTCGGGGTGGCGGCGTCGACAGAGACCTCGGCGCGGCGCACCAGCGGATGCAGCTGCGGCAGCGATTCCCAGGTCCGGCGGTTCCAGAGCTGGCCGTTGGTGTGCAGGCGGATTTCCTGCAGCCGGGGAAACAACCTGGGGCCGAGCTGGGCAAGCAGGTCCCGGTAGGCCGGGCTGGCAAAGGGGTCGCCGTAGCCGCTGAGGGTGATTTCCCGCACCGAGTGGGAAGCCTCGGCGATGATGCGCCGGGTGAGCGCCTCGGCGCGGCTGCGCTCTTCGCCGGAGGCCGAGTGAAAATCCTCGCGGCAGCTCGGACAGGCCAGGTTGCAGCTGCGATCGTAGCAGAGGTTGAGTTTCGCCGGCCCGAAGGGGAGCACCGACAGGCCCCGGTGGATGGCCTCGGCGCACTCCCCCGGAACCAGGGCGTCACGGGGCCGTACCGGAGCGCTTGAGGTCGCCAGCCGCGGGCAGCGTCGGGGACTGCAGCGGTGGAAGGAGCCGTTGAGGATGGTCTTGCGGATTTCCACCGCCGCCGGGCCGTTCCAGACCCGTTCGAGCGGCTCGGCGAGCAGGTTGCCGACGGGGGCCCTCAACCAGGCCGGGCAGCAAAGAAACACCTGGCCGCCCGGATGGATTTCACACCATTCGAAGGGACTCGTGCAGACCAGCGGGTTGGGGCGAACCGGTGTCGGGGGCATGGTGCCTCGGCGGACAGCAGGGTGTGGGTAAGCAGAATGGCTGATTTTCCCGGCAAAGGCAAGGGCTGCGGGGTGAATCATTTTTGGTTAAATTTGCGCTTGACAGCAAAGAGCGGGTTGGCTATCTTCTATGTCACGGAGATAAAACGATGTTTCGAGCTTTTCGGCAAATAATCAACCTGCTTCTGGTAGTCGTAGTCGTCGTACCCTGACGGCTCGCCGCTACCATGATTCGACAGCGAATTCAGGGAGCGCGGGCAGAACCCGCGCTCCTTTTGCCAATAACGACAAAAGGCCGCGGATGAACCCCGCGGCCTTTCGCATTTTCAACCAGCTCACGGGGAGGAGAGATCATGAAAAACGGAGCGCAGATTTTATTGGAATGCCTCAAGCGCGAGGGGGTGGACACCATTTTCGGCTACCCGGGGGCGCGCACCCTGCTGGTGCACGACGCGCTGATGGATGACCAGGATATCCGCCACTACCTGGTGCGCCACGAGCAGGGGGCGGCCCACGCCGCCGACGGCTACGCCCGCACCACCGGCAAGGTCGGGGTCTGCCTGACCACCTCGGGGCCGGGGGCGACCAACCTGGTGACCGGGATCGCCACCGCCTACATGGATTCGGTGCCGATGGTCGCCCTGACCTGCCAGGTGACCACCGCCGACATCGGCAACGACGCCTTCCAGGAAGCGGACATGGCCGGCATCACCCGGCCGATCACCAAGCACAACTACATCGTCACCGACGTCAAGGACCTGGCGCGCATCATCCGCGAGGCCTTCTATATCGCCCGCACCCGGCGCCCCGGGCCGGTGCTGGTCGACCTGCCCAGCGACGTATTGGCCGCAAAAATGGACATGGAGATCCCGGAAAAAGTCACCCGCCGCGGCTACCAGGAGCTGCCGACCCTCAACCAGAAGCAACTGAAACGGGCCGCCGAGATCATCAACAAGGCCAAGCGACCCCTGATTTACGCCGGCGGCGGCATCATCATGGCCGATGCCGTGAACGAGCTGCGGGCCCTCGCCGAGAAGGGGGACATCCCGGTGACCCACACCCTGATGGCCATCGGCGCCATGGACGCCGCTTCGCCCCACTCGATCGGCATGCTCGGCATGTACGGCGCCTACTACGCCAACCTGGCGGTGCATGAGTGCGACTGCCTGATCGCCGTCGGCGCCCGCTTCGACGACCGGGTCACCGGGCGGGTCGACACCTTCGCCCCCAAGGCGCGCATCATCCACATCGACATCGACCCTTCGAGCATCCGCAAGAACGTCACCGTCGAGCTGCCCATCGTCAGCGACGCCAAGCAGGCCCTGGCGGGGCTGCTCGAACTGATCAAGCCCGCCGAGCACAAGGACTGGCTCGAGCAGATCCACACCTGGCAGCGCGAAGCGCCCCTGCCGCGCCCCGAGCGGCCCGACCTGGTCCCCCACGAGATCATGGAGGCGATCCGCGAGGTGGCCGGCGAGGCGCCGGTGGTCGCTTCGGACGTCGGGCTCTCGCAGATGTGGACGGCGAACTACTTCGGTTTCGCCGGACCGCGCCAGTACATCACCAGCGGCGGACTCGGCACCATGGGCTACGCGCTGCCGGCGGCCATGGGAGCCGCCGTCGGCCACCCCGGGCGCACGGTTTTCGCCATCAACGGCGACGGGGCCTTCCAGATGAACGTGCAGGAGCTGGCGACCTGCTCCCATTACAACATCCCGGTCAAGACCATCATCCTCAACAACGGCAAACTCGGCATGGTACGTCAGTTCCAGAAGGTCTTCCTCAAACAGCGCTTTGCCGCCACCTGCCTGGGGCGCGGCGTCGATTTCTGCACGGTAGCCAAGGGCTTCGGGGTCAATGCCATCCGGGTCAGAGCGAAAGCCGAGCTCAAGGCGGCCCTGCGCAAGGCCATGGAGATTCCAGGCCCCGTGGTGGTGGACGTGGCCATCCACCCCGACTGCTACAGCTTCCCGATGGTTCCGCCGGGCAAAAAGACGGTGGAGGCGATCTTCTCCCCGGAGGACTGGGAAGGGTAGGCTCAGGCGACTGCGGGCCGGCGGCGCCGCCGTCTGCCCTGGCTGAGCAGCACCCCGCCGAAGACCAGGCCGCAGGCCAGCAGCTGGGAGAAGGTCAGGGTCTCGCCGAGCATCAGCATGCCGAGGGTCACGCTGAACACGGGGATCAGGTTGGTGTAGCCGGCGGCCTGGCTGGCCGGCACCCGGCTGAGGGCGAAGTTGTAGCAGGCGTAGGCGCCGAGGGTGATGAACACCCCCAGGTAGATGATGGCGACGACCGCGCCGGGGACGAAGGCCGTCGGCAGGGGCACCGCGGGCAGCAGCAGGAAGGGAAAGAAGAACAGGCTGCCGATGAAGGCCTGGATGGCGGTCAGAAACAGCGGCGGGTAGTTGGCGCTGAGGTGCTTGAGGGTGACGGTGTAGCCGGCGGCGCAGACCATGGCCAGAAACTCGTAGAAATTGCCGAGCAGCGGGTTGGGGGCGTAGTCGCTGCTTTCCCCGCCCAGGCTGAGCCAGCAGGCGCCGACGATTGCCAGGGTAAACCCCGAGAGGGTCTGGCGGGTGACCTTTTCCTTGAGCGCGGCCCAGGCCACCACGGCCACCAGCAGCGGCAGCATGGCGGTGATCATCCCGGCCTGGGAGGCGGTGGTGTTGGTCAGGGCCTTGGCTTCGAAGATGAAATAGAGGCAGGGCTCGCAGACCGCCATGATCAGCAGGAACTTGAAATCCGGCCGCCGGAAGCGGATCTTGCGGAAGCTGGGGATGAGGACCAGGAAGCAGAGACTGGCCACCAGCATGCGGCCGAAGATGACCACCATCGGGTGGTAGCTCTGGAAGGCCAGCTTCAGGGCGACGAAGGAACTGGCCCAGAGCAGCATGGCGAATATCAGGCTGGCGACCGGCAGCCAGTCCGAATGTAGTTTGCGCACCGCGAATCCCCCGTACAGTTTTGCCGAATCGGGTTTATGCACATCAACCCGCGGGGCGTAAAAATACCCCCGTCCGCCAAAAACTGCCAGCGAATTCTACATCGCGCCGGAACCAATGCTGGAAACCCGTTCCCGGCGGCGACCTGCCTAGCTTTTTTTGCCGGGGCCCCGCTTCTGGTCCCTGCGTCTTTTCGCTCCCCTCAGGCCGAAAAAGCACCCGGCGAGGGTCAGGGTCCAAATGGTCGCGGTCAGTACGATTTCCGAAGTGGTCATGGCGGGTCTCTCCCTTGGGTCAGCCGATCTTGCCGAAAAGCATAGCCAATCGGGTTGGAGTGGTCCTTGACCCCGGTCAAGAACCGTTTCGTTTTGTCGGCGGGATCGCTTGCTGTTGCGGTTTTTCGGCTTCTGGGCTAGGATGCAATGATTTGGCGCGGCTCGGGGCGGTCATCCGCGGCGCATGAAAGGGAGGGTGCGATGAGCATCGAAGTCTGGCTGAGCTATTTTCTGGCCGTGGTCATCCTGAGCGTTTCGCCGGGCGCCGGTGCGGTCAACACCATGAGCACCAGCATCCGCGTCGGCGTGCGCCGGAGCATTCCGGCCATCTTCGGGCTGCAGGCGGGGCTGGCCCTGGATATCCTGCTGGTCGGGTTCGGCCTGGGGGCCCTGGTGGCCTCCTCGGTCACGGCCTTCACCGTGCTTAAATGGGCCGGTGCGGCCTACCTGGTCTACCTGGGGTACCGCAAATGGACCGACCAGGGGACGGTGGAAATCAGCCGGGGACAGGCCGGCGAGGCCAGCGCCTGGAAAATGTTCAACCAGGCCGCCCTGGTCAACCTGACCAACCCCAAGGCCCTGGTGTTCCTGGTGGCGCTGTTTCCCCAGTTCATCGACCCGGCCCGGCCCCAGCTGATGCAGTTTTTCATTCTCGGCCTGACCCTGGTCGGGGTCGATATCCTGGTCATGTTCGGTTATGCTTCGCTGGCCTCGTCCCTGCGGCAACTGCTCAGCAGCCGTCGCCACATGCGCATCCAGAACCGCATTTTCGGCGGGCTTTTCGTCGGCGCCGGCGCCCTGCTGGCCTCGGTCAAGTCCTGAGGTCGCAGAGTCGGGGGCTTCACCGTTGCATCCGGCAATGAATCTGGTTTAGTTTAAGTCTAGAAGTCTGCTGCTCAAGGAGGAGGGGAAGATGATTCTTGTCAGGTTGAAGGACGGCACGTTCAAGAAGGTCCCCACCGATCTGCTGACCCGGATGATCGAATCGGAAGAGATCACCCACTTCCGGCGCACCGACGGCTGGGTCGCGGTCGGCAGCGATGCGGTGCGCAAGCGGCGCAGCCCCTTCTACCACGGCGAGGAGCGGCGCGGCTGGAAGCGCTTCCCCTGAGCGGATGATAGCGGAAACAAAACAGCGAAAGCCGGGCCCAAGGGCCCGGCTTTCGTCGTTCTGGGGGAAATCTCCGGCTTCCGCTAACCGCCCAGGTAGGCCTTTTTCACCTCGGGGTTGCCGAGCAGCTGCTCCCCGGTCCCCTCGGCGACGATGGTCCCGGTGTCGAGCACGTAGCCGCGGTGCGCCAGGTGCAGGGCGAGGTTGGCGTTCTGCTCGACCAGCAGCAGGGTCAGCCCCTCCTGGTTGAGCTTTTTCAGCGTGCGGAACATCTCGTACTTGAGCAGCGGCGCCAGGCCCATGGAGGGTTCGTCGAGCAGCAGGAAGTTGCAGCCGGTCATGATCGCCCGGCCCACGGCGAGCATCTGCTGTTCGCCGCCGCTGAGCGATTCGGAGCGCTGCTTCTTTCGTTCGGCGAGGCGGGGGAATAGGTCGAAGACCTTCTGGTAGTCCAGCTTGATCCCCTCGGCGTCCTTGCGGGCGTAGGTGGCCAGCTCCAGGTTCTCCAGGACCGTCAGGTTGCCGAAGATGCGCCTTCCTTCGGGGACCAGCGCCAGCTTGAGCTGGTCGACGATCACGTGGGGCGCCGTCTTGAGGATCGAATCGCCGCGCAGGCGGATCTCGCCGCCCACCACCCGCGGCGCCTCCGGCGGGGGGAGGCGGGCGATGCTGTAGAGGGTGGTGGTCTTGCCGGCCCCGTTGGCGCCGATCAGGGTGACGATCTCCCCTTCCTTGACGTGGAAGGTGATCCCGTGCAGGGCCTGGATGTTGCCGTACTTGACTTCCAGGTTTTCAACCGAGAGCAGCATCAGATATTGTCGTCTCCAAGATAGGCGGAAATGACCGCCGGGTGATTGCGAATTTCCTCGGGGGTACCTTCGGCGATGGTTTCGCCGAAGTCGATGACCTTGATCCGTGAGCAGAGCTGCATCATCACGTCCATGTGGTGCTCAATCATCAGGATCGTGACCTCGAACTTCTGGTGGATCCAGCGCACCAGGCGGATCAGCTCCAGCACGTCCTGCGAGTTGAGCCCGGCGGCCGGCTCGTCGAGCAGCAGCAGCTTGGGGCGCACCGACAGGGCCCGGGCGATCTCCAGCTTGCGCTGGGTGCCGTAGGGGAGGTTGCGCGGCAGTTCATCGGCGAAATCCGCCAGTCCCAGCGCCTCGAGCAGCTCGTGGGCGTACTCTTCGATCTCCTTTTCCCGGCGCTGGTAGCGCTTTGAACGCCACAGGCTGTCGACCACGCCGTAGCCCAGCCAGTGATGCTGGGAGATGCGGATGTTGTCGAGCACGCTCATCTCGTTCCACAGCCGGATGTTCTGAAAGGTGCGCGCCACCCCCAGGGCCGTGACCTTGTGCGGCTTGCGCCCGGCGGTGTCGACCTCGTTGATCAGGATCTGCCCCTCGCTCGGCTGGTAGAAGCCGCTGATCATGTTGAACACCGTGGTCTTGCCGGCCCCGTTGGGCCCGATGAGGCCGGAGAGCTCGCCCCCCTCGAGGGTGAGGTTGAAATTGTTGACGGCGCGCAGCCCGCCGAAGCTCTTGCCCAGGTTCTTGATTTCCAGTACCGCCATGCCTTGAGATCTCCCTTCGCGCCTTACTTGAACCGGTAGAAGCGGCGCAGCCGCGGGAACAGGTGCTGCAGCTCACGGTTGCCCATGATCCCCTCGGGGCGGAACTGCATGAGGATGATCAGCAGCAGCGGGATGACGATCCACTTGATGATCTGCAGTGGGCGCAGCGCCTCGAGCAGCAGGGTGAAGAGCACCGCCGAGAGGACCGATCCGGAGAGCGAACCCATGCCGCCCAGGTAGACCATGACCAGCACCTCGGTCGACTTGAGGATGGTGAAGGAGCCGGGGTTGACGTAGCCCATGATGTGGGCGAACAGCCCGCCGGCGATCCCCGCCAGCCCCGAGGAGAGCATGAAGGCGACCATCTTCATCTTGTTGGTGTTGACGCTCATGATCTCGGCGGCGACCTCGTCCTGGCAGATGGCCGAGACCCCCTTGCCGTAGGTGGAGGAGACGAAGCGGCGCAGCACGAAGACGCAGAACACGGTGAAGATGAACACCCACATGGGCATCCAGGGCAGATAGGCGACATCCTCCATGGCCCGCACCACCCCCTTCATCCCCATGAAGCCGCGGGCGCCGCCGATCACCCCCATGTTCTCTATCGCGCTGATGACGATGTAGTTGGCGGCGATGGTGATGATCGCCAGGTAGTCGCCGCGGGTCTTGAAGGAGGGGAAGGCGACCAGCAGCCCGGCCAGGGCCGCGGCCGCCCCGCCGGCCAGGATGACCAGCGGAAAGCCGTAGATCGCCAGGTCGGGGGAAAGCAGCGGCTCGCCGAAGACCCGGTCCTTGGCGAACAGCAGCACGCCCAGCACCGAGGAGACGTAGGCGCCCACCGCCATGAAGCCGGCGTGGCCGCAGGAGAACTCGCCCATGTAGCCATTGACCAGGTTGAGGCTGGTGGAGAGGATGATGTTGACCCCCATGAACATCAGCACCGAGAGGGCGTAGAGGCCGATCAACTCCTCGTGGGCCGCGTAGCTGAAGGAGAAGAAGGCTGCGGCAAGAATGGCGGGGATGGTGTATTTCTGCATAGAGGTTTCCGTAAAGTAAGTCTTGTCAGATCTTGGTGGTCTTCGCCACCCCGAACAGACCGGTCGGCTTGAAGGTCAGGATGACCAGCAGCACCGTGAAGGCCAACAGGTCGCGGAAGGTGGAGGGGAAGACCGCCACCACCAGGATTTCCACGGCGCCGAGCAGAAAGCCGCCGAGGAAGGCTCCGCGGATGTCGCCGATGCCGCCGACCACCGCGGCGATGAAGGCCTTCCAGCCGATCAGCGCGCCCATGTAGGGCTCCAGCACCGGGTAGCTCATGGCAAACAGGATCCCCGCCAGCCCGGCGAAGGAGGAGCCGAGCACGAAGGTGGCGACGATGATGGTGTCGATGGGGATGCCCATCAGCGGCACCGCGAACTTGTCGTAGGAGATGGCCCGCATGGCCATGCCGACCCGGGTCTTGGTGACGATGAAGTGCAGCAGCACGAAGACCAGGATGGCAGTCAGGATGACCGCCAGCTTCAGGTTGGTGAAGCTCACCCCGCCGACGTTGTAGACCGTCTCGGGGATCATCGCCGGAAACGCCTTGCGGCTGGCGCCGAGCAGGGCCAGGTTGCCGTGCTCCAGCATCAGGCCGGCCATCAGCGCGGTGATGACCACGTAGAGCCGGTTGGCTCCCTTGCGTCGCAGCGGGCGGTAGGCGACCCGCTCCAGGGTTACCCCGACCGCCGAGGTCAAAATCATCGTCAGGGGGATGACCAGCACCAGCGCCGCCCAGCCGGGCAGCCCGGCGGCGGTCAGCAGGAAGGTGGCCACGAAGAAGGCGATGTAGGCGCCGACCATGAAGATGTCGCCGTGGGCGAAGTTGATCAGGGTCAGCACGCCGTAGACCAGGGTGTAGCCCAGGGCGATCAGGGCGTAGAAGCTCCCCCACTGCAGGGCGTTGAGGATGTTCTGAATGATCGTGGCAAGCAAGCTTAGATTCCTTTAAATGGCAACCGCAGAAGGCAAAATGGCAGGCCGGATTACCCGGCCTGCCACTTCGCGTCAGTTTGTTACGGTCTCTCGATGGGGTTCATCAGGGGCAGACCGACTTGGTGAAGACGAATTCGCCCGAGTCGCTGATCTTGACCACCACGGCGCACTTGACCGGGTCGCCCTGCTCGTCGAACTTCATGGTGCCGGTGATGCCGTCGAAGCTCTTGATGGCGGCCATTCCTTCCTTGACCGCCTGGCGGTCGCGGCGCAGTTTGCCGGTCAGCTTACCGGCCTCCTGGATCCCCTGCAGCACGATGCGGGTGGCGTCCCAGGTCAGCGCGGCGACGTCGTCGGGGACGTTGCCGTATTTGGCGGTGTAGCGGTCGATGAACTCCTTGGTGGCGCCGGTGGCGCCGGCCGCGGCGTAGTGGGTGGAGAAGAACAGCCCTTTGCAGTCGTCGCCGCACAGCTCCATCAGCTCCGAGGAGCCCCAGGCGTCGGAGCCCATGAAGGGACCCTTCCAGCCGAGCTGGTGAGCCTGCTTGACGATCAGCGCCACCTGGTTGTAGTTGTCGGGAAGGAAGATGAAGTCGGGCTTGGCGGCGATGATCTTGGTCAGCTGGGCGCTGAAGTCCTGGTCCTTGGTACCGTGGCTTTCAAAGGCCAGCACGGTCCCTTGGCCCATTTTCTTTTCGAAGACTTCCTTGAAGATCTCGGCCAGGCCCTTGGAGTAGTCGTTGGAGAGGTCGTAAAGCACCGCCGCGGTCTTGGCGCCGAACTGCTCGACGGCGAAGTCGACGGCCACCGGACCCTGGAACGGGTCGAGGAAGGCGGCGCGGAACACCCAAGGGCGATCCAGGGTGGTGTCGGGGTTGGTCGACCAGGGGGAGATCATGACGGTTTCGTTGTCATTGGCGACCTGGCCGGCGGGAACCGCCTGCTTGCTGGAGTTGGGGCCGACCATGGCCAGTACTTCGTCTTTTTCGATCAGTTTCAGCGCGGTGGTGACGGCCGATTCGGCCTTGGCCTCGTTGTCCTCGTAGATGAACTCGAGCATGTACTTCTTGCCGCCGACTTCCAGTCCGCCCTTGCCGTTGATGTCTTCCTTGAGCATCTCTGCGGAGAGCTTGGACGACTCGCCGACCTTGGGGATGTCACCGGTCAGCGGGATGTTGAAGCCGATCTTGATGGTGTCGGCCGCCAGGGCGGGCGCCGCCGCCAGGGCCAACAGGGAAACCAGCGCCACCAGTTTCATTTTCTTCATGTACTCCTCCTGAATAGGGGTAAATAAGAAATCCCATCGGGCGTAACCGGGAACCGCCCCCGACAAGGCAAGACTAAGTGATTTTGATACAATGAAACATTGGGAAATGTCAAGCTAACTTGCGTACTTCACGGCGGACCGGGCGATATTCAGCGGCCGTCTGGTGATGCCGGGGGGGCGTTTCGGTCATTAGCCCGACGCCCTGGTTCGCTTGCGCCCCGGGGATGCGAACAAAAAGGGCCCGGGTGAACTTGCATCTCCACCGGGCCCCGTTGCTGGCTCAGCAGGGCCACGACCTTGTGTCCCGCTGGTTAAATTTCCAATATTTATACCCGGGACGGGGAGGCGGGTCAAGGTTAATCCACCCACCCCTCAGGGCAGAATGGGACCCTGCTCGGCAGGGTTGCGGGCGGCGGCCGATATGAGTAGAATGTCGCCACTTCCCCCAGGAAAGGCGATTCATGGAAAACAAGATGGTCCTTATCACTGCCGCCGGCCCCGACCGGCCCGGCATCATCGCTGCGGTCACCGGCAACATTGCCGCGGCCGGGGCGCGCATCCGCGACATCGAGCAGACCGTGACCCACACCCTGCTCTCGCTTTCGGTGCTGATCGATTTTCCCACCGGCGAAAGCGACCAGAAGCCGCTGATCAAAGACCTGCTGTTTCTGGCCAAGGAACTCGGCCTGGACCTCG
Organism: Desulfuromonas versatilis; assembly: GCF_019704135.1. Lineage (NCBI taxonomy): Bacteria > Pseudomonadati > Thermodesulfobacteriota > Desulfuromonadia > Desulfuromonadales > Desulfuromonadaceae > Desulfuromonas > Desulfuromonas versatilis. The sequence continues at coordinate 1,105,755 of NZ_AP024355.1, forward strand.
ACTTCCAGGTGCTTGACGAGGTCGAGTACCGGCGCAAGAGCAACCGCTTCTCCTATGTGCTGACCATCCTCGGCGGCGAGGTCAACGCCCGTGCCTTGGCGCGGGTGTCGGCGGTTCTTGCCGAACACGAGGTCAACATCGAGCGGATCTCCAAGCTCACCCAGGGGCAGCTGCGCTGCGTGGAGTTTCTCGTCACCGCTCCCGAAACCCTCGACGTCAAGGCCATGACCCGCAAGCTGCTGCACGCCGGAGCCAACCTCGGGGTCGACATCGCGGTGCAGAAGGAGAGCCTCTACCGGCGCAACAAGCGCCTGGTGGTGATGGACATGGACTCGACCCTGATCCAGATCGAGGTCATCGACGAGCTGGCGCGCCTCGCCGGGGTCGGCGAGCAGGTCGCTGAAATCACCGAGCGGGCCATGAACGGCGAACTCGATTTCCAGGGGGCCCTGCGCGAGCGGGTCGCGCTGCTCAAGGGGCTCAAGGCCGAGGCCCTCGAGCAGGTCTACCGCAACATCCCCTTCACCCCCGGCGCCAAGAACCTGGTGCGCATCCTCAAGCGTCTGGGCTTCAAGACCGCGGTCATCTCCGGGGGCTTCAAGTTCTTCACCGACCGTCTGCAGCAGGAGCTGGGGCTCGACTACGCCTACGCCAACCAGCTCGAAATCGAGGGCGGGCAAGTCACCGGCGGGGTGGTGGGGACCATCGTCGACGGCGCCCGCAAGGCCCAGCTGCTCGAGGAGATCGCCCGCCAGGAGGGGGTCACCCTGGACCAGGTGATCGCCATCGGCGACGGCGCCAACGACCTGCCGATGCTCGACAGGGCCGGGCTGGGGATCGCCTTCAACGCCAAGGCGCGGGTCCGCGAGCAGGCCAACTACCATATCAACCAGCAGAGTCTCGATTCGATCCTCTACCTGCTCGGGCTCTCCGAGCGGGAGATGGAGGAGATCGCCGGGTGAGGCTGCCCGAACCTCTGCTCGATGGGACCCTGGTGCGCCGCTACCAGCGCTTTCTCGCCGACGTGCAGCTGGCCGACGGCACCCTGGTCACCGCCCATACCCCCAACACCGGCAGCATGAAGCAGTGCGCGGTGCCGGGGCACCGGGTGCTGGTCTCGCTCAGCGACAACCCCAAGCGCAAGCTGCAGCACACCCTGGAGCTGATCCGGGTGAACGGCCACTGGGTCGACACCCACACCCACCGCACCAACCGGGTGGTGGAGGAGGGGCTGAAAACCGGGCGGATCGCGGAGCTCTCCGGCTTCAGGGTGAGCCCCGAATACCCCTTCGGCGGCAGCCGCATCGATTTTCTGCTGGAAAACGGCGCCGGCCGGGCGCTGGTGGAGGTGAAAAACGTCACCCTCTGCTGCGAGCCGCAAACCGCCTGCTTCCCCGACGCCGTCACCACCCGCGGCCAGAAGCATCTGCGCGAGTTGATGGAGGCCGTCCGCCAGGGGTACCGCGCGGTCATCTTTTTCCTCGTCCAGCGCGGCGAAGCCGCCGCCTTCACCCCCGCCGACGCCATCGACCCCGAGTACGGCCGCCTGCTGCGCGAAGCCGCCGCAGCCGGCGTGGAGGTGCTGGCCTACAAGAGCCTGGTGTCGCCGAGGGAGAACCGGGTCGGCGAGCGGATTCCGGTCCTGCTATAATTCTCGGACTCCTGACTCCTGACTCCTGACTCCTGACTCCTGACTCCTGACTCCTGACTCCTGACTCCTGACTCCTGACTCCTGACTCCTGACTCCTGACTCCTGGTTTCCCATGCGCGCCGTCGGCCTGATCACCGAATACAACCCCTTCCACAACGGCCATCTCCACCACCTGCAGCGGAGCAAATCTGTCGCGGATGCGGAAGTCGCCGTGGCGGTGATGAGCGGGCATTTTCTGCAGCGCGGCGAGCCGGCGCTGGTCGACAAGTGGGTGCGCACCGAGATGGCCCTGGCCGCCGGCGTCGACCTGGTGCTGGAGCTCCCCTTTCCCTTCGCCTGCAACAGCGCCCCCTACTTCGCCCAAGGCGCGGTGCAGGCCCTCGATGCCCTGGGCGGGGTGGAGAGCGTCTGCTTCGGCAGCGAATCGGGGGAACTGGGCACGCTGGAGGGCTGCGCCCAGCTGCTGCTCGACCAGGAAGAAACGCTCGCCGGGCGGACCGGGGAGCTGCTGCGTACCGGGGTCGGCTACCCGGAGGCCCGGGCCCGGGCCTCCGGCGAACTCTCCCCATCCCCCGCGATTGGCGACCTGCTCGCCACCCCCAACAACATCCTCGGCATCGAATACCTCAAGGCCCTGCGCGCCACCGGCAGCGCCATCCGCCCCCTGACCATCCCGCGCATCGGCGCCGGTTATCACGACGTGGAGGCGGTGGGCGAAATCGCCAGCGCCACCGGAATCCGCCGGATGGTGGACGCCGGGACGCCGGTCGAGGCATTTATCCCCTCGACCTGCCGGGCGCCGCTGCTGCAGGCACTCGCCGAGGGGCGGTGCCTGGATACCGAGAGCCTGCACCGGCTGCTGCTGGCCCGGCTGTTTCGCGGTGCCGAATCGCTGCGCGGGCTCTATCAGCTGGAGGAGGGGATCGAGACCCGCCTGGTCGAGGCTGCCGAGTCCAGCACCGGCTACGACGGACTGGTGGGGAGCGCCAGGCCCCGCCAGTTCACCCGGACCCGCATCCAGCGCCTCCTGGCCTACCTGCTCAACGAGGTGAGCGCGGCGCAAATGGCGGATTTTCTGGCGTGCGGCCCGCTCTACCTGCACCTGCTGGGCAGCAGCGCAAAAGGACGGGAGTTCCTGAGCGCCAACCGCAAGCAGTTCGCCCTGCCGCTGGTGCAGAACTATTCGCGGGTGCGGGCGATTCTCAAACGCCACTATGGGAGCAGAAGCCAAGCCTTCCGGGTGGCCGAAGCGATGCTGGAGCTGGAGCTGCGCGCCACGCGCAACTACACCCTGCTGATGCGCCGCTGGCCGGGAGGGCACCGCAATCGGGATTTTTTCGAGCCGGTGCGTTTCGGCTGAGGACCAAATTGAAAAAGCCGGGGCGTTTCCGCTCCGGCTTTTTTCGTCTGTTTCCCCGGGGACAGGCTATTTCTTCGCCTTTTTCTTCATCTCGAACCCCACCAGCGTTTCGGGGGTGACTACCCGGAAGGTGAAGGATTCGGTCATGAACAGGTGAATCTCCTCGGCGGTGTGATGGTGGTAGCCGATGGCGAAGTCCTGCCCCACGGTCAGCTCCAGGTCGCCGCCGCGGGCGGCGGCGAGCAGCGCCCCCTTCACCGTGTTGGAGTAGATCACCTGGCCGCCCAGCTGCATCTCCAGCAGGCTGCGCAGGGTCCCACCGGGGGTGCTGCGGGCGAGAAACTTCCAGACCTCGGGGCTCACCACCAGGTTGGCGCCACCTTCCACCCCCTCGCGCAGCAGCCGGGCCTGGCCTTCGGAGACGGCGTCGACCAGGGCGTCCATCTCCAGCTCCAGCGGCAGCTGCGGGCCGGGAACCTCGGCCTGCAGCCCCTTGATCCCTGCCGGGCCGAAACCGTGATACACCGCCTGCTCCTCGAAATCGGCCATCTGCCGGGCCGCCTCCACCAGAGTGTCGAGCTGAAAGTCCTTGGCGCCGCGCTCGATATTGTCCAGCTCCCACTGCTTGACCACGAAGCTCACCCGGGTCTCGACCAGCGGCAGCACCTGGTTCACCCCGTAGCGGACCCCCCCGGGCTTCTGCTCGGCGGGGATCTGCAACCTGCCGAGGTTCACGCAGGGGTGGGCGATGCCGTAAGGACCATCCAGGTCGACGAACTTGCGCGCCGAGAGGTTGGCGGCCAGGGCTTCGCGGGCCATGGTGTCGATTTCCGCCCAAGCCTTGGGGGTGATGGGGGCCAGTTCACGTCTGAGCAGGTTCATATGGTCGCTCCTTGTCAGGGTTTGTTCTTCAGGCTGCCGACACCGAGGCCGCTGGCCGTATTATCCGCGGCCGGCGCCGCCGACTCCGCGGCGGCCTGGCCGCCGAGAAACTCGGTTTCCACTTCGGCGGCGCCCTGCTGGTAGAACATCTCCTCTTCGGGCTCCAGCTCCTTCAGCAGCCGCAGGAACTCGCCGGCGTGGACCCGCTCCTCGTTGGCGATATCCACCAGCACCTGCTGGGCCAGGGTGTTGTCGGTCGACTCGGCGAGCTGCATGTAGAGCTGGATCGCCTCGTACTCGGCCGACACCATGAAGCGAATGGCGCGGACCAGCTCTTCGTGGGTGAGCATCCGGTCACTTTTCAGACCGCTGAATGGATGGCCAAAATCGGGCATCGGTACGTCCTCCTTGCAAATAAAAACGGGAAATTGTCGGCATGCTTTCACGTAGCCGCCATAAATTGTGGCGCATGGCGTCGGCTTGTCAAACCTGCGATGGGATTTTTTCTGGAAAAAAGGGGGGGGGGGGATCGGCGGGCGAGGCGGCGGTGCCCGGCGGCGTTCGACGAGAACCGCCGCCGGGCCATGGCGGAGAGGAATTGGGGCTATTCGAGGATCAGGTTGGGCAGCTCGTCGGTGTCGTCGGCCTTGCGGGGAAACTGCTCCTCGAGCAGATCGCCGCAATGGCGGATCGCCGCGCAGAGGGCTTCGCAGGCATGTCCATCCCTGATCCCCAGGGTGATGGTGCGTACCATCTCGTCCCAGGTCTCGGGCGGAACCCTCTGGTTGATGCCGCGGTCGGCCAGCACGAACACCCGGTGTTCCAGCAGGGAGATGAGAATCAGCACGCCGGTCTGGTCGCGGGTATGCTGCAGCCCCTGTTCGTAGAAACTCAGCAGGGCTTTCTCCTCGACTTCGGCGGCCATCTCGTCGGGGTGAATGAGCCGGCGCTTCAGGCCAGGGCTCTGGCGGAGGATCAGCTTGAACAGAAAATAGAGGGGCAGGAACATGGGCAGAAACACCCACATGGAGCTGTGTCCCAGCCACCAGGCGATCAGGCCCGCGGTGGCCGTGGCGAAAATCCCCCCGCCGACGATTTCCGCCCGGGGATAATCGTAGGAGGCGTCGACCAGCATCGGCACGATTTCGCCGCTGGTGCGCGATTCCGCCTCCTGCACCGCCATCTCGATGCGGTGTTTTTCTTCCTCGGTAAAAAAGGTTCTGGCCGTCATTTTCATCATCTACCACCCTCCCGAGGAGCCGCCGCCGCCGAAACCGCCACCACCGCCGGAAAATCCACCGCCGCCGAAACCACCACCGCCACCGCCGAAGGGAGGGCCGCCGATCCAGAAGCCGCCTCGGCGGTGATGGGCCCGGCGCAGGCCGGGACCACCCAGCATGGACATCAGCAACGGGGCGAAAAAGAACAACAGCAGCAGCAGGCCGAAGGGGCTGCGCTGTTTTTTCCGCCCGCCGCTCTGACCGCTCCCCTGGTACTCGCCGCGCATCGCCTCGGCCATGCCGGCCACCCCGGCGATGACGCCGCCGTCGAAATCGCCCGCCTTGAAGCGGGGGGAAATCTCGTTGTCGATGATCCGTCCGGCGAGCAAATCGGTGAGGCGTCCCTCCAGGCCGTAGCCGACCTCGATGCGGATCTTGCGATCATCCCGGGCGATCAGCAGCAGGGCGCCGTTGTCCTTCCCTTGCTGGCCGATTTGCCAGGCCTCAGCCACCTTGAGGGCGTACTCCTCCAGCGAATTGCCCTCCAGGGAGGGGACGGTCAGGACTACGAGCTGGGTGGAGTCGCTTTTTTCGAAACCGTTCAGAAAGCGTTCGAGCTTGACCACCGTTTCGGCGGAAAGCATCCCCGCCCGGTCGTTGACGTATCCCGTTGCCCGGGGCACGTCGAGGGCCGCTGCCTGGAAGGCCAGCAGCAACAGCAGCAGCGCCGGGACGAAAAGCCGCAGCAGGCGCATCAGTTGAAGTTCACTTTGGGGGCGACCTCGGCCCCGGCTTCGGCCTTGAACGGCTCCTTGCGTTCGAGCTTGAGCAGAAACTTGTTGGTCAGGTTGTTGGGGAAGGTGCGAATCGAGCTGTTGAAGGTCTGCACCGTGGCGTTGAAGCGCTGGCGCGCCACGTTGATGCGGTTTTCCGTCCCCTCGAGCTGATGCTGCAGGTCGCGGAAATTCTGGTTGGCCTTCAGGTCCGGATAATTCTCCGCCACCACCAGCAGGCGGGAGAGGGCGCTGGAGAGCTGCCCCTGGGCGGCCTGGAAGCGCTCCAGGGCGGCCGGGTCATTGAGGTCCTGGGCGCTGATGTTCATCTGGCCGACCCGGGCGCGGGCGTCGGTGACCCCCTGCAGGGTCTCCTGCTCGTGGGCGGCGTAGGCCTTGACCGTCTCCACCAGGTTGGGGATCAGGTCGGCGCGGCGCTGGTAGGTGGCCTCGACGTCGGCCCAGGCGGCGAACACCGCCTCCTCGTTTTTCTGGATTTCGTTGTAGCCGCAGCCGGAGAGGGCCGGCAGAACAAGTGCCGCGGCCAGCAGCAGCCAGAGGTGTTTGCGGATCATGGGATTCTCCTTGGATAAAATTGGCTAGGGGCGTGTCAGAAAATATAATCACCGGGTCCGGTACTGTAAAGCCAAGGTTGCATTTCTCTTGCCGGCTTTTCCCTCTCAGGGAAGGACCAGCCGTGTATGGCTGCCGTCGCGCCCGGAAAACACGTCGAGGCGCAGGGGCATCTGTTCCTTGAGTTCGGCGACGTGGGAGATGACACCGATCATGCGCCCGGCGGCCTGCAGGTCGATCAGGGTGCGCACCGCGAGTTCGAGGGATTCGGCGTCGAGGCTGCCGAAACCCTCATCGATGAACAGGGTGTCGAGGCGGACGCCGCCGGCATAGGCCTGGACCACGTCGGAGAGCCCCAGCGCCAGGGAGAGCGCGGCCATGAAGCTCTCCCCCCCGGAGAGGGTAGCCACCGGGCGCACCTTGCCGGTGTAGGCGTCCTCCACCTCGAGCTCCAGCCCCGAGGCCTTGTTCCCCTTGGCCCGCTCTTCCTTGCGCAGCAGCTGGTAGCGCCCCTTGCTCATCAGGCTCAGCCGTTGGCTGGCCTCGATCAGCACGTCATCGAGCAGCACGCTGAGCACGAACCGTTGCAGGCTGATCTTGTCCCCGGTCTGGCCGTTGGCGACGTCGCTGAGGGTGCCGATCACGGCGTACTGCCGGTCGAGTTCGGCCTGCTGGGCCGCGCTGCGGGCCAGTTTGTCGCAGGTGTCCCGCAGCAGCTTCAGCCGGCCCTCGAGCTGCTGCCAGCGGGATGCTGCCTGGTTTTTTTCGTTTTCGGCCAGGCGCAGCGCCTCCTCCAGGGCTGCCAGGTCGGGGCGGCTCCTGCCCTGCAGGGCTTCGCGCTGCTGGCCGAGGGCCCCGGCGACCAGCTGGCTCTGGCGGTCGTAATCGGCGATGTTCTGGCGCAAAGCCTCGAGGGGCGCCTCGTCGAGGAGGGCTGCGCGGTAGGCCTGCTCGTCGGCGAAGGGGCCGCTGTCCAGAACCGAAAGGCACTTGGCGCCGGCGGTTTGCAGCGCCGCGTCGGTTTTTCTGAGCTGCTGTTCGGCGGCATCGGCGGCCGCCTTGGCTGCCCTTGCATCCCCCAGGGCCTTCTGGTGGCTGTCGCTGATCTCCCTGATCCGCTTTTCCACCCCGGCGATCTGCTGCCGGGCCTGATCGAGCGCCCGGGACAGCGCTCCGGCCTCCCGGTAGGCTTCGGGAAGCTCCTGTTCGGCGGTCTCCGCCTGGGCCTTGGCCGCCGCCGCGGCGCTTTTGCGGTCCAGCACCGCCCTGCGCAGCTGTTCCAGGTCGCTGCCCTGTGCCTGGCGCAGCTCGGACGGGTTCAGCCCCCGCTGGTTGGCAGCCGCCTGCAGCTCGTCCAGGGCGCGCTCGATCTCGCCGGCCGGACGATCGGCCTCGGCCCCGAGGTCCTGGCGGCAGCGCTCCTGCCGTTGCTGCAGTTCGCGCAGGCGATTTTGCTCTTCCCCGTACTGCTCGCGGGCGAGCTGCAGTTCGTCGTTGGCGGCGCGCAGCTCCTGCCGGGCCTCTTCCACCTGCCGCTGGGTCGGCAGGGGCGCCTCGCTGCGGGCCGGAAAGGGATGCTCGCGGCTGCCGCAGACCGGGCAGGGCTCGCCCGTCTGCAGTTCGGCGGCGAGGATCGCCGCCTGCCCCTGGTGCCAGGCCAGCTCCAGCTTTTTCGCCTTTTTCTCCAACTCCTCGCAGCGCTGGCGCAGTATGCCCCCCTGATCTTTGCGGATCTGCAGCAGTTTCTGCTGCCTGGCGAGTTCCCTGCCCAGTCGTTCCAGCTCCAGCCACAACCCCTTGCGCTCGGCGAGCAGCTTGTGCTGCAGCAGCAGCTCGGTCCGCTCGGAATCTTCGACGGCCTTCTGCCAGGCCTGCCGGGTGTCGGCCATCCTGTCGGCCCGGGCCCGATAGCCCTCGAGCAGGGTCGCCTGCTGCTTGGCCTGATCGAGTTCGCTCTGCAGCGGCGCGGTTTCCTCAAGTCTCTTGATGGCGGCGGCCAGACGCTCCTCGGCGTTTCGCAAGCGGCCGGCAGCAAGCTCGGCCTCTTTCTGGGTCTGCCTAAAGTCCCTATCGCAGCGGGCCCGCTCGTCGAACACCGGCCTGAGTTTTGCCGCCTGCTCGGCGGCCCGCAAACGGGCGCGCTCCCGGTCGATGGTCTCCTGCTGCCGGTTCAGTTCGGCCTGCCTGCACTGGAGCTTTTCCAGCTCCAGGAAGGATTTCTCCAGGGCCTGAGCCTGTTGCTGATCCTTGCCCGCGGCAATGAAGGCCAGCTCCCGCCGGTCTTTTTCCTTAGTCGCCTTAGCCACTTCGGGCGCCAGCTCGGCGAGTTCGCTCTCCAGGGCGGCGTCGCTTTCCACTCCGGCCCCCTCCAGGATCCCCTGGCGCAGCTGCTGGCGGCGTTCGCGCTCCCGGCGGATCTCCGCGGCCTGGGCCTTGAGGCTCTCCTCGAGCCGTTTGTAGATGCGGGTCTGGAAGAGCTGGCTGAAGATCTTCTCCCGGTCGCTCGAGTCGGCCAGCAGCAGCTGGCGGAATTTGCCCTGGGGCAGGACCATCACCTGGCGAAACTGGTCGACGGAGAGCCCGGTGAGCTCCTCGATCTCCCGGGTAGCCTCGGTCACCTTGCTGGCCACCAGCAGGGTTTCGCTGCCGTCGGCGTGCAGTTCGAAAAGCTGGGCCTCGGCGCTCTGGCTGGTGGTCCCCTCACCGCGCGCCTTGGGCCGCTGCTGCTCGGGGACGCGGCGGATGCGAAAGCGCCGCCCCGAAAACTCGAAAACCAGGGTGACCTCGGTGAGGGTCTCCAGCGCCGCCAGGTCGCAGCGCATCTGCGCTCCCTCGCGCTCGTCGCCGGTGGTCTTGCCGTAGAGAGCGAAGCAGATGGCGTCGAGGATGGTGGTCTTGCCGGCCCCGGTGGGCCCGTTGATGAGAAACAGCGGGTTCTCGTCCAGCGCCTCGAAGGGGATTGTTTCCTCTGCCGGAAAGGGACCGAAGGCCGTCATGGTCAGGGACAGCGGCCGCATGCTCAGTTCCCCCCTTCCCGGTGCAGGGTCTCGAGGCAGGCGGCGAGGGCCTTTTCCTGCTCCGCGCTGAGTCCCTCGCCGGTGACCTGGCGGAAGAAGTCCTCGAACATCGCCATCTCCCCACGCTTGAGTCGTTCGCGGCTCATTTCCAGCCGCTCGCTGCGCGACATCAGCCCGGGTCGCTCCAGGTGCAGCACGTTGGGGTAGACCTCGCGCAGCTTGTTCATCACATCGAGGATCGCGTGGGTATCGCTGAGGCGCACCAGCAGGTAGTCCTCGCGGCGGGGGTCGTTTTTGCCTTTGGCCAACAGCTCGTCCAGGGCCCCCTCGACGACCCGCATGTCGCGCAGCGGCCGCAGGGGGATCTGCTCGATGGCGGCCTGGCCCGCGGCATCGAGCTCGACCAGGGTGACCGCCTTGCGCTGGCGCTCCTCGGAAAAGGAGTATTTCAGCGGCGAACCCGAGTAGCGGATGTGCTCGGCCCCGCGGAACTGGGGACCGTGCAGGTGACCGAGGGCGGCGTAGGCAAAGTCCCTGAAATAGTCGGCCGAGACCTGGTCGGCGCCGCCGATGTTGAGGGGGCGCTCGGATTCGGAAGTTTCGCCGCCGGCGAGAAAGCAGTGGGCGATCACCACGCAGGGACGGCCCGGGGGATTGTCGCTGCGGACCTGTTCCAACAGGTGGGCCATGGCCGCGTCGTGGCTGGCGACCTCCACCTGGTGAAGGTTGCGCACCGTGGCGGGGTCGGCGTAGGGGACGGGGTAGAAGGCCACTTCGCCGTGGCGGCCCTTGAGCAGCACCGGCCGCGGCCGCCGCCAGAGCGGCCCGACCACGTGCAGGCCGGCCCCGGCCAGCTGCCGCGCGCCGAAGGCCAGGCGCTCGGGGCCGTCGTGGTTGCCGGCGATGAGAATCATCGGCACCTGCAGCTCGTTGCAGATGCGGTTGACCGTTTCATCGAGCAGGGCGACGGCCGCCGCGGGGGGGACCGAGCGGTCGTAGATGTCGCCGGCCACGATGACCGCATCCACCTGCCGTTCGCGGACGAGGTCGACGATCTGCCGCAGAACGTGGCGCTGGTCCTCGAGCAGCGAGATGTTATGAAACTGGCGCCCGATGTGCCAGTCCGAGGTGTGGAGAAAACGCATGATCCGTTGGCCCGAGCGAAAGGGGATTTTCGAAAGGAATTTCGCCAAGAGGATAACAACAGGGAAAGACAAGGGAAAGGGAAATCGGCGGCAGGCCCCCGGGGGATGCGGTAGCCGCCCGGGGCACCACTTTTTCAATTCGCCCCGGGGAGGGTAAACTAAGGTAAGGGGCTGATGTGGCAACGACGGAAAATGGGGGAGAACGATGAAACGCTGGCTGGTGAGCGGATGGCTGGTTCTGGCTCTATCTCTGGCGGGTGGCGGCTCTGCCGCGGCCATGCGCTGCGGCAACGACCTGGTCCTGGTCGGCGAACGCAAGCTGGAGGTGTTGAAAAGCTGCGGGGAGCCCGATTTCGTCGATACCTGGGAGGAGCGACGCCGCGAGCGGATCTACTATTTCGGGCATTGGTACCCGGACTACCGGCTGGTGGTGGTGGAGGAGTGGACCTACAACTTCGGCCCCAGCCTGTTCATGCGAACCCTGACCTTCGAAAACGGCCGCCTGGTCGAGATCGAAACCGGTGACTACGGCTTCTGAAGGCGCCCATCCCCGGCAGTCAGCTGCCAATAAACTCGCGCAGATCCGCTGCCAGGCCGCGCAGGCTATCGGGGGTAAGCCGGGTCATCCCGCCACAGTGCCGGCAGAGACGGGGTCTGCCGGGAAACAATTCGGTCAGTTTCTCACGGAAAATGGTTTTGCAGTCGGGGCATTCGTAACTGATGGACAGGTCCATGCCGTTTCCCCTTCTTGGCGAGATGGTTAGGAAGAGTTTGCATTCTGCCAGTTCGGTTAAGATTTATCAATAGCTGATTTCCGGACTCCGGCTGCCCCACCGGACTTGAACGGTGGGCCCGCAGCGGGTACCCTTTAACCGTTGGATGGCTGGTCCGGACGCTGCATCAGGCCGAACAACCCTTGAACGAAAAGGAGGTTGCCGTGGGGTTCGACTTCGCAGGTTATGAACAGCTGATCGCCGTCCAGGCCGAACAGAGCCTGGCCCTGGCCGACACCCCTGGGGAGATGGCCGGTGCGATGAAAAGGCTTTTCCGGCGGGTCGAGGAGGATTTGGCGGCGCATCAGGGGGAGGAGGCCCGGCATATCGCCTGCGCCGAGGGGTGCGGTACCTGCTGCACGGTCAATGTCGCGGTGCTGATCCCCGAGGCGATCGCCATTTGCCATTATCTCACCGAAGCCAGAAGCTCTGCCGAACTGGGCGCACTGGGGCGGGGTCTTGACGAGCTGGACCGCGAAACCCGCTGGCTCGATGATGAGGAGCGCATTGTTGCACAGCGCCCCTGCGCCTTTCTCGATGCCCGGGGGGCCTGCTCCATCTATCCCGTGCGGCCGCTGCTGTGCCGCTCGGTGACCTCCACCGATGCCGAGCGCTGCCGCGAGGCCATCTGCGGGGCGGTTTTCGGCGAACAAGTCCCGGTGCTGATGAACCTGTTTCAGAAATCCTTGATGGAATCGGCCTTCGCCGGTCTGGCCCGGGGGCTGGAACTGGCCGGGCTCGACGCCGGCGGGGGGCGGCTGACCGGGGCCACCAGGCAGCTGCTGGACGAGCCGGCACTGGCCGATGCCTTTCTCGCCGGCGAGCCCTTTCCCCGCTGCTCCGGATAACTAAAGGAGGCCGCGGCGCGCCGTCTTCAGTCGGTTGCCGGTCGGTTGCGAAGATGGCGGATCAGCGCCAGGGCGTCGCTCGGGCTCAGACGCCCCACCGGGCCGTTGCTGTAGGTGGCGTTGACGATCTTCCCCCATTGCAGGATGAAGGCAAAGGGTTGGATGATATGGCGCCGGTGTTCGTAGAAGGCGCCGATTTTTCGGGCCACCTCCTCTGCGTCCAAGTCGTAGAGCACGGTGAAGCTCAGGCCGTTGATCCGCTCCATGTCGAGCGCTTCCTGGCGCGAGCCGCTGGACATGGCGAAAAGCGATACGTCGAGGAGTTCGAACTGTTCGAAATGCTTCTGGAAATCAGCCAACTGCTGATGGCAGAACGGTCACCAGTTGGCCCGGTAGCCGAGCAGGATCGCCCACTCGGTGGCGATATCCCGGGGCAGGTGGACGGCCCGGCAGTCGGTGGCTATGGCGGTCAGGTCGGGGAATCTGCTTTCAACAGGGAGCATAAGCACCTCGCTATTCAAATGGCGCTGGAATGGATCGCCTGTTTAATTATTCCACCCTGCACGAGACTGTCAAACCCCTCGAAATGACTATCCCTCGTACAGGCAGGCCGGTTCCCGGGCCAGGCCCCGCGAGAAGATCTCGGCCAACTGCTCGGCGGGCATGGGGCGGGCGAAATAATACCCTTGCATCTCCTTGCAGCGGCGCTGGTGCAGAAAACCCAGCTGGTCCTTGCGTTCCACCCCCTCGGCGATGACCTCCAGGTTGAGGCTGCCGGCCATGGCCAGAATGGCCTCGACGATGGCGGCATCGTCGGCATCGTTGGGGATGTCCCGCACGAACTCCTGGGCGATCTTGATGCGATCGATGGGGAAGTGCTTGAGATAGGTCAAGGATGAGTAGCCGGTGCCGAAATCGTCGATGGCCAGGTGGATGTTGCGAACCTTGAGGTCGGTCAGGGTCATGATAGCGTCCTGGACGTTTTCCATGACGATGCTTTCGGTCAGCTCCAGCTCCAGCAGGTTCGGATCGAGGCCGGTTTCCTGGAGGATCCGCTCCACCGTCTCGAGAAACTCGGGATGGTTGAACTGGCGGGCCGAAACGTTGACCGCTATGCGCAGCCCGGGAACGCCCGCGGCCTGCCAGGCCCTGGCCTGGGCACAGGCGGTGCGCAGCACCCATTCCCCAAGCGGCAGAATCAGCCCGGTCTCCTCGGCGATGGGGATGAACTTCTCCGGCGGGATCAGACCCTTTTCCGGGTGGCGCCAGCGAGCCAGCGCCTCCACCCCGGTGATTCTTCCCGAGGCCAGGTCGAGCTGGGGCTGGTAGACGAGGAACAGTTCGCCGCGTTTGAGCGCCTGGCGCAGGCTGGTCTCGAGGTTGAGTTTCTCCAGCGCGCGGGCGTTCATCTCCGCGGAGAAGAACTGGTAGGTGTTGCGTCCCAGCTCCTTGGCATGGTACATGGCAAAATCGGCGTTGCCGATCAGGGTCGACACGTCCGCCCCGTCGTTGGGGTAGATGGCGATGCCGATGCTGGCGGTGGTGACGAACTCCCGGCCATCGAACTGTACGGGCTGGCCGACGACCCGCAGCAGCCTTTTGGCGAAAGCCACCGGGTCCTGATGGTGGGTGAAGTCGGTGCTGATGATGACGAATTCGTCACCTCCCAGCCTGGCCACGGTGTCGCCCTCCCGGACGCATTTTTTCAGGCGGTTGGCGACCACCTGCAGCAGGCGATCGCCGGTGGCGTGGCCGAGGGTGTCGTTGATGCTCTTGAACCGGTCAAGGTCCAGAAACATCAGGCCCACCCCGGCCCCTTCGCGGTGGGCCTGGGCCATCGCCTGGCTGAGGCGGTCCTGGAACAGGGAGCGATTGGGCAGTCCGGTCAGGGTGTCGTAGTAGGCGAGCTTCTCGATCTCCTGTTCCGATCGCCGGCGTTCGGTGACATCGGTCACCACGGCCAGGCTTCGGCGGATATTCCCGCCGCGGTCCCGTTCCGCGACCGCGGATAACAGGGCATCGATGACCTCGCCGTGTTTCTTGACCAGTTGGCAGGCTACGTCCTTCACCTGGCCGGTGGTGAAAAGCTCGGGCAGGGTGAGGGTTTCCGCTGTTTGCCGGGAGCCTTCGGTCATGAACTCGGTCAGGGGATGGCCGATGACCTCTTCGCGCCGGTACCCCAGGGTCTCCAGCCAGCAATCGCTGACGCTGACCAGGCGTCCGCCGGCATCGATGGAGTGGAGCATGACCGGGGTGCGCTGATAGAGCTCGCGAAAGTGTCTGGCCGCTTCCAGCTCCTGCCCATTGGGACGGTTGGCAAGCCGCCGCCAGAGATAGAGCAGCGGACCGCCCAATCCGCCCAACGCCAGGGCGGCGACTACGGATTCCCCTGGCGGCAGGTTTTCCTGGGCAAGACCCTGCACCATGGTCGGCAGACTGAAGAACAATCCGCCGGCCAGCGAGCAGAGAAGCAGGCAAATGAGATGCTTTCTCATGGGCATCCTGAGTTTCGCAACGGCACCCGGGGAGGATGCATTAACCCCATAATTTCATCGCAATCCTTGAAAAAGTCAATGAAAAGCCCCCGCCGGCCAAGGAGTATTTCCTGTGCGGCCTTCTCAGTGGGGGGGGCCTTCCTGCATCGCGCGGGAAGTAGCGCAACAGGGCCGGGGAAATGGCTCCCGGGAGGCGTGGAAGTTTGGAATCAGTTGTGCTAACATTTCACCAGAAGTCATTAAATCCAGAGAGGGCGGGCGTTTGTGAGTAAGCAATTGCCGTCGGAGGACGCGCGGGTTCTTCCCCGGAGCAAGACCAGGACCGTCCCTCCGCAACAGTTCAGGGTATTGATGCACAACGACGATTACACCACCATGGAGTTCGTCGTTCAGGTATTGGAGGCAGTTTTTCGCAAACCGCCCACGGAGGCCAACCAGATCATGCTCAACATCCACCTGAAAGGGGTCGGGCTCTGCGGGGTTTATCCCCATGAAATTGCCGAAACCAAGGTGGATAAGGTGCATGCCATGGCCCGTTCCGAGGGCTTTCCCCTGCGCTGCAGCATGGAGCAGGTTTAGAGGTACGGCGGGTGATGTTCAGTCAGGAAGTTCAGATTACCTTTTCCCTCGCGGTGCGTGAGGCCCAGCGCCGGCACCACGAATACTTGACCACCGAGCATGTGCTCTATGCGATGCTCTTCGAGGAGAGCGGGCAGGAGTTGCTGCGCAATTGCGGGGGGGATCTGGAGCTGTTGCGTTCCGAGCTGGAGGAGTTTTTCTCCAGCCAGCTCGAGCCCCTGCCCGGGAGCGAGGAGTCGGTCCCGGAGCAGACGGTAGGGCTCCAGCGGGTTCTGCAGCGCACCGTGATCCACATGCATTCGGCGGGCAAACAGCAGATCCTGGTCGGCGACGTGCTTGCGGCCATTCTCGAGGAGCGCAACTCCCACGCCGCCCAGTTGCTCGAGTCCCAGGGGCTGAGCCGGCTGGACGTGCTCAACTTCATCTCCCATGGCGTGGCCAAGGTTCCCGGCGAAGAAAAATCCAACAGCCAGCCTGCGCCCGAGGGGGGGGAGGAGCCTGCCCCGGCACCCAAGAAAGGCGCGCCGGCCCGCGACCCTCTCGAGGCCTTCACCGTCAATCTGGTGGAGCGTGCCCGCCTGGGGAAGATCGACCCCCTGGTAGGTCGGGCCGCCGAGCTCGAGCGGACCATCCAGGTGCTCTGCCGGCGGCGCAAGAACAACCCGATCTACGTCGGCGATCCCGGCGTGGGCAAGACGGCCATCGCCGAGGGGCTGGCCCTCAGGATCCATCAGGGCGAGGTGCCGGAGGTCCTGCAGGACTTCGAAATCTATACCCTCGACATGGGCGCCCTGTTGGCCGGGACCAAGTTTCGCGGCGACTTCGAGGAGCGGATCAAGGCGGTGCTCGGCGCCCTGCAGAAAAAGCCGCGGGCGATCCTGTTCATCGACGAGATCCACACCATCGTCGGAGCCGGCGCCACCAGCGGCGGTTCGCTCGATGCCTCCAACCTGCTCAAACCGGTGCTCGCCACCGGTGAGTTGCGCTGCATCGGCTCGACCACCTACGAGGAATACAAGAACCTCTTCGACAAGGACCGGGCGCTCTCCAGGCGTTTCCAGAAAATCGACATCCTCGAGCCGAGCGTGGCCGAAACCGTGGAGATCCTCAAGGGACTGCGCAGCTACTACGAAGAGCACCACGGGGTCAGCTACAGCGACGAGGCCCTGCAGGCGGCGGCCGAGCTCTCGGCGCGGCACATCAACTACCGCCACCTGCCGGACAAGGCCATCGACGTGATCGACGAGGTCGGCTCCTGGTTCCGCATCCACCCCCAGGCGAAAAACCTGGTGGGGGTCGCCGAGGTGGAAAAAGTCGTGGCCTCCATGGCGCGGGTGCCCACCCGCAGTGTCAGCACATCGGATCGCCGCCGGCTGAAAAACCTGGACCGGGACCTGAAACGCAAAGTCTTCGGCCAGGATGCCGCCATCGATGTGCTTTGCCGCTCGATCCTGCGCTCCCGGGCCGGGCTGGGCCATCCGGAAAAGCCGGTGGGCTCCTTCCTGTTCACCGGACCGACCGGGGTCGGCAAGACCGAGGTCGCCCGCCAGCTCGCCCTGCAGATGGGAGTGGAGTTCATCCGTTTCGATATGAGCGAGTACATGGAGAAGCACTCGGTGGCGCGGCTGATCGGAGCCCCGCCGGGCTACGTGGGGTTCGACCAGGGGGGGCTACTCACCGACGGCGTGGTCAAGAACCCCTACGCAGTGCTGCTGCTCGACGAGATCGAGAAGGCCCACCCCGACCTGTTCAGCATTCTCTTGCAGGTCATGGACCACGGCACCCTGACCGACAACAACGGCAAGAAGGCCGATTTCCGCAACGTGGTGCTGATCATGACCAGCAATGCCGGGGCCCGGGAGCTGAGCGCCAACCCCATCGGCTTCGGCAGCCCCGGGCCGGCCAGCGCCAAGCAGGCCATTGAAAAGACCTTTTCCCCGGAATTCCGCAACCGCCTCGACGCGATCATCCCCTTCGGGGCGTTGAGCGAGGAGGTCATGCTCAAGGTGGTGGACAAGTTCGTGGGCGAATTGAGGGCCCAGCTCGAAGAGCGGGAGGTCACCCTGTCCCTGTCGGCGGGGGCCCGGCGCCACCTGGCCCGCAGCGGCTACGATCCCCTTTACGGGGCGCGCCCCCTGGCCCGGCTGCTTCAGTCCCGGATCAGCGACGTGATCGCCGGCGAGATCCTCTTCGGCAAACTCAACCGGGGCGGCCAGGTGAGTGTCGGCATCAAGGGCGAGACCCTGACCTTTGCCTACGACTCCGGAAAGTGAAATGCGCAGGCGGCAGGCCTGATTCCCTGCCGCCTCACCCCCTAGGTTTCCGCTCTCAGGGTATTTGAACCTTGTGCCTGTCTTCCAGCTGATTGACCAGCCCGTTTTCCCTCCGCCCCGTCTGGCCGACCCCGAAGGGTTGCTGGCCGTGGGCGGAGATCTCTCCCCGGCCCGCCTGCTGCTGGCTTATTCCATGGGGATTTTCCCCTGGTTCAACGAAGGCGATCCCCTGCTCTGGTGGTCCCCCGATCCGCGTTGTGTCCTCGACCTTGCCGACCTGAAGATTTCCCGCAGCCTGGCCAAGGTTCTCCGGCAGGGAGTGTTCGAGTTGAGCTTCGACCGGGCCTTTGCCCAGGTGATCGACGCCTGTGCCGAGTTGCGCCGCCAGGGGGGAGCCGGAACCTGGATCACTCCGGAGATGAAGCTGGCCTATGGTGAGCTCCACCAGAAGGGGTATGCCCACTCGGTGGAATGCTGGCATCAGGGGCAGCTGGCGGGGGGGCTGTACGGGGTCTGTCTGGGGCGCTGCTTTTTCGGCGAATCGATGTTTCACCGGGTCAGCAATGCCTCCAAGGTCGCCTTGGTCGGCCTGGTAAGTCACCTGGCGCAGCGGCGGTTCGCCCTTCTGGACTGCCAGATGCCCACCTCCCACCTGATCTCCCTCGGCGCCCGCTGTATCAGCCGGGACGAATTCCTCCAGCGGCTCCGCCAGGGTGGAGTCGAGCCTTCCGTGTCGCCGGTTCCCGGCGGTTTCGATTGAGCCGGCCGGGGCCTCTCCAGGCCCGCGCAGGCCAAATTTCCGGGGCGGTCAGGCTGCCTTTAATTTAGGCAGATGGCTGCCGGCTCGCCTGGTGCAACGAGCTGCGCGGGTTATCCGCAAATTTCCCACAGGGTTTTCCACGCGGCTGTGGAAAAGTCCGAAAATTGCTGTAATTGCAAATGATTAGGATTTCGCCTCGGGAGTGGAGCCGGCGCTGGCGGAGAGGTGCTCGCGGACCAGGCGCTCGATCCGCTTTTGGTCGCTGGCGAGGATGTCGATAAACCGCATGCCGGCCGTGCGTCGGTCCTGGTCTGCGGCATCGCCCACCCAAACCACCTCGGCCAGAGCGCAAATGGGCTTGGCTCCTTCGGCAATTTCGAGAAACAGCAGGCAGAGGTCGGCCACCTCGACGGGAGGCCGGATGGGGATGCGGATGCCGCTGCAGCTGAGATTGACCTGGCAGCGGGGGAAGGGGCGCAGGCGCGAGAACTCCGCTTCGCCTTCCAGCAGGCGGAGGTTTTTCTCCCACTGCCCGCGGAAGGTGCGCAGTTCGCCGCGACCCTTGGTATAGCGCAGGCCGGCGGCGATGTCGATGCGGGGGTACTGGCGCCGCTGGTAGATCTCCAGATCGGGGTTGACCTCCACCCGGATCCGGTCGCGACCCTGCTGGGCGTGAAAGCGGCCGGTCAGGCGCAGCCCCAGGCCGAAGCTTTCCGAGAGCAGTTCGCAGGGCATCTGCGGCGTGAAGGGATAGTCTTCTCCCTCACGGATGCGGTAGGGGATTTCCAGGTCGAAAAAGCTTTCATCCCCGTCCCGGAAATACAGCGTCAGGGTCTCCTGGCGGTCGTCGTCGCGGTGCACCAGGGGCCTGATGAGGATCTTTTGTCCCGGTTTGAAGTACTTCGGGTAACGCATGAAAATCCCGGTGGGAGTAAGGGGTGGAATGGCTCCTGAGACTCATTCCACCCCAGCCCAGGCGGTTGCGGCTCACGGAAATGGGGGAGCAACGGCCGCTCCCCCTGGGTACCCTCGCCAAAAAGCCGACAGCCTGTTACATCTGGTGGCAGTTCTCGCAATCCTCTTTTACGCTGAACGCCGCATTGCCGTCGTGGCAGGCGCCGCAGGAGTCCCCCTGCTCCATCTCCTGCATGGTGCGCCGCTGGTTGCCGGGTCCAGGGAGGAACAGGTCCGGGTGGCACTCGCTGCACCCGAACATGCCGGTGTGGGCCTCGTGGCTGAAGGTTATGTCGCCGGCATCGGCGTTTTTGAAGACGATGTCGCGGGTCGGGTGGCAACTGGAGCAGCCCTCCTTGACGCTGAAGGCTTTCTGCCCGTTGTGGCAGGCGCCGCAGGACTTGCCCTCGGCCATGTCCTTCATGGTGGCGACGGGGTTCTTCTCCGGCCGGATGTGAAAGATGCCGTTGTGGCAGCTGGGGCAGTTGTTGCCCACGGCTTCCAGGTGGGTGTAATGGCTGAAATTGACCGCGCCGGCACCCTTGGAGCTCATGACCACGATGTCGGTGATCCAGGCGGCGCACAGGGTCGCGGGCAGGGCGGCGAACAGCAGAATCAAGACGAGGGACCTGGGCAATTTCATGAGTCCTCCAGCAGCAGGGTGGTAAGGGTCGTCCCGGGGGGGCGCCATCCCCCGGAATATGCAAGAAAAGGGCCGGGTTTTCCGGGTCAGGAGCCTCTCGGGCCCACTTTGCCCTTCAGGGCCAGGCGCCCGTGAAGATCATCGACAAACTGGCGCGCCACCCTGCCCGAGCGGGCACCCCGCATCAGGGCCCATTGCAGGGCCTGGGTTTCCAGGTTGCGGCGCGAGATGCGCAGACCGCGTGTTTTGGCCAGGTGCCGTGTTATCGCCAGGTAGGTGTCCTGGTTCATGGGGTAGAAGCCTATGGTGATGCCGAAGCGGTCGGAGAGGGAGAGCTTTTCGGAAACCGCCTCTTCGGCATGAATCTCCGCCTCACCGGTGTTGTCGGCAAAGCGCTCGGGCATCAGGTGGCGGCGGTTGCTGGTGGCGTACACCAGGACATTGTTCGGGCGCGCTTCCAATCCACCCTCCAGCAGGGCCTTTAGCTCGCGGTAGGAGACCTCGGATTCGTCGAAGGAGAGATCGTCGCTGAACAGGATGAAGCGGTAGGGGAGGTCGCGCAGCTGCTGGGTGATCGCGGGGAGCTGAAAAAGATCCTCCTTGTGGACCTCGATGAGGCGCAGTCCCTCGCCGCCGAATTCACCGAGCAGGCCCTTGACGGCCGAGGATTTGCCGGTGCCGCGCTCGCCCCAGAGCAGGACGTTGTTGGCCGGATGCCCCTTGACGAACTGCCGGGTGTTCTGTCGCAGCCGCTCCAGGGTGCGGTCGAGGCCGAGCAGGTCGCCGAGCAGCGGGATGTCGGGGTGGTCTATGGCCTCCAAATAGCCGCCGTTGCCGCGTTTCTGCCAGCGAAAGGCGTGCTGGCCGCGGAACGCCTCGGGGGGCAGCTGGTATTCGGCCAGCTGGCGGGTCAGCATCTCCTCGCCGAGGTCGAGCAGGTGGTCCAGCCGTTCCAGAACATAGCCCCAATCGATATCCACCGAGTTAATCGCCATCGCCGATCCAGCCTCCCGAGAAGTTAAATATTGAAGGGGAGAGCCATAGTAACAGAATTCGCCCCGAGGATGAACGACAACCTTCGGATGCAACGGCCGCCGCCGGGGCATGTTTCCCCGGGAAAAAATGCTCGTCGGAGCAATTGCCAGCGCAACGGCGGGTATGCTAGCATCGCCGCTCGTGGCGGGGCGGTTGGCCATCAGCGGGTTTCCCGCGGGCGATACTGCCCTCGGTTTGCGGCTGCCGACCAGGCAGCCGATTGGGCGAAGGGACAGGGATGAAAAAGCCGGATGACAGACTTTTTGCGGTTACGGCCCCCGGCCTCGAAGGGGTCTGCGCAGCAGAGCTGGCCGCGCTCGGCATGGCGGAGGTCGAGGCCGTCGCCGGGGGAGTGGAGTTTTGCGGCGGGCTGCGCGAGATTTACCTCGGCAACCTCTGGCTGCGCACGGCCAGTCGCGTCCTGGTCAGGATGGGCGAGGTGCGCAGCCGGGATTTTCCCGACCTGTACAAAAAAACCGTGAAGCTTCCCTGGGGGCGCTTTATCCGTCCCGACACCCGGCTGCGGGTGCGGGCCGTCAGCCATGGCTCGCGGCTCGGCCATACCGGCAGGATTTCCGCCACCGTGGCCGAGGCGGTCAATCGGGCGCTCGGCCGCAAGGAACAACCCGAAACGGGGCCCGAGCAACTGATCCTGGCCCGTTTTGAGGACGACCTCTGTCAGTTCTCCGTGGACAGCTCGGGCGAGCTGCTGCACCGGCGCGGCTATCGGGAGGAAGCGGGAGCGGCGCCGCTGCGTGAAACGCTTGCCGCCGGCATGCTGTTGCTGCTCGGCTGGCAGGGCCAGGTGCCTCTGGCCGATCCGATGTGCGGCTCGGGATCCCTGGTAATCGAGGCGGCGCTGCTGGCCCGCAACCTCCCGCCGGGCCGGGCCAGGCGTTTTGCCTTTATGGATTGGCCCCGTTATCGCCCCGGCCTCTGGGACGCCCTGCGCTTGGAGGCCGGACGTTCCGAACGGCCCTGTCCGGTTCCCCTGGCCGGTTCGGACCAGGATCCGCTGGTGCTCGAGCTGGCCCGCCGCAATGCCCTGCGGGCCGGGGTGGCCGAGGTCACCGCCTGGGACTGCCGGCCACTGCAGCAGCTGCAGAGCGATGCGGGCTGCGGCCTGCTCATCAGCAATCCGCCCTACGGCGAGCGGATTGGCCGCGGCCCGGGCCTGGTCGAGCTGTTTCGAAGTCTCGGACAGGTGCTCGTGGAACGTCGCCCCGGCTGGAGCCTCGCTTTTCTCTGTCCCGACCCGGAACTGGCGCGGCAGACCGACCTTGCACCGGCCTGCAGGGCCGAGCTGCACAACGGCGGAATCGCCGTGGGCCTGTACACGGCCACAAGGGGGCAAAATCCCCGGTGAAATTTTCTTGATTTGTTCGGAGCGATTCTGTATTATCTCCCCTTGTCCTGCAGGCCGGGGGTTTGCGGAACATAGATAAAGAACGGAAAGCGAGGTGATTCCCAGGTGGAGATCCAGGTTGTCGACAACAATGTCGAGAAAGCCATTCGGGTCCTCAAGCGCAAGCTGCAGCAGGAAGGGTTGTTTCGTGAAATGAAGCAGCGCAAGTTTTACGAAAAGCCCAGCGTCAAGCGCAAGCGCAAGGAAAAAGAGGCCCAGCGCCGCCTGCGCAAGAAAATGCGCATGATGCGCCGCGACTAGTACCTCGCTGTTCAGACCATAAGCAAAAGGCCGATCCTTCCGGGATCGGCCTTTTTGCATTCAGTCTGAGGAACTTCAGAGGCTACACGATAAAAAAGGGGCCGGCGTTGCCGGCCCCCGGGTGTTGCCGGTGCGATCAGCGGGGCAGGGTGGGGAGCTCGAGGCCGGCCATGCGGTCGAGCATCCGGACCACCTGGCAGCTGTAGCCGAACTCGTTGTCGTACCAGACGTAAAGGACACAGTGACTGCCCGAGACGATGGTCGCCAGCGAATCGACCACGCCGGCGTGGCGCGAGCCGACGAAGTCGCTGGAGACCACTTCGGGCGAGTTGGTGTAGTCGATCTGGTACTGCAGCGGCGAGTCGAGGGAGATGTCGCGCAGGTAGCTGTTGATCTCCTTCACCGAGGTCTCCCGGCCCAGGGTCAGGTTGAGGATGGCCAGCGAGACGTTGGGGGTCGGCACGCGGATGGCGTTGCCGGTCAGCTTGCCGGTCAGCTCGGGAAGAGCCTTGGCCACCGCCTTGGCGGCGCCGGTCTCGGTGATGACCATATTCAGCGGGGCCCCCCGGCCGCGGCGGGATTTGTTGTGATAATTGTCGATCAGGTTCTGGTCGTTGGTGTAGGAGTGGCAGGTCTCCACGTGGCCGTTGAGAATGCCGAAGCGGTCGTGGACCGCCTTGAGCACCGGGACGATGGCGTTGGTGGTGCAGCTGGCCGCGGAGAAGATCTGCTCCTGGTCGTTGATCAGTTCGTTGTTGACCCCGTAGACGATGTTGGGAATGTCGCCCTTGCCCGGAGCGGTCAGCACGACCTTGGCAATCCCCTTCGCCTTGAGGTGTCGGCCGAGCCCGTCGCGGTCGCGCCACTTGCCGGTATTGTCGACCAGGATCGCGTTGTTGATCCCGTACTGGGTGTAATCCACCGACTCGGGGGAGTCGGAGTAGATGATGCGGATCATGTTGCCGTTGGCGATGATCGCGTTCTCCTCCTCGTCGACGCGGATGGTCCCGTGATAGGGTCCATGCACCGAATCGCGGCGCAGCAGGCTGGCGCGCTTGACCAGGTCGTCGTCGCTGCCCTTGCGGACCACCGCGGCGCGCAGCCGCAGCTTGTCGCCGCCGCCGGTCTGCTCGATGAGAATGCGGGCCAGCAGGCGGCCGATGCGGCCGAAGCCGTAGAGAACCACGTCCCGGGGCTCGCTGAGCAGGGAGCCTTTGCCGGTGTTGATGCCGGAGAGTTCCTGGCGGACGAATTCCTCGGCCGAGAGGCCCTGGCCCTGCGCCATAAAGCGCACGGTCAGCTTGCCGATGTCGATCTTGGCCGGAGCCAGGTCGAGATTGCACATGGCCTGGAGAATCGGGAAGGTGTCACGGACCCAGAGTTCGGTTTCGAGAATCTGCCTGGCGAAACGGTGGGTCTTGAGGATGTCGATGGGTGAGTTGTTGACCAGGGAACGGCCATAGACGGTGGTCACCACCCCGTGATTGCGGTAAAGGTTACCGATCAGGGGAATCATCGCCTCGGCAATCTCTTCCCGGGCTTTCCAGTCCTTGAAATAATCTTCCTGCTTGGAGAGGGCCATGATGCAATCCTTTGGAGAAAAAGCTCGGAGGAACGAGCAGTTGAATGTTTGCGGGCGGTATCGTAAACGAACTTTCACCCTTTTTCAACCCATTTCTCCCTGGTAGACTTTGATCTGGACTTGATCCTGCTGAACTGTTATTAATAAGACTGTTTGCCTGAGGCCAGAGGCGGCCCAGCGAGAACAAACCAAGGAGGTCGAAACCAATGGGTGATAAGGTGCACTACAGCGAGCTCGGTCTGGTCAACACCCGGGACATGTTCAAACGGGCCGTTGGCGGCGGCTATGCCATTCCGGCTTACAATTTCAACAATCTTGAGCAGTTGCAGGCAATTGTCGGCGCCTGTGCCGAAACCTCCTCGCCGGTGATCATCCAGGTCAGCAAGGGGGCCCGGGATTACGCCAACGAAACCATGCTGCGTTTCATGGCGATGGGCGCGGTGAAGATGGCCCGGGAGATGGGCTCCAATATTCCGATCTGCCTGCATCTGGACCACGGCGACTCTTTCGAACTGTGCAAAGCCTGCGTCGACTCGGGTTTCTCCTCGGTGATGATCGACGGCTCGCACCTGAGCTACGACGACAACGTGGCCCTGACGCGCAAGGTGGTGGAATACGCCCATGCCCAGGACGTGACCGTCGAAGGCGAACTCGGCGTGTTGGCCGGGATCGAAGACGAGGTGGTGGCCGAACACTCGACCTACACCAAACCCGAGGAGGTCGAGGACTTCGTCAGGAAAACCGGGGTCGACTCCCTGGCCATATCCATCGGCACCAGCCACGGGGCGTACAAGTTCAAGCTCAAGGAAGGGGAGCAGGTGCCGCCGCTGCGCTTTGACATCCTCGATGAGATCGAACGGCGCATCCCGGGCTTTCCCATCGTGCTGCACGGGGCCTCCAGCGTAGTGCCCGAATACGTCGGCTTGATCAACCAGTATGGCGGCAAGATGGAAGGCGCCGTCGGGGTTCCCGAGGAACAGTTGCGGCGGGCTGCGCAAAGTGCCGTCTGCAAGATCAACATCGATTCCGACGGGCGGCTGGCGGTGACCGCGCGAGTTCGCGAATTTTTGGCGCAAAACCCCGGAGAGTTCGATCCGCGCAAATACCTGGGTGCCGCGCGCAAGGAGCTGATCAAGCTGATCAAGCACAAAAACCAGGCAGTCCTGGGCAGCGCCGGCAAGGCTTGAGCGGTCCCGGGAGTCACCCGGATCGGTTTTAATAAAAATTAATTTCCTTTGCGGGTATCCAATGATAACGCCGCCTTGCAGTAGCAGGGCGGCGTTTTTTTGGGGCCTGAATCGAGAAATATGACAAAAAAGGTCTTTTAAGATGGCATGGCATCTGCTATATGTTTAGCAAGAATGGTAAAGAAGACGGTCTGATCTGCCGAGCAATTTTGTCGGCTTTTGCAATGAGGGTTCAAACCCATGGATTCCAGGGGAGGGAAATAAAGGTTGCTGCTGCAGCCTCAAGGAGTCCAGCAATGCGGAAACACCCCAATGAGTTCACGCGGAGGCAGATCCTGAAGTATTTCGAGGATCGTTTCCTGAATGTGGAAGTCAATGCCGTAGAGAACGGCTATGTCATATTTTTCCATCGGTTCAGCGCTATCGAGGCGTGCGCCGTGGATGATCCGGCCGGTCGTCTGCTGTACGACGAGGAGCAGGACATGTGGCGGCTCTACTGGATGAGCAGCCGCTCCCAGTGGCATCTCTATGACCGTTATGACGGCCTGCGCGATGCCCTGGACCTGATGGTCAGCGAAACAGCGGCCAACCTTTTCCATAAGGTCCTCTAGGTGGCAGGCGCCGGAGCGGACAGCAGCCGCGGGCGGAGGGCGAACTGGTCGGTGCGATCTGGCCGAGGCGGGAATGCGCCCGCGGGGTGAAGGTAGGCCCGATGGCCAATAAATGCAAAAGAAAAGCCGCCTGCGGGGCGGCTTTTTCGCTTTCTCAGTCCTGCTTGTCCGGTGCGGGGGGATGCTTGCCATGCCCGTGGGCCGGCGTTGCGGTGAACAGAACCTCCAGGGTGAGCTTCTCCCCTTCCCGTGCCACTTCCAGCAGCGCCCGGTCGCCGGGGCGTTTCTGCTTCACCGCGTAGACCAGATCGAAATTCTCCTCCAGGGCCGCTCCGTCCAGACTCAGCAGCCGGTCCCCCGCGGTGAGGCCGGCAGCCTCGGCTGCCGAACCGGGCAGGACCCCCTGCACCCTTACCCCGTCCTCTTCCCCGCCAAGCATGACCCCCAGGCGCACTTCCTGTTTGTCGAGATCCTCGTACTCGGTGAACTGCAGAAAGTCGTAGGGCAGCATGGGAAACTCGGGAATCTCCACGTCCATCAGCCGGTCCTGCTTGTCTTCGGGGATGACGATTTCCCTGGAGCCGACCAGGCTGTAGGAACTCGGCAGGCGCCTGAACACCCGGCGCGGAATGCCGAAGCCGAAGCGGACGTGGTTGCCGCCGGCCACCACCAGCATGCGCGTCTTCTCGCGGCCGGGCGCACCCAGGTAGGCGGCGACGTTGTGGGCCATGGTTTCATCCCAGAGCG
The DNA here is from genome assembly GCF_019704135.1 of Desulfuromonas versatilis. Classification (NCBI taxonomy): domain Bacteria; kingdom Pseudomonadati; phylum Thermodesulfobacteriota; class Desulfuromonadia; order Desulfuromonadales; family Desulfuromonadaceae; genus Desulfuromonas; species Desulfuromonas versatilis. Next base: position 1,132,529 of record NZ_AP024355.1, read on the forward strand.
TCTGCACCCGTAGGAAACCATCCAGTTGGCTGTTGCCGTGAGCGTGGCCACCGTAGATGGCCTCGACCAGCTGGCGTTGATAGGGGTCGTTGAAGTCCATTTCGGGAAGCTGGCTGCGGATCTGTTCGGGCAGTTCGCTGAAATCGAACTGGCCTACCGCCTTTACCAGGGTCTTTTCGGCATTGAGCCCCACGACCGGAATTTTGTGCCGGCGGGCGAATTCGAGCAGCGGCCGATACAACTCGTAGTCCATGCGCCAGGTGTCGTACCAGCGCGACTGCTTGAGAAACGCCTTCTCGTCCAACTCGCCGGCGACCCAGCGGTCGAGTACCGGCTGCTGGGAGGGGGTGAACATCTCCATCCCCATAGCCACCTGGCCGGGGTAGCGCTCGGCCAGAGCGGTGAGCACTGCCAGCTCCTGGCGGTGCGAGGCTGGGTTGTCGTGGGTTTCGCCGACGTAGACGATGCGTGAGTCGCTGACAATGGCCAGCATCTGCGCCTCCGCAACCGGTTTTCCGGTAGGCAGATGGATGATTTTTCCCACGACGGGGGGCTGTTCGGGGGGGTAGGGCATTTCGGGGTTCCGGGCCAGCTTGGCGGCGGGGCTGCAGGCCGCCAGGATCAGGGCCGCAAAACCGGCCAGCAGGGCCGGAACGATGGGTTTGCTGCGTGGCATGGGCCGTCTCCCTGTGATTACAGCTTCGGGCGGCCGGGGAGACGGGCCGGAGAAAATCCTCCGGCCCGTCGCTACCTCAATGCGGGCCCGTGGTGCTGTAGATGTTTTTGGAGTAGAAGATCTCGGTCATCTCGCGCCGCAGGCGCTCGCGGACCCGCTCCTTTTCGTCGTCGGTGAAGTCCTGGGCGGCGGTGGAAAACAGGTAGTAGTCCAGGTCGAAGTCGCTGAGCACCATCTTGGTGTGAAACAGGTTCTCCTGGTGGATGTTGATGTCCACGCATTGATAGCGGTCGAGAATCTTCTTGTCGACGAACTGCTGGATCGAATGGATCTTGTGGTCGATGTAGTGCTTCTTGCCCTTTACGTCGCGGGTGAAGCCGCGGACCTTGTAATCCATCAGCACGATGTCGGATTCGAAGGAGTCGATCAAGTGGTTCAGCGCCTTCAGGGGGCTGATCTTGCCGCAGGTGGAGACGTCCACGTCGACCCGGAAGGTGGAGACCCCGGTCTTGGAGTCGGTTTCCGGGTAGGTGTGGATGCACAGGTGGCTCTTGTCGAGGTGCGCCAGCACCTGGTCCGGTTTCGGGTCGACCGGCTCCTCGGCGATCAGGATGGTGACGCTCGCCCCCATCGGGTCGTAATCCTGACTGGAGATGTTCAGGATGTTGGCGCCGATGATCTCGGAGACCTCGGTGAGGATCTTGACCAGGCGCTCCGAGTTGTACTCCTCGTCGATGTACTCCAGGTACTCCTTGCGGGCCTGGGGCGAACGGGCGTAGCAGACGTCGTAAATGTTGAACGAGAGCGTCTTGGTCAGGTTGTTGAACCCGCGCAGTTTGAGCTTGGGGCGCCGGCGGGGCTTGCCCTTGCTTTTGCTGGTTTTGGGCTTGGTGGGTTTTACGGAATTCTTCTTTGCGGACATCGGCAATATCCCTCCCCGGGAAGCGGTGAGATATTTGGCAAAGCCAAATCTCCTAATTAGACCACAGCCGGCCGAGGGTGGACAAGACAAATCTTGGGGGAGTCAGCGGTTTTTTTCCGGAGCCTCCTCGGCGGCGGGGGCGGGGACCCCCTTGGCTGCTCGCCCGGTGCTGGCGGTGCGCAGGCTCAGCAGCAGGCTGAACAGGGCCGGCACCAGCAGCAGGGTGAACAGGGTGGAAACCACCAGGCCGCCGACCACCACGCTGCCCAGCCCCCGGTACAGTTCGCTGCCCGCTCCGGGGAAGAGCACCAGCGGCAGCATGCCGAAGACCGAGGTGCCCACCGACATGAAGATCGGCCGCACCCGGCCGCGCACCGATTCGCGCAGCGCCTCGCGGCTCTCCAACTGGCCCTCGCGCATGAAGTTGAGCGCCTGGTGGACGATGAGAATGGCGTTGTTGACCACCGTGCCGACCAGGATGATGAAGCCGAGCATGGTCAGCACGTCCAGGGCCTGGTAGGCCAGCAGGTGGCTGACCAGCCACAGCCCGAGAAATCCTCCGGCCATGGCCAGCGGCACGGAGAACATGATGACGAAGGGGTAGAAGAAGCTCTCGAACAGGGCGGCCATCAGCAGGTAGGTGATGACCAGGGCGAGCAGGAAGTTCCACTTGAGCACGTCGAAGGTTTCGCGCAGCTTGTCGGCGGTGCCGGCCAGGCGCACCCGCAGGTCGCTGCCGAGCACCCCCTGTTGGCGAAGGGGCTCGAGGACCTGCTGCTCGATCATTTCCATCGCCGCCTCGAGGGGGATTTCCTCCGGGGGACGAACCTCCAGGGTGATGGTGCGCTGGCGTTCGGCGTGGTTGATCTGTTCCGGGCCGGCCACCAGAAGCACCCGGGCCAGGGCGCCGAGCGGCACCTGTTGGCCGTCGGGGGAGCGCAGCAGCAGCTTTTCGAAATCCTGGGTGCGGCTGGCGAAGTGCTCAGCGCCCATGACTGTGAGGTCGATTTCGTTGCCCGCCACGTTGACGGTGCTTGCTCGGGTCCCGTCGAGCAGGGCGTCGACGGCGATCCCCAGGTCGCGGGCGCTGATCCCCAGGTCAGCCAGGCGTACCCGGTCGGGCAGCACGCGGATCTCCGGGTTGCCCAGGTCGAGGCTGGGCACCGGGCGCACCTGCGCGCCCGGGACCGCCTGCCGGACCATTCCGAAGGCCCGGGCGCCGATTTCCACCAGGCGCGGGAGGTCGGTGCCGGAAAACTCCACCTCGATGCTGCGGCCGCCGGTGAGGCCGCTTTCGAACAGGGAGGTCTGCGAGACGATGGCGATCATTCCCGGCACCTTGCCAAGGCGCTGCTGCATGAACGGGATCAACTCGCGGACCCGCCTCGGGTCACGGGCCCTGACGCCCATGAAGATCTGCCGGCCGCGGGCGACGTAGAAAAAATGGGTGATCGCCGGGGTGGTGCCGCGGTCGTCGTAATCCGTTTGCCAGAGGGGGGCGAAGTCGCCTTCCAGACCCTGGCCGATGCGGGTCAGCTCCGCCACGTTGTAGCCTGGCGGTGGCAGCAACAGGCCGATGAGCAAGTTGCGGTTGCCAGTCGGCAGGTATTCGGGTTTGGGCATCAGCAGCCAGGCCCCGCCCAGGGCCGCGGCGGTGAACAGCAGCACCACCGCGAAGCAGGCCAGGGCGCTGCGGCTTACCCGGTAAACGGTGTTGGCGACATGCTCGGAGAAGCGCCCGGCCAGCGCCACCAGGCCGAACAACTCGGCCGGGCCCGGTCGCCTGGCCGAGCTCTTCCCGGCGCTGCGGATCGCCCCCCGCCCGAGCAGCAGTGCCGCCGCCGAGGGGATAACGGTGATGGAGATCACCAGGGAGAGCCCGACGGCGGCGCAAATGGCGATGGCAATGTCGCGAAACAGCTGGCCGGTCTCCTGGACGATGAAAAGTATCGGCAGGAACACCGCGATGGTGGTCAGGGTCGAACTGAGCACCGCCCCCCAGACCTCGCCGGTGGCCTCGATGGCGGCGGCCTTTTTCTCCTTGCCCAGCTGGCGGTGCCGGTAGATGTTCTCCAACACGACAATGGCGTTGTCCACCACCATCCCCACGGCAAAGGCGAGCCCGGCCAGGGAGATGACATTGAGGGTGCGGCCGAACAGGGTCATGACGATGAAGGTGCCGATCACCGAAATGGGGATGGCGGTGGCGACGATGAGCGTCGGGGCCAGGGAGCGCAGAAACAGCAGCAGCACCGTCACCGCGAGCAGGCCGCCGACCCAGAGGTTCTGCAGTACCAGGTCGATGGCCGATTCGATGTACTCGGTTTCGTCGTAGACCTGGCGCAGGACCAGCCCTTCTTCGGCGAGGACCCCCTCGTTGAGTTCGCGCAGGGCCAGCTTGAGCCCGGCCATGACCTCCAGGACGTTGGTCCCCGATTCGCGCTGGACGTTGACGGCCATGGCCGGCTCGCCGTTCTGGCGCACCGAAACCGTCGCCTGCTCGTAGCCGAAGCGGGCCTCGGCCACGTCGCCGACGAACAGGCGCTGCCCCGAGGCGGTCGGCAGGGCGATGGCCTCGACTTCGCCCGGCGCGGTCAGTTCGGCGAGGGTGCGCACGATGTAGCGGCGCTTGCCTTCATCGAAGCTGCCCGCGGAGATATTCACATTCTCGCTGTCCAGGGCGCGGATGAGTTCTCCCAGGGTGAGCCCGATGGCCGAGAGCTTTTCCGGGTCGACCACCACCTGCAGCTCCGGCTCGCGCCCGCCGATGACGTTGCTGCGGGCCACCCCGGGCACCCGCTCGAAGCGGGCCTTGACATGGTCTTCGGTAAACAGCTGGTAGCTGTAGATGGGGTTGCTGTTGCCGGCAAGGGGCTTGAGGATGAACCAGGCGATGGGCCGGTCGTCGGTGTTGACGGTGGAGATCACCGGGCGCTCGGCGTCCTCGGGGATATCCCGCACCTGGTTCAGGCGGTTGCTGACCTTGAGCAGCGCCGCGTCCATGTCGGTGCCGGGGGTAAAGGTCAGCACGATCCGGCCGCTGCTGTCCTGCGACTCGGATTTCATCTCCTCGACCCCTTCGACGCTCTTGAGCTCGTCCTCCTGGCGCAGGATGATCTCTTTTTCGACCTCTTCGGGGCTGGCACCGGGCCAGTCGGTCTGGATAGTGATTTCCGGGCGGGAGACCTCGGGGGTGAGCTGGATGGGGGTGCGCCACAGCGAGAGCAGGCCGAACAGCACCACCAGCAGAACGCCGACGCTGACCCCGACCTGACGCTCGACGGAGGTGGCGATCAGCTTCATGGCGCACTCCCCCCGCCACCCGGGGCTTCCTGGACCTGCTGCCCCTCGCGGAGCCTTTCGTTGCCGCGGATGGCCACGCGGTTCCCCGCCTCGAGGGAACCATCCAGGGGGCGCACCAGGAAGCTCCCCCCGGCCGCCTGGAGCAGTTCCACGGGAATGATTCGAGCTGTATCCCGATGAATTTTCACCACGTATCCGCCGCCGTCGGGGCGGGGTACATAGGCATCCTTGGGAATCACCAGCCCCGGGTTGTCGAGGTCGCGCATAAAGGTGACCCGGGCCAGCATGCCGGCGAGGATTTTCCCCTCGGGGTTGGCGACGCTGACCTGCACCGGGAAGGTGCGCGATGCGAGGTCCGCCTGGGGTACCACCGCGGTGACTTCCCCGGAGAAATCTCCCCCCGGCAGCGCGTCGAAGTTTACCCGGGCCTGCATGCCGAGTTTTACCTGGCTCAGGTGCTGCTCGGGGACCGGGGTCATCACCTGGATGGTCGAGAGGTCCGCCAGCTCCACGACGGCCTCCCCCTCGTCTACCCACTGCCCGAGTTCGGTGACTGCCCGCACTACATGCCCGCTGAAGGGGGCGCGGATGCTCATCCGCTCCAGCCGGTCCTGGAGCAGGCGGATGGAGGCCTGGTTGCGGCTGGCTTCCTGCAACAGGGCGTCGAGTTCGGTCTGGCGGGCCTGCAATTCCTCCTCGGAGATGATTCGCTGGCTGTGCAGCTCCCGGGCCCGGCGCAGGTCGGCCTCGGCTTTGGCGATGCGGGTCTGTACCTCGCCAAGGCGGGCCCTGGCCTCCTCCCGCTGCAGTTCGACAGGGTAGCTCCGCAGGCGGGCGATCACCTCGCCCCTGGCCACCTGGTCGCCGCGGCGGACGCGGAGAAACTCCACCAGGCCGTCAACCTCGCTGGCCACCCGGGCCATGTAGCGCGGCTCGGCGGTGGCCGCAAAGGTGCGGGGGATGCGCGGCTGCCCCTGTTCGACGGTGGCGGTGACGATCAGGGCGGCCGGAGGGGTGGCATTCGGCTGGGCGTAAACCGGGGAGGCAAGACACAGCAGCAAGCTGAACAGGGCGCGAGACCTGAGCATACCAGGCGGGTCCTTCTGCAGTGGCGGGGGGGGCCCCGCGGGGAACTGGGTCGGACGGGCATCATGGCTCTACAGTTAATTAATTCAATAAACCACCGGAGTGTCAAGGGCGGGAGTCCTGGTTAAAGATAGATGGACGCCCCTTGGGAACGCAAAAGCCCCGGCCGAGGGGGCCGGGGCTTGGTGGGGTACTCTGCTGAGAGGGGGGGATCAGCCGGCGACCAGCTTTTCCTTGCGGGCGGTCATCACCTTGTAGGCGCAGAACTCGCCGCACATGGTGCAGGCGCCGTGCTCCTCGTCGACCCCCGATTCGGCGCGCAGACGGCGGGCCTTCTCGGGGTCGAGGGCGAGGGCGAACTGCCCCTCCCAGTCGAGGGCCTTGCGGCAGCGGGCCATGGCGATGTCTTTCTCGAGGGCGCCGGGCACCCCTTTGACGATGTCGGCGGCGTGGGCGGCGATGCGGCAGGCGATGACCCCCTCGTGCACGTCCTCCACCGTCGGCAGGCGCAGGTGCTCGCTGGCGGTGACGTAGCAGAGAAAGTCGGCGCCGGCGCTGGCCGCCAGGGTGCCGCCGATGGCGCAGGTGATGTGGTCGTAGCCCGGGGCGATGTCGGTGACCAGGGGCCCCAGCACGTAGAAGGGGGCGCCGTGGCAGAGCCGCTTCTGCAGCTGGATATTGGCCTCGATCTGGTTGAGCGGCACGTGGCCGGGTCCCTCGATCATCACCTGGACGCCGGCCTCCCAGGCGCGCTGGGTCAGTTCGCCGAGCACGATCAGCTCGTGGATCTGGGCGCGGTCGGTGGCGTCGGCCAGGCAACCGGGGCGGAAGCCGTCGCCCAGCGACAGGGTGGCATCGAAAGGCTTGACGATCTCGAGCAGCCGGTCGAAGTGCTCGTAGAGGGGGTTTTCGGCGTTGTTGTGGGTCATCCACTCGATGGTGAAGGAGCCGCCGCGGGAGACCACCTCCATGATCCGCCCCTCACGGTCCATACGCTCGACGGTGGCGCGGGTGACCCCGCAGTGCACGGTGATGAAGTCGACCCCATCCTCGAGGTGCTTGACGATGCCGTCGAAGATCTCGTCGACGGTCATCTCGACCATCGCCTTGTTCTTGCGGGTCACCGTGTCGACCGCCGCCTGGTAAAGGGGGACCGAGCCGATGCAGGCGTTGGTCTGGGAGATGATCGCCGCGCGGATCTCGTCAATGGGCCCGCCGGTAGAGAGGTCCATGATCGCGTCGGCGCCGGCGGCCACCGCGACGCGGGCCTTTTCCAGCTCCTTGTCGATGCTCTTGTCGTCCTTGCTGGTGCCGATGTTGGCGTTGACCTTGGTGCGCAGGCCCTTGCCGACCGCCAGCGGGATGCCGTTGCCGTGCTTGTTGTTGTGGCAGATGATCGCCGTTCCTTCGGCGATGCGCTGGCGCAGGATCTCCGGGTCGATATTCTCCGCCGCGGCGGCCTGTTTCATTTTGTCGGTGATGATGCCCTTGCGGGCGGCTTCGAGCTGGGTCATTTATTTACCTCGAGGAGTCAGAATTCAGGAGCCAAGAGAGTGCATGCTCCGACTTGGACTAGTTGTCTTTCCTGGGTTTGCCTTTCACCAATCACTTATTACTCATCACTGATTACGGCTTTTGCCGCCTGCCAGTGGTTGACCGGGCCGTGGCCGCTGCCCAGGGGGACGGCGCTGCGGATTGCTTCGGTGATGAACGCCTTGGCCTTTTCCACCGCCTTGACCAGGGGCATTCCCTGGGCGATGAAGGTAGCGATGGCCGCCGAGTAGGTGCAGCCGGTGCCGTGGGTGTTGGGGGTTTCGAGCCGTTCGGCGCCGAAGCGGTGAACGCTGTCGCCGGCAAGCAGCAGGTCGACGGCGGGCCCCGGCAGATGTCCGCCCTTGATCAGCACGTTGCGCGCGCCCAGCTTCTGCAGGGCGCGGGCCGCCACCTCCATGTCGGCCTCGGTTTTGACCTTGAGCCCAGCGATGGCTTCCGCTTCGGGGATGTTGGGGGTGATCAGGTAGGTGAGCGGGAGCAACCGGGCCAGCAGGGTGTCGACGGCCTGCTGCTGCAGCAAGGGGGCGCCCCCCTTGGCGATCATCACCGGGTCGACCACCGTCAGCAGGTTGCGCCGCTTGAGCGCGCGGGCGACCACGCCGATGATCTCCGCCGAGTAGAGCATGCCGGTCTTCACCGTGTCGGCCCCCAGGTCGGAGAGGACCGCCTCGATCTGGTCGGCGACGAAATCCTCCGGACAGGGGTGGATGCCCCGCACTCCCCGGGTGTTCTGCGCGGTCAGGGCGGTCAGGGCGCTGCTGCCGAAGGCGCCGAGCAGGGTGATGGTCTTCAGGTCGGCCTGGATGCCGGCGCCACCTCCCGAGTCGGACCCGGCCACGCTCAGCACGCGGCCGCGGGGGTAGGGGAGGTGGCGGTTGAACTGCAGGGCGATCTCGCGGGCCGCCAGGGACGGAAAGGGGTCGGCCATCACCGCCGAGATCACCGCCACCGCGTCGGCGCCGGCCGTGATAGCCTCGTCGGCCCGCTCCCGGTCGATGCCGCCGATGGCGACGATGGGGATCTTGACGGCGCGGCGCACCTTCTTCAGGGTATCGATGCCGACCAGCTCGGTGTCCTGCTTGGTGCCGGTGGGGTAGATGCTGCCAACGCCGATGTAGTCGGCCCCCTGGGTTTCGGCCTTGAGCGCCTGCTCGACGGTGCGGGTGGAGACGCCGATTATGCGCTGGTGACCGAGAATCTTGCGGGCCTCGGCGACCGTCCCGTCCCCCTGGCCAAGGTGCACGCCGTCGGCCTCGCAGGCGGCGGCGAGGTTGGCATCGTCGTTGACGATGAAGGTAGCCCCGACCTTGCGGCAAAGCCCGGCGAGCTGCCGGGCAGCCTCGATCCGGCGCTCTGCGGGCAGCTCCTTGTCCCGGTACTGGATCACCCGGGCACCGCCCTGCAGGGCGGCTTCGACCCGAGCGGCCAGGTTGCCGTCGCGGTCGCTGTCGGTGATGACGTAAAGCCCTTTGATCATGGCCTGTCGCTTTCCCGGATAAAAAAAATGACGCCGCTGACCCCATGGGGGCGCGGCGCCATTAACGTGTTGACCGTTGTCGCCGCTTCCCTACGCCGGTATGACCCGGATCAGGTTCAAAGGGTCGTTCCGCACTCCGCGGAACTCTCAGTAGGACACTCCCCTAGCGGTATTTTTGATTTTTTATGCTTTAAGCAGTTCCTCGCCCGCGCTCAAGCGAGCACGATGCGTTTGTTGAGCAGGTCGATTTCGCCGATCGCGCCGGCAATGCTGCGGGTCTTGCCGAACACATCCACCAGCTTGAGCTGGCCGCCCGCGGCCAGGATCGACGAGACGTGCTCCAGAGGAGTTTCCTGGTCGCCGTCGATGAGAAGAAACGTCCCATGATCAAGACACATGCCGATACCTCCATGGAAAAGTAAGAAAAAGCCTAAAGGAATAGGCAGTTGCTGTCAACCTTAATGTCTCTGCTTTATTTCTCCCCCGCTGGGCTGCCCGGGCTGCTTGGTCCTTTACAGCGCCGGGACCCCGTGGTAAATAATTTATTTTCCCCCCTTCATCCCAAAGGGAGAACCTTCCCATGCAGGGTCGCCGTCCTACCGTTGCCGAAATCGACCTTTCGGCCCTGGCCCATAATTTTTCCCATATCCGCTCGCGAACCGCCGGCCGTCAGGTGCTGGCGGTGGTCAAGGCCGACGCCTACGGGCACGGCGCCGCCCGCGTCGCCCCGTTTCTTCAGGCGCAGGGTGCCGAGCTGTTCGGTGTCGCCCTGGTGGAGGAAGCTCTGGAGCTGCGTGCCGCCGGGGTCACCCGGCCGATCCTTGTTCTGGGCGGCATCTACCCCGGGCAGGAGCAGCAGGTGCTCGTCGCCGGCCTCTCCTGCACCCTGTTCTGCCTCGAGACTGCCCGGCGCCTGAATGCCGAGGCCGCAGCTGCTGGGCAGATCTGCCCCTTTCATCTTAAGCTCGATTCGGGGATGGGGCGGGTCGGCGTCCGACCGGAGGAATTGGCCGGGGTGCTGGATGAACTTGCCGGCTTGAGGTCTCTGCGCATGGAGGGGTTCTTCTCGCACCTGGCGCTGGCCGACGAACCCGGCCGGGAGTTCAACGAGGTCCAGGTGCGGAGGTTCCGCGAGGCCCTGGCCCGGGTGCGCGAGCGGGGCTTCGCGCCGGGTTTCGTGCATATCAGCAACAGCGCCGCCATCTTTACCCGGGATATCCCCGAAGCCAACCTGGTGCGCCCCGGCATCGCCCTCTACGGCGGCCTGCCGGCACCGGGGCTGGAGGGGACCATCGACCTGCGTCCGGTCATGCACCTGCGCACCCGGGTGGCGGCTCTCAAGACGGTGGCGCCGGGCACGGGGATCTCCTACAGCCACCGCTTCAGCGCAGAGAGGCCCACCGTGGTCGCCACACTGCCGGTCGGCTATGCCGACGGCTACAACCGGCTGCTGACCAACCGTGGCGAGGTGCTGGTTCGCGGGCGCCGCGCCCGGGTCGCCGGCACGGTCTGCATGGACTGGATCATGATCGATGTCACCGATGTCCCCGGTGTCGCCGTCGGCGACGAGGTAACCCTGCTCGGGTCCGCCGAGGGGGGCAGTATCAGCGCCGAGGAGTGGGCGGAGAAGGTCGGCAGCATCTCCTACGAGGTGTTCTGCGGCATCGGCAAGCGGGTGCCGAGGGTGTATTTAGGTGAGGAGTGAGGAGTGAGGAGTGAGGAGTGAGGAGTGAGGAGTGAGGAGTGAGGAGTGAGGAGTGAGGAGTGAGGAGTGAGGAGTGGAGGGCCTCCGGCTCTGGTCTGCGCCTCGGGCTGGATTTGGGGACGACGACGTTGGCCGGGCGGCTGATCGATGGTGCCGGGAAATGCCTGGCCGAGGGGAAGCTGGCCAACCCCCAGTCGGCCTTCGGCAGTGACATCATCCGCCGCCTCGAGGCGGCGCGCGGTGGAAACGCCCAGAAGTTGCAAGCGCTGTTGGCCCAGGGGATCGGCGGGCTGATCGACGATCTGCTGGCGCGGGCCGGGCGCTCACGGGGGGAGATTGCCGCGGCGGCGGCGGCCGGCAATCCCGGCATCTGCCACTTGCTGCGCGGTCTGGAGGTCGACTCGGTCCTGTTTCCCCCGCACCGGCCCCCCGACTGCGCCGGGGTTCATCTCGAGCCGAGAGGGCTCGGTCTGGATCTGCCCGTCTCCCTCTACCTGTTTCCCCTGGTCAGCGGCTATGTCGGCGGCGACCTGGTGGCCTTCCTGTTTGCAGAGCCCGAGCCGGCAGCGAGCACCTTTTTTCTCGATGTCGGCACCAACGGCGAGATGGCCCTGTTCGCCGACGGGCGCTGGTGGACCACATCGGTAGCGGCGGGACCGGCCTTCGAGGGGGGCGGGATCTCCTGCGGCATGGCTGCGAAGGCCGGCGCGGTGGAGCAGGTGCGCCTCGACGGCGACCGGCTGCGCCTGGGGGTGATCGGCGGCGGCGCGCCCCGCGGGCTTTGCGGCAGCGGCCTGGTCGAGGCGGTGGCCGCCGCGCTCGAGGGAGGGCTGATGGACCCCCGCGGAACCCTGCGCGATCCGGGCGAGGTGGCGAGCCACCTGTCCCGCTACCTGGTCGAGTCGCCCGAGGGGAACGCCTTGCGGCTGTACCGGGATGCGTCGGTGGAGCTGCGGCTCACCCAGGAGGATGTGCGCAATTTCCAGCTGGCCAAGGGGGCCGTGCAGGCCGGGGCACTCTGTCTGCTGCGGCGCGCCGGGGTCGCGCCCGAGGACCTCGCGGCGGTGGTGGTGACCGGCGCCTTTGGCTTTTCCCTGGCTTCCGCGGCCCTGAAAAGGGTTGCCATGCTGCCGGAAACCATGGTAGATAAGGTCCGTTTTGTCCCCGGGGGAGCGCTTGCCGGCGTCTGCCGTCTGCTGGCTGATCCCGAGGGGCCTGCCAGGGCCCAGGCCCTGGCCGACCGGCTCAAGCCTTACCCCCTTTCGGGGACCCCGGCCTTCGAACAGGCCTTCCTCGCAGCCCTCGATTTCTGAAAAAACCGCCCGTGGGACGGTTTTTTCGTGTTTTTAAGAACCCGTAAACGGCACATCCACATCTCTGGCTGGCGGCCGACGCCTTCAGTCGCGGAAAGGGAATCTCAATGGCTACCATCAAGCGTGCTCTCATCAGTGTTTCGGACAAGACCGGCGTGGTTGACTTCGCCCGGGAACTCAGCGGCTACGGCGTGGAGATCCTCTCCACCGGCGGCACCGCCAAGCTGCTGCGCGAGCAGGGGCTCGCGGTCAAGGACGTCTCCGAGTTCACCGGTTTTCCCGAGATGCTCGACGGCCGGGTCAAGACCCTGCACCCCAAGGTCCACGGCGGCCTGCTGGGGATGCGGGAGAACCCAGAGCACGTGGCCAAGATGAAGGAGCACGGCATCGAGCCCATCGACATGGTGGTGGTCAACCTCTACCCCTTCGAGGCTACCGTCGCCAAGCCCGACTGCACCCTCGAGGATGCCATCGAGAACATCGACATCGGCGGCCCGACCATGTTGCGCAGCGCCGCCAAGAACAACCGCGACGTCACCGTGCTGGTCGACCACGCCGACTACGCCGGGGTGCTGGCCGAGATGAAGCAGAGCGGCGGCGCGGTCGGCCGCGAGACCAACTTCCGCCTGGCGGTCAAGGTCTACCAGCACACCGCCGCCTACGACGGCGCCATCTCCAACTGGCTGGGGCGCAAGCTCGATGCCGAGTCGGCCGAATTCCCGCCGACCCTGACCCTGCAGTACAAGAAGGCCCAGGGGATGCGCTACGGTGAAAACCCCCACCAGAAAGCGGCCTTTTACGTCGAAAAGGAGGTCAAAGAGGCCTCCATCGCCACCGCCAAGCAGCTGCAGGGCAAGGAGCTTTCGTACAACAACATCGCCGACACCGACGCCGCCCTCGAGTGCGTCAAACAGTTCGGCGAGGCCCCGGCCTGCGTCATCGTCAAGCACGCCAACCCCTGTGGCGTCGCCCTCGGCAGCAACCTCCTCGAGGCCTACAACCGGGCCTTTTCCACCGACACCGAGTCGGCTTTCGGCGGCATCATCGCCTTCAACGGCGAGCTCGATGCCGATACCGCCAAGGTCATCGTCGAGCGCCAGTTCGTAGAGGTGATCATCGCCCCCAAGGTCAGCGCCGAGGCCGTGGCGGTGGTCGCCGCCAAGAAGAACGTGCGCCTGCTCGAGTGCGGCCAGTGGCCGGCCCAGCCCGCCCAGCGCTTTGAATTCAAGCGGGTCAACGGCGGCATGCTGGTGCAGGACACCGATCTGGAGCTGACCGCCGAACTCAAGGTGGTCACCAAGCGCCAGCCCACCGACGCCGAGATGCGCGATCTGCTCTTCACCTGGCAGGTCGCCAAGTTCGTCAAGTCCAACGCCATCGTCTACGGCAAGGACGGCATGACCATCGGGGTCGGCGCCGGGCAGATGAGCCGGGTCAACTCGGCACGCATCGCCGCCATCAAGGCCGAGCACGCCGGCCTGCAGGTCAAGGGGGCGGTGATGGCCTCGGACGCCTTCTTCCCCTTCCGCGACGGCATCGACAACGCCGCCGCCGCCGGCATCGCCGCGGTCATCCAGCCCGGCGGCTCGATCCGCGACGAGGAGGTCATCGCCGCCGCCGACGAACACGGCATGGCGATGGTGTTCACCGGGATGCGCCATTTCCGGCATTAAAAATAAAAAAAGGCGTGATGAGTGATGAGTAATCAGTAACAGGTGAAAAGGCTTTTTCTCATCACTCATTACTTATCACTTATTACGCTTTGAAAGGTTTTTGAATTATGAAGATTTTAGTTGTCGGCGGCGGCGGCCGCGAGCATGCCCTGGTCTGGAAGATTGCCCAGTCGCCCCTGGTGGACAAGGTCTACTGTGCGCCGGGCAACCCCGGCATCGCCGGGCTGGCCGAGTGCGTGGCGATCGCTGCGGACGACATCGACGGGCTGCTGGCCTTCGCCAGGGAGATGGCCATCGAGCTGACCGTGGTCGGCCCCGAGGTGCCCCTGACCCTGGGGATCGTCGACCGCTTCCAGGCCGCCGGCCTGGAAATCTTCGGGCCGAGCCAGGCTGCCGCGCGCATCGAGGGGTCCAAGGGCTTCTCCAAGGACCTGATGGCCAAGTACGGCATCCCCACCGCCGCCTACCGCAGTTTCACCGACCGTGACGCGGCCGTGGCCTACATCCGCGAGCAGGGCGCGCCCATCGTGGTCAAGGCCGACGGCCTGGCCGCCGGCAAGGGGGTCATCGTCGCCATGACCGAGGAGCAGGCGGTGGCGGCGGTAAACGAGATCATGGTCGATGCGGTCTTCGGCAGCGCCGGAGCCAGCGTAGTCATCGAGGAGTTCATGGAGGGGGAGGAGGCCTCCTTCTTCGCCTTCACCGACGGCAAGAACATCCTGCCGCTGGCCTCCAGCCAGGACCACAAGCGGGTCTTCGACAACGACGAGGGGCCCAACACCGGCGGCATGGGCGCCTACTCGCCGGCCCCGGTAGTTACCGAGGCCCTCACCGCCGAGGTCCTCGACACCATCGTGCGGCCGACCATCGAGGGGATGGCCGCCGAAGGCTGCCCCTACTCGGGCATTCTCTACGTCGGGCTGATGATCGCCGGCGGCAAGGCCCGGGTGGTGGAGTTCAACGCCCGTTTCGGCGACCCCGAGGCCCAGCCTCTGCTGATGCGGATGAAATCGGACATCGTGCCGGTGCTGCAGTCCATCGCCCGCGGCAAGCTGACCCAGGGCTCCCTGGAGTGGCACGACAAGGCCGCCGTCTGCGTGGTGATGGCCTCGGGCGGCTATCCGGGATCCTTTGAAAAAGGCTATGAAATCAAGGGGCTCGAAGACGCGGCCAAGATCGATGATCTCATGGTCTTTCACGCCGGCACGACCCTCAAGGACGCCAGGATCGTCAACCACGGAGGCCGGGTGCTCGGTGTGACCGGCTTGGGGGCCAGCGTGGCCGAGGCGATCGAAAAGGCCTATCTCGGGGTGCAGGCCATCGGCTGGGAGAAGGTCCATTTTCGCAAGGACATCGGCCGCAGGGCGCTGCATCGCTGAACCTTGGTCCAGTTTCTAATTAAGTGAAAAAGTCTATTCGAAACAGCCTGTTGGGCCCTGCGAATGTGCTTTTAACCAGTGCAGATTCGTGCCGATTTCCCTTGACACTGGAAGAGGGCGTATATTAGCTTTTTCAAGACTTTGTAAATTCTATCAAAAAACGAATGTGGCTTAACATTTCCAGCTCCGGTGGCTTCATCCGCACCGGACGGGCTATCGTTTAGCCTTGCGCATGTGCCGCACTCCCGCCAGCGGCTTGCGGACCCGCTTGCTGTCAACCGTGATTTCAACCTCAGGGGCCCCATTCTCCAGGAGAAATTGACTTGAGTACAAAACGAAGCCCTATCGATGCTCTCTGGGACTTTTTCTGCTCCCTCAAGCTGACTATCATCACCCTGATCCTGCTTGCCGTCACCTCGATCATCGGTACGGTCATCCAGCAGAATCTCTCTCCCCAGGAATACCTGCAGATCTACAGCGAGACGACCTACCGGGTGCTGAATTCGCTGCAGTTTTTTGACATGTACCATTCCTGGTGGTTCCTCGCCCTGCTGGGGATCTTCTCCATCAACCTGATCGCCTGCTCCATCAAGCGTTTTCCCCGGGTCTGGAAAACCGTCCACGAGCCCGTCTTGACCGCTGAAGATTCGCTGTTCCGCACCTTCAGCAACGTTGAAGAGCATGTGGTGAGCGGCTCACCGGCCGATTACCGGGACAAGATCGCCAAACTCTTCAAGGAGAACTTCGCCGAGCCGGTTGTCACCGAAAAGGAAGGCAAGATTCATTTCTTCGCCCAGAAGGGCAAGTATTCCCGGTTTGGCGTCTATGTCACCCATCTGTCCATCCTGATCATTTTCCTTGGGGCGATCATCGGCAATCTCTGGGGTTACAAGGCCTTCGTCAATATCGTCGAAGGGACCCAGACCACCAAGGTCTGGCCCCGGGGCAGCAACGAACCGCTCGAACTCGGCTTTGCCGTGCACTGCGAATCGTTCAGCGTCTCCTTCTACCCTGGCTCCAACCGGCCCAAGGAATTCAAAAGCATCCTGACCGTTCTCGAAGACGGTAAACCGGTGAGCGAGGAGCTGACCAATCGGCCGATCATCGTCAACGACCCGCTGCGCTACAAGGGGATCACCTTCTACCAGTCCAGCTATGGCCCGACCGGCGATCCGATTTTCAACTTCCGGGTCAAGGTTCGCGAGACCGGCGAGACCCTCGACCTCGTGGCAAGGCAGGGGCAGATGGTCAAACTGCCCGATGGCGGCGGGTTCCGCGTCGTTCAGTTCGCCCCCTCCTTTCAGAACTTCGGTCCCGGCGCCCGGCTCGAGACCGTCTCGGCCGACGGAAAACGCAGCAACTTCGTGGTTCTGCAGGCCTTTCCCGAATTCGACGCCCAGCGCGGCGGCGACTACATCTTCAGCATGGGCGAGTACAAGCAGCGCTATTACACCGGCCTGCAGGTGGCCAAGGACCCGGGGGTCTGGGTGGTCTGGCTCGGCTGCTTCCTGATGGTCGTCGGCTGCATCATCGCCTTTTTCCTCTCCCATCGCCGCATCTGGTTGACCATTCAGCCGGTGGGTCAGAAAACCGGCATCAAGCTGGGCGGATCGGCCCACCGCAACCAACCGGCCTTCGAACTGTTTTTTGACGAATTCAAAAAGAACCTCAAGAACGAAATCGCTTCCTAGGCCTTGCGCGGCCACCAAGGAGGAGTGCACCCATGACCAGCTCCATGTTGTTCAATATCACCACCATCGCCTATTTTGCCTCGATGGTCCTGTTCGTCGTTTTCATCGCCGGGCGCAGCAAGGTTGTCGGCCTGCTTGCCACCCTGGTCGCCTGGGCGGGTTTTGCCGCCAACACCGGCGCCATTGCCATGCGCTGGGTGGAGTCGCATCAGCTGGGCTTCGGCCATGCGCCGCTTTCCAACCTGTATGAATCGGTGGTCTTTTTCGCCTGGTCGATCCTGCTGATCTACCTGCTCTTCGATCTCAAGTACAAGCAGCGGGCGGTGGGCGCCTTCGTGCTCCCCTTCGCCTTTCTCGGCATGATCTGGGCGCAGCTGCGGCTCAACGACGCCATCGAGCCGCTGGTGCCGGCCCTGCAGAGCAACTGGCTGACCTACCACGTATTCACCTGCTTTATCGGCTACGCTGCCTTCGCCGTGGCCTGCGGGGTTTCGATCATGTACCTGGTCAAGGTCGGCAAGGAAGAGAAGTCCCCGTCGGACTCTCCTGCCGGGGGGATTCTCGGCATGTTCCCCTCGGCCAAGATCCTCGATGACCTCAACTACAAGGCGATCATGGTCGGCTTCCCCATGCTGACCCTGGGGATCATCACCGGCGCGGCCTGGGCCAACTACGCCTGGGGCACCTACTGGAGCTGGGACCCCAAGGAGACCTGGAGCCTGATCGTCTGGTTCATCTACGCGGCCTTCCTGCACGCCCGCTTCACCCGCGGCTGGGTGGGGCGCAAGGCGGCCTGGCTGTCGATCTTCGGCTTCGCGGCGACGGTCTTCTGCTACCTCGGGGTCAACCTGATCCTGTCCGGTTTGCACTCCTACGGAGGGTAGGCAACTCCACCTCGTGCCCCTTCGGAAATCCCGGAGGGGCACTTTTCTTTCATGGCGCGAAGATTGCAGAGGTTTGTTGTCGGCAGGCAGCTGCCTGCCCGTTTTGTTCGCCATTTACTGTGCAGGCCCCTGCCCGAGGGGAACTGACGGCAACAAAGCCAGCCCGGGGGAAGCAGTGCTCCCCGGCACAAAGCCGCGTAATCACGTTTCCGATTCTGCGATTCGCTGACAAGGAACGCCGCCATGCATATGAAAAAGCTTGTTCTTTGGGGGGCGGTGCAGTTTTTCGCCTCCTTTCTGTTTGCCTCCTCTGTTGCGGCTGCCGACGGTTGCCTGGTGTCCGACTGCCATGCCGACCTCGCGCTCCCCAAGGTCGTCCACTCCCCGGTGAGCGAGGGTGAATGCGAAAGCTGTCACCAGGCGACCGGAGCCAAACATCCGGGAAGTGCCAAGGGGTTCAAGGCCGTGGCCAGGGGAGGCGAGCTGTGCCTGCAGTGCCATGACGATGTCGGCAATGAACCGAATCGGCACGGGCCGGTTCGAGCGGGGCGCTGCAATTTCTGCCACACCCCCCACGCATCCGACAACCCCGCCCTGCTGCTGGGCTCCGGAAACAAGATCTGTTTCTACTGCCACGGCGGGATCGAGCGGATTGTGAAAAATGCCCGGTCGCAACATGCCCCGGTGGCCGAGGGGCGCTGCTGGGACTGCCACAAGCCCCACGGGTCAGAGTTCAAGCCCCTGCTCAAGGACTATTATCCCGCCGAGTTCTATACGCCCTACCGGTACGAGAACTTCGCCCTCTGCTTCCGCTGTCACGACGACCGGGCGTTTCTCTACGAGCGGACCTCGGAGGCGACCAGTTTCCGCAACGGCGACTACAACCTCCACGTGCTGCACGTCAACAAGGCCAAGAAAGGGCGGGTCTGCAAGAGTTGTCACGGGGTTCACGGCGGGGACCAGGACAAACTCATCCTCAGCAAGATACCAGGTTTCGGCAGCTGGGAGATTCCCATCAATTTTCAGCGTACCGCCAACGGCGGGACCTGCTTTGTCGGCTGCCACAAGCCCAAGACCTATGACCGTCTGAGCCAGCAGCAGATCCTCAGGGAACAAAAGACCATCTTCGGTCAGGAGTAGGCGTCCGAGGGACCCCTTGGTTTTCTGGTGTAACGCTTCCCGGCCGCGGGGGGGGCAAGGCTGGCAAATGAAAAAGGCAGGATTGGAAATACCGATGAATCGTTTTGTCCAGGCAGGGATTCTCGTGGTGCTGCTGCTGATTGCCGGCTGCGCTCCCAAGGCAGCGGAACGTCAGCGCTTTTTCTGGCCCCCGGGGGACGCGCGGCCGCGGATCGAATATCTTGAGTTCTTCTACAGCGACGACGACGTGCGCCGCGGTGGTGAGCACTGGCTTGCCGAGGCGGTGTTGGGCAAGTCACAGCCGCACAAGGTTTTTTCCCGGCCCCACGCGGTAGCCGCGGACGGCAAGGGGAGAGTGTTTGTCTCCGATGTCGCGCAGCGCGAGGTGTTTGTCCTGGACCGAACCGCGCACCAGGTGAGAACCCTGAAAATCCCCAATGTCCCCCAGCCGCCCTTCAAATTTCCCGGCGGATTGGCCGTGGACGACGCTGGGCGGCTCTTTGTCGCTGATTCTCTCGAGGGGAAGATCATCGAGTTCGGCGCCGACGAAAAAGCCGTTCGCGGCTTCGGCAAGGGGCAGTTGCAGCGGCCGACCGGGCTGTGCTTCGACAACAGGCTCAAGCGCCTCTACGTGGTCGACACCGGCGCTCACCAGGTGGTGGCATTTGATGGCGAAGGCAAATCGCTCGGTACCTTCGGCAGGCGCGGCTCCGGTCCCGGGGAATTCAATTTCCCCCTCGATGTCGATGTGGACAGCGAAGGCAACCTCTATGTCCTCGATTCGATGAATGCCCGGGTGCAGGTCCTCGATCCGCAGGGGCGTTTCCTCCGGGAGTTCGGTGAGCGGGGCACCGCCCTTGGCTCTTTCCGGATTCCCAAGGCACTTTCCATCAGCCCCTCCGGCCACGTTTACGTCACCGATTCCACGGCCAACCGCTTCGTGATCTTCGATCTGCAGGGGCAATACCTGCTTTCGGTGGGCGGCGAGGCCCAGGTGACCAAGGGGCAGGTGACCCCGGGGGGCTTTTTCCTGCCCATGGGCATCGAGGTGGACGCCAACGAGGCGATCTGGGTGGTGGACTCGCTCAACGCGATGATCCACAAGTATCAGTACCTCAACGACCAGTACCTTCAGAAACACCCCATCAAGCAAGGTCAAACCTTTCGACCGCCCGGTCTCTGAGGTCGGGTGAAGAAATGACTTCTTTCATCTCGGGGAGCATGCAGTGAACAGTCGACATTCCCGCTTACTGGCTTCGGTCCTGGGCGCCCTTGCCTTTCTGCTTGCTGCCGGGCCTGGCTGGTCTCTGGAGATCATCTATCCTCCGGACAAAACCGTGGTGAGCCGGACCAATTATCTCATCATCAGGGGCGGGGACAACCCCCAGCTCGATGGGGTGTCCATTGAACTGGGCGGCTACAAGACCGAACTGCTGGATCTTTCCCAGCCCGAGTACCGGGCGGCCTTCGGCGATTTTCTGATTGTCGAACCGGTGCTCGATCCGGGGCGCAACCTTATCCTGGTCAAGGGGTACGTCAAGGGCGAGGAGGTCGCCAGCGCCCGGTCCGAGGTCTATTTTGCCGTCACCCCCGGAGCGTCGGCACCGAAGGATTATCGCCCCTTCGCCATGCACTCCCAGGAAAACGAGGCCAAATGCACCGGCTGCCACAACATGGCGCCTTCGCCCGAGGAGCTGGCCGCGGACAACGCCAAGACCAATCCCTGCGGCTCATGCCATGCCCGGCGTCTGGCTCAGGACTACGTGCACGGCCCTGCCGGGGTCTATCAGTGTACCTATTGTCACCAGGTTGACAGCCGCCCCGTCAAATATCAGCCCCGCGCGGAGAACGCCGCCCTGTGCAACGAGTGCCACCAGGACAAGGTCGATGAATTCACGGCCAAGAAGTTCGTCCATGGCCCGGTGGAGGCCGGGCTCTGCCAGGTCTGCCACGATCCCCACGCCAGCGACACCTATGGGCAGTTGGTCAAGCCGGTCAATGAGCTCTGCCTGGATTGCCACGAGGCGGTCAAGCGCCAGCCCCATGTTCTGCGGGGGGTTGGCGGGAAAGCGCACCCGCTCATGGGGGAGGCCGATCCCAACCGCCCCGGCAGGGAGCTCACCTGCGTGGGCTGCCATGATCCCCACGGCGGGCAGTCGGAGGCCTATTTCCAGGGGGGGATCAGCTCCCGCATGGCCCTGTGCCAGCTCTGCCATAAGAAATAAAGCGTAAAAAATAAATCGCTCAAAGAGGAGTTGTCGTGAAAATGAGAAACCTGACTAGCTTGATTGTTGGCGGAATGGCCGGGCTGCTGCTGTTGAGCGGGTGTTCCGCAGGGTCGGCCGCCAAGCCGCGGATCCTCTGGCCGCTGCCCCCCAACGAGCCCCGCCTGGAGTGGGTCAACACCTATGCCTCCCAGGACGATTTTCCCAAGACCCAGGCGCAGAAACTGTCCGAGCAGGTGGTCGGCAAGCCCGAGGCCTACACCTTCAAGACCCCCTTCGGGGTGGTTGCCGACGGCAAGGGGACGGTCTATGTCTCGGATGTCCACCACAAAAATATCCGGGTCTACGATTTCAACAACTATGAAATCCATTTTCTCACCGATCAGCCGGTGTTCAGCCTCCCTCTGGGGCTGGCTATCGACCAGGCGGGGCGGCTCTACATCGCCGACGGGGAGGCCCGCAACGTCAAGGTCTACTCGCCGCAGCAGGTGCCGCTGTTCGCCATCGGTGATGAGAAGATTTTTGAAAATCCGGCCTTTCTGGCCATCAACGAGCGCCTTAACCGGATCTACGTCTCCGATGGCAAGGCGCACAAGATCCAGGTCTTCGACCTGCAGGGGAAGCATCTTTTCGCCTTCGGGGAGCAGGGCAGGGAGCCTGGCAAGCTGTTCGGACCGCAGGGGATGGCCATCGACGGGCAGGACCGGGTCTTTGTGGCGGATATGCTGAACGCCCGCATCCAGGTGTTCGACGCCCAGGGGAAATACCTCTACCATTTCGGCGAGCGGGGCGATCGCGACTGGCAGTTCGAGAACCCCAAGGACCTCGCCTTTGACAGCGAGGGAAACCTGCACATCGTCGACACCCGCAAGGCCCTGCTTTTGACCTACGCTCCCGAGGGACGCCTGCTGCTGGCCACCGGCGGCGCGGGAGGGTCGAACCACCCGCTCGGCTTTGCCAGCCCCCACTCGATTTTCATCGACGGCAACGACCGCCTCTACATTGCCGACGGGTTGAACAAGCGTTTTGCCGTCTGGCAGTACCTTTCCAAAAAATATCTCGCGCAAAACCCCATCACCCCGGAGGACATCGAGAGGCTGGACCAGTTTTTGAAGAAAGAGAAGGGCAAATAGCCCGGGGGCGGCCCAGAGGGTCGTCAGTGATATGACATCGGGGTGTCCGTAAAATGGCTGGGCTTTTCGCCCAGCCATTTTTTTTGTATGAAATTAAGGGCATATATGTTTGGCACATGCTTTGCTTAAATGGGAGTCATGAGGTATCACTGCCACCCATGGACACGCTATCAACCGTCTGTCCAACAAACAAAAAGGAGGTAAAGGGAAATGAGAAAGTATCTACTGTTGGTTGCAGCTGCGCTGCTGCTGGCCGCTCCGGCCATGGGCCTCACGATTCAGGGGTCGGCCCACGACCTGAGCAACACCACCGGCGGGGGGGCTGCCGGGGACATCGACGAACTCTGCGTGTACTGCCACTCACCCCACGGGGTGACCGCTTCTGTGTCGGCTCCCCTGTGGAACCGCGGGATGTCCAACGCCACGCAAATCTATTCGGGTGTCGACATCCAGGCGACCTACGACCTGACCAGCTACAATGCCACTGACGCTCCCCTGTGTCTTTCCTGCCACGACGGCGCCAGCATCGGCGGCGCACTGACCAACCCGCCCAACAGCGGCGGCGCGCTCTACTCGCCGGCGCTTGGTGCGGACGCCGACCTTGGCACCAACCTGAGCAACGACCACCCCATCGGCTTCGACTATGCGGCAATCGATGCGGGCTCGGGTGCCGGGGAGGACTCGGAGATCAAACTGATCACCGACGCCACCGCCGCGGGCGTGCAGTTCTTCGGGGCCAGCAGCAACATCATGTGGTGCTCTTCCTGCCACGACGTGCACGATCCGGCCAATGTGCCGTTCCTGCTGGTCGACAATACCTCTTCGAACCTCTGTCTGGCCTGCCACGACAAGTAAGGCAGGGCTGTTTACTGGTGATCGGGCGGGGGGTAACCCCCGCCCTTTTCCCAGCGGAATCCGGGCCTGTCTGGACGCTCCCCGACGCCGCGCAGCCGGAGCGCAGATGTAGAGGGCTGCGGGGCGAGCGCCGCTGGAAATTTTAATTGATCAAAAGGGTCTGGCGCGAACGTCTGCGATGTGGAGAAGTTCCGGGATCTGTTGGATTTCAGGGGAATTTTCTCATCAGCGGTGCCATGCAAATAAACATCCCGGGAATTTCATGCGTCTAGTCTTTTCTCTCATAGCCATGCTGGGCATCATCTGGGTGGGCTGCCCCGGTCTGGCGGCGGCCGAGGGCCGCCTGTTCGGGGCCGCCGAGATGATCTACGGCGAGCACTCGGCCAAGGAAGTGGGGGAAAAGGTCCTGGACGCTGATTATTTTGCCCAGCAGTACTCGCTTTTGTACGCCCTGAAAGGGAAACTTCTCGAGGGCCGGGCTGGCGACTACCACCTGTCCCTCGGATACGAGTGGAACTCCCTGTCGGGCGAGTTGAACGGCGAGGGGATCGACGTCGAGACCGGAAAGATCCTCTATCGGGGGGATGTCATGGTGGCCCCCGGTGGGCTGCCGTTTCGCCTCCACCTCTACTCGCAGGACATGATCCAGTCGGCCTTCGTCGACGGCAGGGTGCCCACCCTGTTCGAGAGCCTTCCATCCGACAATTTCGCTACCCCCAGTCCCATCGTCGACATTCAGAACGGCCAGCGGATCCGCTCGGGCGCCACCCTCATGGTCGGCATCCGCAACGGCTCCTACCAGGGGCGCTACCGGGAGGTTCTGTCCCAGTTCCCACGGCTGCTGGTCGACTACTCCGAAGTCTACGTCAAGGACGAAAAGAGCCTCAGCCCGGAACATTACCGGGACCGCAACCTGGCTTTCGTCTCGCTGAACAAGAAGGACAACTGGTTTCACTACCGTCTGTTCGAGCACCGCGACTACCTGAATCCCGAGGAAAATTACGAGGAGTCGACCTACCTGCTGGGAACGGTGGACCACACCCTGCAGCGGCAGTGGATCAACTTCACCAATTGGATGAAGATCTCCGCCGACGGGTCCTTCACCGAGGGGAAAAAACCGAACCTCGAGGAAGATGATTTCGAGCGGTATGACCTCAACATGTTCGCCGTCGCCCGGCGCAGCGGCTGGAACGCGTCCTCCTTCAACACCTACAGCCGCCTGCTGGAGGTGGGGGAGCTTCGCAAGAGCCTCGAGGTTCCCTTCTATCTCAACGGCGAACTCTCCCGGGACACCTTTGCCCGGTTTCGCTTCGTCGGTTCGCGCGACGAGCGGTTGGACTTGGAAAGCGGCATCCAGGAAGATGAAGATGTGCTCTTCGCTTCCACCAGGCTGGAGACTTTCCGCAGGGAGCGGTTTATTCTGGCGCCCCAGCTCGACGGCGAGGTCAAGCAGGGGGACCGGGGTGAGGGCCACGCCCTGAGGGCGCGGGTCGAGTACTATACCAACAAGGCGGTGCGGCCGCGCTACGACATTTTCACCGCCTATTCCCTGGCGCGGTTCGAGGGGACCGGGGACGAGGGGTTGGAGACCCGCTTCTGGGAGCAGGAGCTGGAAGGGCGGATCGAGACCAGCCTCTCCACCAGTTTCCGCACCGGGCTCGGGGAGGAGCTTCTGTACGGCACCGGCACCCTGGATCGCACCGTCAGTCGCCATATCATCCCCAAGAGCGCCATCGGCCAGAGTCTGTTCGGCACCGATTTCGACAACCGGGACGGCGACGTGTTCCGGTCGATCACCACTTGGTTTGGCGAGCACCGCTCTCTGTCCCGGATCAGCAACCGCGTCGAACTGAAGTATGACTACCTCTCGGAGCCCGAACAGAGCAACGGCCAGTTCATCGCCAACCACTCCCTGCGTTACGATGGGCGGGAATTCCTGGTCAATATCCTCAACCAGCTGGTGGTCGGCGAACATGACAGGCGCAACAGCGAGCTGAGCGGCGGGGCCTTGGCCGACGACTTGTCCCTTTCCAGCGCTAATGCCAGTTTCCTGAATCGCTCCCTGGTTCGCTACCTGCCCAACCGCAGCATGGAGGGCTCGCTGCGGCTCGATTACGAGTGGCGTGACGAGGATGAAGGCTCCAGCTCCCACGTGCTGGGCGAGCAGCAGTACGTTTACCGGATCTTCAAAACCAACGGCATCATCCGGAAACTGGCCGAAATCGAGGAGAAGATCGAGTATGAAAGGTTCACCGACGCTGCCGGAGGGCAGCTGCGGGCAACAGTTTTCACCCTGACTGGGGATTACTACCCGATCAAGATCCTGCTGCTCAGGGCAAGGGCCCGCTACGATATCCGCTCCCCGGAAAATACCCATACCACAACCTGGTATTTGACCACCGCCCTGAACTTTGAGAAACTGCAGGTGGCCCTCGATTACGCCTACGGCGAGCGAAGTGAGGGAGACACGCTTCCTGAAAGGTATGAGCACCGATGGGAGGTGCAGGTGAGAAAGATCTTCTAGAAAAACCGGGTTCGCCCGGTTTTTCCGGTTTTGGAGCCAACGAGCCTGAGCCGGTGAATATGTCAGGTCCTGAAATTATTCTTCGTTCCGATGAAACCCTCGACGATCTGCGCCTAGGCGGGTTGAAGATCATTCAGAAGAAGGACGGCTACCGCTTCTCCCTCGACCCGGTTTTGCTGTGTGCTTTCGCCCGGGTCGCCCCCGGGGAGGCCTTGGCCGATCTGGGCACCGGCTCGGGCGTCATCCCGCTGCTGCTGGCGCGGATGAGCGAGGCGGAGCGGCTGGTCGGGGTGGAGGTTCAGCCGGGGATGGCCGGGCGCGCCCGGCGTAGCGTAGAGCTAAACGGCCTGGCCGGGCGGGTGGAGATCGTCGAAGCCGACCTGCGCTCGCTGCAGGGAACCCTGCCGGCGCAGGGATTCGATGTGGTGCTTGCCAATCCCCCGTTTCGCCCGTTGGGCACCGGGCGCCAGGCGCCGACGTCGGAGCGGGGCGCGGCGCGCCATGAACAGGCTGGGGGGCTGGGGGATTTTTTGCGGGCAGCCGCCTTCCTGCTGGGGGATGGGGGGCGCTTCTACGTCGTTTATCTGGCGGAACGCCTGGTTGATTTGCTGGCCGGGATGCGCGAGGCGGGGTTGGAGCCGAAGCGGCTTCGCTGTGTTCACTCGCGCCGGGGCGAGGGGGCGCGCATGGTTCTGCTGGAAGGGCGCCGTCGAGGGCGCCCTGGATTGGTGGTGGAGCCGCCGTTGTATGTCTGTGAGGGGGAGGACTATTCAGCGGAGGTGCTGACGATCTACGGCGAGCAGAAGCCCTGAGGGAATGAAAATTATTTCCTGCTTTTCTTCAGCTGCGCCTGGCGCATCATCAGGGCGCGCAGCTGGCGTTTGATCTCCGGGTCGGCGAGCGAGGCGAGGGTGGCCTCGATTTCGGCCTTTTCCTCCTCGGTGAGGGGGGTGTGCTTCCAGGCGGCGGGGTCGGGGCCGCTCTCCGGCAGTTCATCGGCCTGGATGCGGCCGCGCCGCAGGTAGATATCCTTCAGGGTGCCGGCACCTAGCCGCTCATTGAGCTTGGCGAGGATCCGCGGCTTGAGCAGCTGCAGCTGCTGCATCCAGACCGGCTGTTCGACCCGCACTTCCAGCACTCCCTCGCGGATTCTCAAGGGCCGCGCCCGGGCCGCGATCTGTGGTCCGACCACCTCGTCCCAGACCTGCCAGGCCCGGTATTCGCGCAATTTCCCTTCCATCCCCCGCTGCCGCAGCAGCTCCTGGACGATATCTCCGGCGGTGGCGGCCCTGCGCATGGGCGGGCGGTTTTTGCCTTTCACCGGTTTTTCCAGCGCCGGAAGCGTCCGCCGGCAAGTTGGCCGGCGACGGCGCAGGCCAGGGTCAGGGGGATGATGTTCCAGCCGAACCCTTCGGCGAGGCGAAAGGCGACGATGAAGGGGATGGACAGGTGGATATAGACGAACCAGCGCACCGAGTACTTGGGTGCGGTTTCGCGCAGAAACCCCAACGGCAGATTGACCAGGAAGGCGAACGCGAGAAGGCTGGCAAGGCCGAGGGCCTGGGAGTGAATCAAGGGGTGGTTCCTTTCGGCGGCAGATACCTGCTTTTGTGCTGACCGGGGTTTCAGGGGTTTGCCCTGGTATTAAAAGCACGTCTAAGTGTAGCTGGATTGTCCGAGCCCTGTCAACGAACTAGCTCTTGCGCCCCGTTCGGAAAACGTGGCATCATGCGCGCACCGAACTTCAAGGGGGTGCAGATGGTCCGTGAAGGCGACCTGGTGGCAATCTTCCATTCCATTCACCGGGTGATGAAAGTCGAAAAACTGCTCAAGTCCAAGGGGGTCGAGATGCTGCTGATTCCGGTTCCCCGGCAGCTGACCTCGGATTGCGGCCTGGCGATCCGCTTTACACCGGACGAGAAACCGCGGGTCTGGGAGGTGTTGGAACCCGAGGGCCTGCTCCCCGCCGAACTGTTCCAGCGTGAAGGCAAAGAGTACCGGCAAGTGGAAATCTGAGGCGCCCAGCCGCCGGTTTTCGCGCGGTTTTTCCCTTGACAAGGTTCAGGTGCTTAACTATAGTGCCCATTTTGCGAGAATTCGTTAGGCGCCTGCCTGGACGGCCATGTTTGATAATCTGACGGAAAAATTCGATTCGGTCTTCAAGAAGCTGCGCGGACAGGGGCGGCTGACCGAGGACAACATCCAGGAAGCCCTGCGCGAAGTGCGTCTGGTGCTGCTCGAGGCCGACGTCAACTTCAAGGTGGTCAAGGATTTCGTGGCTGCGGTCCGTGAGCGGGCGGTAGGCCAGGATGTCCTCAAAAGTCTGACGCCTGCCCAGCAGGTGATCAAGATCGTCCGCGAGGAGCTCGGCCGCCTGATGGGCGAGGGGACTGACAACAGCCTCGATCTGGCGGCGCGTCCGCCGGTGCCGATCATGCTGTGCGGCCTGCAGGGTGCCGGCAAGACCACCACCTGCGGCAAGCTGGCGCTGAGCCTGCGCAAGCAGAAGCGCAACCCGCTGCTGGTGCCGGCCGACATCTACCGGCCCGCGGCCATCGACCAGCTCAAAACCGTCGGCCGCCAGCTCGGTATCGAGGTCTACGACACCCAGCCCGGGCAGGACCCCGTGGCCATCTGCGAGGCGGCGCGCCGCTACGCGGAACTCAACGGCTTCGATACGCTGATTCTCGACACCGCCGGGCGCCTGCACATCGACGAGGCGCTGATGGGCGAGCTGGGCCGGATCAAGGCCTCGCTGGCGCCGCGGGAGATCCTGCTGGTTGCCGACGCGATGACCGGTCAGGATGCGGTCAACGTGGCCGAAAGCTTCGACGCCCAGCTGCAGCTGACCGGCGTGGTGCTGACCAAGCTCGACGGCGACGCCCGTGGTGGTGCGGCCCTGTCGATCCGCGCGGTGACCGGCAAGCCGATCAAACTGGTCGGCCTCGGCGAGAAGATGGACGCCCTCGAGGTGTTTCACCCCGACCGCATGGCCCAGCGCATCCTCGGCATGGGCGATGTGCTCTCGCTGATCGAGAAGGCCGAGGCGGCCATCGACAAGGACCAGGCCGCCAAGCTCGAACAGCGCCTGCGCAAGGAAGGCTTTACCCTCGAAACTTTCCGCGACCAGTTGCAGTCCATCAAGAAGATGGGCTCGCTCGAGTCGATCCTCAAGCTCATCCCCGGGGCCGGCAAGGCCATGAAGCAGATGAAGGGGATGCAGCTGCCGGACAAGGAGATGAAGAAGATCGAGGCAATCATCAACTCGATGACGCCCCAGGAACGGCGCGACCACAAGATGCTCAACGGTTCGCGGCGGCTGCGGGTCGCCAAAGGCAGCGGCACTACGGTGCAGGACGTCAACCAGTTGCTCAAGCGCTTCACCGAGGCGCAGAAGATGATGAAGAAGATGCAGCAGCTCGGCCCCAAGGGGTTGAAGGGGCTGATGGGCCGCGGCGGCGGGATGCCCTTTTAGAGGGCCCAGGCCCCGCAGAGGGGGCGGCCCGGAGAATTTCAGGTATAATTGACAGCATTCAGGCCCGGCAGGGGGTAAGCGCGGCGGAAAAGAGCCGGCTGCCGTAGACCCGGGATTTGACCTTATAGACCAAAGCCTAATTCGAAAACGGGATTCCCGTTAAGAAACATCCAGGAGGAACAACCGATGGCAGTAAAAATCAGGCTGGCCCGCGGCGGCGCCAAGAAGAGACCTTTCTACCAGGTGGTAGTTGCTGACGAGCGTTTCCCGCGCGACGGCCGTTTCATTGAGAATCTGGGTCAGTACGATCCCAAGCAGAACCCCCCCATGGTGACCCTGAAGGAAGACCGGACCCTGGAGTGGCTGCAGCAGGGCGCACAGCCTACCGATACGGTACGCAACCTGCTGCGTGCGCAGGGGCTCTGGGCCAAGTTCAAGCAGCCGGAAAAGGCGTAAGCTTCCCATCCGGAAACCGAGGCGGGCCAATCCTTTATCTTAAAGGACGGACTCCATGAAAGAGCTCATCGAATTCATCGCGAAATCCCTGGTTGAAAATCCCGGTGCGGTGACCATCTCCGAGGAGCAGGGTGAGGATGGGGGCATTCTCATCAAGCTTGCCGCGGCCCAGGAAGATATGGGCCGCATCATCGGGAAGCAGGGGCGCACCGCCAAGGCCATGCGCACGCTGCTAAACGCCAAGGCTACCCGGGAAAACAAGCGGGCTACCCTCCAGATCATGGAGTGATGGCAGTCCGCGTGGGTGAATGGTTCTGTGCCGGAGTGGTCCGGGGAACCCACGGTCTGCGTGGGGACCTCAAGGTCCGCCCCGTCACCGATGACTCCGCCTCGCTGCTCGAGGCCGGCGAACTGGAATTCCGCAAGGCGGACGGAACCGCCACGCGTCAAGTCCCGGTCCGGTCCTCGCTGCATAAAGGGGATGTGCTGCTGCGCCTGAAGGGGCTCGAGCACATCGATGAGGTTCAGCACCTGGTGGGCAGTGAGGTCTACATGCCCTACCGGGATCTGCCCGACCTGGAAGAAGACGAGTTCTACTGGTACCAGTTGGAGGGCCTGCGGGTGCTCGACCGGACCCGGGGGGAACTCGGCACGCTGGAAGAGATGTTCACCACCCCGGCCCACGACATTTACGTGGTTCAGGGGCCCTACGGGGAGGTTCTGATCCCCGTGGTCGAGCAGATGATTGTCCGGGTCGACCTGGTGGCTGGCTGCATCGAGGTCGATCTGCCCGAAGGGCTGGTTCCGGGTTCCGATGAAGTTTGAAATCCTGACCCTCTTCCCCGACATGTTCGAGTCTCCCTTCGCGGGGAGCATCCTCGGCAAGGCGGCGGAAAAGGGATTGATCGAGATTGAGCCCCACAACCTGAGGGACTGGGCCGAGGGGCGGCACAAGGTGACCGACGACACCCCCTACGGCGGGGGCGACGGCATGGTCATGAAGCCCGAGCCGGTGGCCCGGGCGCTCGCCGAGCTGAAACAACGCTCGCCGGCCGCGCGGGTGATCCTCATGACCCCGCAGGGGCGCACTTTCCGTCAGCCAGATGCCCAGGCCCTGTCGCGCGAACAGGGGCTGGTTTTTGTCTGTGGGCGCTACGAAGGGTTCGACGAGCGGATCCGCTGTCTGGTGAATGACGAATATTCCATCGGCGATTTCGTGCTGACCGGTGGAGAACTGGCCGCCATGGTCATGATCGACGCGGTCGCCCGCCTGCTGCCCGGGGTGCTTGGCAGCAGCGGCAGCGCCGAGGTCGATTCATTTTCGGACGGGCTGCTCGAGTTTCCCCATTACACCCGGCCGGCCGAATTCCAGGGACACCGGGTGCCCGAGGTTCTGCTTTCGGGCAACCACGCCGAGATCGCCCGTTGGCGACGCCGTGAGCAGTTGCGGCGGACCCTGCAGCGGCGTCCCGACCTGCTGGAGCGGGCCCCGCTCAGCGATGAGGATCGGCGCATTCTCGAGGAGCTGCGGCGCGAGTTGCGGGGGCAGGGCTGATGAGCCGCAAGCCGCTGGCCGTGGCGCTGGTCCACCACCCGGTGATCGACCGTGCCGGGGACCGGGTGACCACCGCCGTCACCAACCTCGATCTGCACGACATCGCCCGCGCCTCGCGCACCTTCGGGGTCGACAGGTTTTACGTGGTGACCCCCGTCGCGGAGCAGCAGGCCCTGGTGGAGAAGATTCTCGGCCATTGGCGCGAAGGTTTCGGCGCCGGCTACAATCCGCACCGGGGCGATGCGCTGGGGCTGGTCAGGCAAGTCAATTCGCTGGATGAGGCGCTGGCCGACTGGAGCGCCGCCGCCGGCGAGACCGCGCGGCCGGTGCTGACCGGAGCGGGACGCAAGGACGGCATCCCGAGCGCTGAGTGCCGCGGGCTGATGGCTCGGCACCCGCTGCTGCTGGTGTTCGGCACCGGATGGGGGCTGGCGCCGGAACTGTTCGACCGGGGCTGGACCGTGCTCGAGCCGATCCGCGGCGCCGGGGAGTACAACCACCTTTCGGTGCGCTCGGCCGTGGCCATCATTCTCGACCGGCTGCTCGGCACCTAGACAGACAATCGATTTCAAAGCTGCGGCCGCTTCAGCGTGCACCATCCACGCGCCGGCGGATACAGTTCGAAAATCCACAAAAGCGATATCGGCATACAGGAGGACAAGATGAACATCATTGATCGTATCAACATGGAGCAGATCCGGAAGGACATTCCGGTTTTCAAGGCTGGCGACACCCTCAAGGTGCATGTGAAGATCGTCGAAGGCGACAAGCAGCGCATCCAGGTTTTTCAGGGCGTCTGCATCAAGCGGGTCAACCGCGGCCTCGGGTCGACCTTCACCGTCCGCAAGGTTTCCAACGGCATCGGCGTCGAGCGCGTGTTCTCTCTGCACGCCCCCAACGTCGAGAAGATCGAGGTTGTGACCATCGGCCAGGTTCGCCGCGCCAAGCTTTACTACCTGCGCAACCTGTTCGGCAAGGCTGCCCGCATCCGCGAAAAGCGCCAGGCCTGATTTACCGCCAGAAAGCCCCGGCCGCAAGCCGGGGCTTTTTGCTTCTGCCACTCCGAATCTCTGGGAGAGTCCCGGTGACCCTGGATCTGTTCCCCGCCGAAGAGATTTCCACCCTGCATTTCGAACAGGCCGCCCAGGCCCGGGGATTCAGCGCCGTGGCCGGCATCGACGAAGCCGGGCGCGGTCCCCTGGCCGGCCCGGTGGTGGCCGCCGCGGTGATCCTGCCCGAGGCGTTCGACCTGCCGGGCCTGACCGACTCGAAGAAGCTCACCCCCGGCCGGCGCGAGGCCCTCTTCCCCCTGATTCGGGCCCAGGCCCGGGCGCTGGGGGTCGGGGTGGTTTCCGCCGCCGAGATCGACGAGCTCAACATCCTCCAGGCCACCCTGCGCGCCATGTCCCTGGCGGTCGAGCGCCTGCAGTGCCCGGCCGATTACCTGCTGATCGACGGCATTACCCCGCTGCCCCTGGCGCTGCCCCAGAAGACCCTGAAGAAGGGTGATTCCCGCTCCTTGTCGGTGGCCGCCGCCTCGGTGGTGGCCAAGGTGGTCCGCGACCGGATGATGGTCGGTTTCGACGCGCGTTTTCCCGGTTACGGATTCGCCAGGCACAAGGGGTACGGCAGCGCCGATCACCTGGCCGCCATCGCCCGTCTCGGCCCCTCGCCCCTGCACCGGCGCACCTTTGGCGGGGTGCGCGAGCACCTGGAAAAGTCGTGACCCGCCAGCGCCTGTCCCTGGGGCAGTGGGGCGAAGACCAGGCGGTCCGCTACCTGCAGGGGCTCGGGATGAAAATCGTTGAGCGCAACTTCCGCACCCCCGTCGGCGAGATCGACATCATCGCCCGCCACAGGAAAACCCTCGTTTTCGTCGAGGTCAAGACCCGCCGCAGCGCGGCCTTCGGCACCCCCCAGGAAGCCGTGGGCGCCTTCAAGCAGCGGCAGATCCTGCGCACCGCCCAGTGGTACCTCGCCCAGGGGCACGGCCGGGGCCTGCAGCCGCGTTTCGATGTGGTGGCGGTGCGTCCGGCGGCCGACACCGCCGCGATCGAGCATATCCCCGATGCCTTCGGCGCCTGAACGTCCGGCGGTCGCCGAGCGGTCGAGGTTTGCCTTTTCCCCTTAATCCGATTATCATTTGGCCTAACCAAGGGCTCTGCCCGCTGCGGAGTAGACCGATGACCTCTTTCAATCCCTCCCTTGGCGCCCTGGGCATGCTGCGTCTCGGCGTGGCCTCGCCCGAGCTGCGCGTGGCGGATGTCGCTTTCAATCTCGAGCGGATCCTGGCGATTGCCCACGAGGCGCGCGGCAAAGGGTGCCGGCTTCTGCTGCTGCCCGAGCTCTGCCTGACCGGCTATACCTGCGGCGACCTGTTCTTTCAGCCGCTGCTGGTGGAACAGGCCCGCGCGGCGTTGGAGCGCATCGCCGAGTTCACCGCCCGCGAACCGCTGGTGCTGGTGGTCGGGGCCCCGGTGCTCCAGGGCGACCGCCTGTTCAACTGCGCGGTGCTGATTGCCGGGGGCAGGATCCGCGGCGTGGTCCCCAAGACCTTTCTGCCCAACACCCAGGAGTTCTACGAGCAGCGCTGGTTCGCGCCTGCCGGCGAGGCCAGCGCAGATCACTTGAACTGGGGCGGCGAGTCGATCCCCTTCGGGGCCGACCTGCTGTTTCAGGCCGAGCGTCTCCCCCAATGCGTGGTGGGCATCGAGATCTGCGAGGACGCCTGGGTGGCCAACCCGCCCAGCGGCCAGCTCGCCGTCAGCGGCGCCACCGTGCTGCTCAATCTTTCGGCCAGCCCCGAACTGCTCGGCAAGCAGGAATACCGCCGGGCGCTGGTCCAGGCCCAGTCGGCCCGCTGCCTGGCCGCCTATGCCTATGCCTCGGCCGGCCCCGGCGAGTCGAGCACCGACCTGGTGTTCTCCGGCCACTCGCTGATCGCCGAATACGGGATGGTGCTGGCCGAGACCGACCGTTTCGACTTCGAGTCGCAACTGGCGCTGGCTGACGTCGACCTGCAACGCCTTGGCAACGAGCGGCTCAAGAACAACAGCTTTGCCGAGTCGCGGCCGGCCCGCAGCTGCCGCACCCTGAGCTTCCCCCTGCCCGACACCCCTGCCCAGCCCCTGCTGAGGCCGATCCCGGCCATGCCCTTCGTGCCGCCCGACGACCGGGAGCGCAGCGGGCGCTGCCGGGAGATTTTCGCCCTGCAGACCACCGGCCTGGCCAAACGCCTGCGCCACACCGGGGCCAAGCAGGTGGTCATCGGCATCTCCGGCGGGCTCGATTCGACCCTGGCGCTGCTGGTCACCGCCAAGGCCTTCGACAAGCTGGGGCTCGCGCGCCAGGGGATCTGCGCGGTGACCATGCCGGGCTTCGGCACCACGGCGCGCACCCGCGGCAACGCCGAACGGCTGGCCGAACTGCTCGGGGTCAGCCTGCGGGTGATCTCCATCGACCCGGCGGTGCGCCAGCATTTTGCCGATATCGGTCACGACGAGGCGGTGCACGACATCACCTACGAAAACTCCCAGGCCCGGGAGCGGACCCAGATCCTCATGGACATCGCCAACCAGGTCCAGGGGCTGGTCATCGGTACCGGCGACCTTTCGGAGCTGGCCCTGGGCTGGTGCACCTACAACGGCGATCACATGTCGATGTACGGGGTCAACTCGGGGGTGCCCAAGACCCTGGTCCGCTACCTGGTCTCCTGGTGCGCCGAGGCCGAATTCAGCGGCGAGGCCTCCGCGATTCTGCGGGATATCTGCGCTACCCCCGTCTCGCCCGAGCTGCTCCCCCCCGACGAGAACGGCGAGATCGGCCAGGTGACCGAGGACCACATCGGCCCCTACCTGCTGCACGATTTCTTTCTTTTCCACGTGGTGCGCCTGCAGTATCCGCCGGTCAAGATCTTCCACTTCGCCAGGCAGGCCTTCGCCGGCAGCTACGGCGATGAGGAGATCCTGCACTGGCTGAAGAATTTCTACCGGCGTTTCTTCTCCCAGCAGTTCAAGCGCTCCTGCCTCCCCGACGGGCCCAAGGTGGGCAGCGTGGTCCTTTCGCCCCGCGGCGACTGGCGCATGCCCAGCGACGCCAGCGCCGCGCTCTGGCTGGCCCAGCTCGAGGAGCTGGAAACTTCACGCTAGGGCGAAGCTGCGTGTTCGCCCGTTCCAAAGGGCAGACACACAGGTCTGTAAAGGCAGACACACAGGTCTGTAAAGGCAGACACACAGGTCTGTAAGGGCAGACACACAGGTCTGTAAGGGCAGACACACAGGTCTGCCCCTACGGTCTGTCCACAACGATCAGGGAACAAATGACTGGCACCCTTTATCTCGTCGCGACCCCCATCGGCAACCTCGAAGATATCACCCTGCGCGCCCTGCGAGTGCTCAAGGAGGTCGATCTGGTAGCCGCCGAGGACACCCGCCACAGCCGCAAGCTCTTCGGCCATTACGGCATCACCACGCCCCTGACGTCCTGTCACGAGCACAACGAGGCGGCCAAGGGGGAGCGCATCCTTCAGCTGCTGCGCGAGGGCAAATCGGTGGCCCTGATCTCCGACGCGGGGATGCCCGCCATCTCCGACCCCGGTTACCTGCTGGTGCGCCGCTGCCGGGATGAGGGCCTGCCGGTCACCGCCGTCCCGGGAGCTTCGGCGGTGCTGACGGCGCTGGCCATTTCCGGGCTGCCGGTGGAGCGTTTCGCCTTCGAGGGGTTTCTGCCGAACAAGAGCCAGGCCCGCCGCACCCTGCTCAAGGGGCTGCAGGCCGAGCAGCGGACCCTGGTCTTCTACGAGGCGCCGCACCGGCTGCTGGCGGCGCTGGGGGATGTCGTCGAGGAGCTGGGGGGAGGGCGGCAGGTGGCGGTGGCCCGGGAGCTGACCAAGCTGCACGAGGAGCTGTTTCGCGGGTCCGCGAGCGCGGCTCTGGATCATTTCGGCGCCGAACGGGTGCGCGGCGAAATCGTGCTGCTGCTGGCGCCGGCCGAGGAGGCGCCGCAGCAGGAGACGGTGCGCGAGGCCCTGGCGCGCTGGCGCCGGGATACGGACCTGCCGATGCGGCAGATCGTCAAGGAGGTGGCGCGCCAGTTCAATCTGCCCGGCAGCGAGGTCTACCGGGAGAGCCTGGCGTTGAAAGAGGAGGACGAGGAGGAATGACCGAGGCTTAACGCCGGATGTCGAAGCCGGCGAACTCGCCGCGGAACTCCTCCCAGTCGACGTCGACCTCGCTGACCTGGGCCGCCGGCGGGCCCTGGCGGCACCAATCCAGCACCTGGCGGATCTGCGACTCCCGCCCCTCGAACAGGGCCTCCACCTCGCCGTTGGGCAGGTTGCGTACCCAGCCCGTCAGCTGGTGGCGCAGCGCCTCCTGGCGGGTGTAGTAGCGAAAGCTGACCCCCTGGACCACCCCGCGGATGCGTACCGTCGCGCGAATCTGTTTCATTGGCGGGACTCCTTCTCCATCATTTCCAGAAACTCTTCTTCACTCAGCAGGGCGATGCCGAGCTGGCGCGCCTTCTCCAGCTTGCTCCCGGCCTCCTCGCCGGCCACCACGTAGTCGGTTTTCTTGCTCACCGAGCCGGCGGCCCGGCCCCCAAGCCGCTCCACCATTTCCTGGGCCTCTTTGCGGCCGAAGCGGGTCAGCGCGCCGGTGAAGACGAAGGTCTTGCCGGACAGCGGGCCGCCGGCCCGGCGCGCCTCGGTGCCGGGGCTGACGCCGCTTTTCTCGAGGGCCTCGAGCACCTCGCGGTTGCGCGGCGAGGCGAAGAAGCTGACCACGCTCTCGGCCACCTGGGGGCCGATCTCGTGCACGGCCAGCAGCTCCTCGCGGCTGGCGCGGGCCAGCGCTTCGAGGGAGCCGAACTGGCGGGCCAGCACCTTGGCGATATGCTGGCCGACGTGGCGGATCCCCAGCGCGTGGAGAAACCGTGGCAGGGGGCGCTGTTTGCTGCTCTCGATGGCCCCGAGCAGGTTCTCGGCCAGCTTCTCCCCCATGCGCTCGAATTCGAAAAGGTCCTCGCGGGTCAAGGTGTAGAGGTCGGCCACGCTCTGCACCTTGCCCAGGCGCAGCAGCTGGTCGATGTAGCGGTCGCCGAGCCCCTCGATGTCCATGCCGGTGCGCGAGGCGAAGTGCTTGAGCGACTCCTTGAGTTGGGCCGGGCAGGAGAGCCCCTGGCAGCGCGGGACCACTTCGCCCTCGAGCTTGGCCACCGCCGAGCCGCAGGCCGGGCAGCTTTCGGGCAGGGGGACGGGCGTCTCGCTGCCGCTGCGCTTTTCGGCGAGAACCCGAACCACGTCGGGGATCACGTCCCCGGCCCGCTCCACCACCACGTGGTCGCCGATCCGTGCGTCGAGGCGGGCGATCTCGTCC
The DNA here is from genome assembly GCF_019704135.1 of Desulfuromonas versatilis. Taxonomy (NCBI): domain Bacteria; kingdom Pseudomonadati; phylum Thermodesulfobacteriota; class Desulfuromonadia; order Desulfuromonadales; family Desulfuromonadaceae; genus Desulfuromonas; species Desulfuromonas versatilis. Next base: position 1,169,929 of record NZ_AP024355.1, read on the forward strand.
CAGTTGTGCAGGCTGGCGCGGGCGACCATGACCCCGCTGACCTCCACCGGCTTGAGGTGGGCCACCGGGGTGATGGCACCGGTGCGGCCGACCTGCATCTGGATGTCCTCGATGACGGTCACCGCCTGGCGCGGCGGAAACTTGTAGGCAGTTGCCCAACGGGGCCGGTTTGATACCTCACCCAACTCATTCTGCCAGTCACGGCGATTCACCTTGACCACGACACCGTCGATTTCAAAAGGGAGGGCGTCTCGCCGACCCAACATGCTTTGATAGTACTCCAGAACTCCTTGAACTCCTGAGACCACTTGGGTTTCGGCCAAGTTGACGCGAAGTCCCCAGCCTTGCAAGGCTTTGAGCAGTTCACCGTGGGTTTGGGGGGGGGAGGAGTCGATTTGCCCAATTCCGTAGCAATAAATGTTTAACGGTCGTTTGGCGGTGATCCTAGAGTCGAGCTGGCGAAGACTGCCCGCCGCTGCGTTGCGGGGGTTGGCGAAGGTTTTCTGGCCGTTTTCTTCCAATTCGCGGTTCCATCGCTGGAATTCGTCTGTTTCGATGTAGACTTCACCGCGTACCTCGAGGAGCCCGGGGGGATTGCCTTGCAACACAAGGGGGACGGAGGGGACGGTTTTTAGATTTTCGGTGATCTTCTCCCCTGTGATGCCGTCGCCTCGAGTCGAACCAGTAATAAGCCTTCCGTTTTGATAGACTAGTTCCACCGCCAACCCGTCAAGCTTCATTTCGCAGATGTATTCGACATCTTCCGCTTCCGGCAGGGCGAGGAAGCGCTTGATTTGGGCATCGAATTCGCGAAACTCCTCCTTGTCCTTGCGGTTGCTGAGCGACAGCATCGGCAGGGTGTGCCGCACGGATTCGAATTTCTCCAGGGGCGGCGCTCCGACCCGCTGGGACGGAGAGTCGGCCGTTACCAGTTCGGGAAAACGCTTTTCCAACTCCAGCAGTTCCCGGAACAGCCGGTCGTATTCGGCGTCGGTTATCTCCGGGGCGTCCAGCGCATAGTAGCGGTAGTTGTGGTGGTGAAGTTGGGCGTCGAGTTCGGCGTGGCGCTGCCGGGCCTGGTTGCGGTCCATGAAAATCCTTTCCGGTGAAGCCCTGGTGGAGGGAATACGGGTCGAGCACGCCCCGGATTTATAGCACATGGCGGGCGACCGTTCAATAAACCGGAAAAGTCCCCTGTGCGATGCCACTAATGAATTGTCAAGCGGTCAGGCATCGGGTAAACTGCCAGGCAATTGATCCCTGGAGACAACCTCGTGGAAGACCAGCTGTTCCGCCTCGGCGTCCTGTTTGTTCTTTTTGTACTGTCGGCCTTCTTTTCCGGTTCGGAAACGGCCCTGATGTCTATCGACCGGCTGCGGGTCAAGTACCTCGTGGCCAAGAAGAGGCGGGGCTCCACCAGGCTCGAAAGCCTGCTGCTGCACCCCGACCGGTTGCTGAGCGCGATCCTGGTCGGCAATAACCTGGTCAACATCGCCATTTCGGTCTTCGCCACCGGTCTGTTCGTGCATCTCTATGGCGAGCGGGGCGAACTGCTCACCATCCTGGTGCTCACCCCCCTGCTGCTGCTGCTGGCCGAGGTCTCCCCCAAGACCTACGCCGCCAGGTATCCCGAGCGGGTTTCCTTTTTGGTGCTGCGGCCGATTCTGCTGGTGATGACTCTGCTGGCCCCGGTGGTCTGGCTGGTGACCTCTTTCTCCCGCATGCTCACCCGCCTGCTGGGCAGCGGCGAGGAGGAGCGGCCGATCATCTCCGAGGACGAGATCCACACCATGATTTCCGTCGGCGAGCAGGCCGGGGCGGTGGCCAAGGACAAGCGCAAGATGCTCCACGGGGTGCTGGAGCTGGCCGAGACCCGGGTGCGCGACGTCATGATCCCCCGCACCGAAGTGGTGGGCATCGAGGTGAATGCCCCATTCGAGACGGTGTTGGCGCTGGTGCAGGACTCGCGTCACTCGCGTTTTCCGGTTTACGAGGGGAGCCTCGACAACATCGTCGGGATCATCCATTCCAAGGACATCCTCAATTTCATCGAGATGCGCGACGGGTTTTCCCTGCGGGAGATCGCCCGTCCGCCCTATTTCGTCCCCGAATCCAAGCAGATCGAGACCCTGCTGCAGTCCTTTCGCCGGCGGCGGATTCACCTGGCCGTGGTGGTGGACGAATACGGCGGGGTCGAGGGTATCGTGACCCTGGAGGACATCGTCGAGGAGATCGTCGGCGAAATCCAGGACGAATACGACGTGGAGGAGGTCCTGGTGCGGGAGCTGGCCCCTGGTCGCTACCTGGTCGACGGGAGCATCTCCCTGCGCACCGTGAACCGACGGTTCGGGCTCGAGCTGTCCGAAGAGCACGCCAATACCCTGGCCGGATTTCTGCTGCGGACTCTGGGCACCATTCCCCAGGAGGGGGAACGCTGCGAAGCGAACGGCACCGTCTTCGTGGTGCGCAAAGTGGTCGATCGGCGGGTCGAGGAGATCGAGATGACTCTGCCTGCGGCAACTCCCTGACGACCAACGTTTTTTTTACCTTTTCCCGCCTCCTCGACACCCCCGCCCCCGGGGGTGTTTTTTTATGTCCGCCAGACAATCTAAGCCCTTAAAAAATTGGAAAATTCTCTTGACAAGGGGTAGGCCCCTCGCTATCATTCCCAAAAAGTGGGGACTCGTGTCAAAAGGGGACATCGGCGGCCTAAATGCAATTCTCCGGAGAGTTTCATAACGCCATCGACGGCAAGGGACGTCTCAGTATCCCTAAGGATTTTCGCGACTTGCTCGCGAATGGGGGAGACGAACGGCTGGTGGTGACCAAGAACCTCACCGGGGGGCTTTCGGCCTATCCGGTGGCTCTCTGGGAGCAGGTGATGGCAACGATGCAGCAGGCTTCGCCCACTCCGGAGAAAAATGCCGCCATCCGCCTGATGGTCGCCCCGGCGGTCCCCTGCGGCTTCGACAAGCAGGGCCGGATCATGGTTCCCCAGTCGCTGCGCACCCATGCGGCGCTGGACAAGGAGGCGGTCATCATCGGCATGTTCGACAAGATCGAGATTTACAGCCAGAGCCGCCATGCCGAGGTGACCCGCAGCTCCGAGGCGCTGCTCCAGGCCAATCCGCAGTTCCTGGCCGGGATGGGGTTCTGACCCTTGGCGCAGGGCGATTTCTCGCATCTTTCGGTAATGCCCGGTGAGGTCCTGGAGCTGCTCCAGCCCCGTGCCGGAGAAACCTATCTCGACGGGACCCTGGGGGGCGGCGGGCACTCTCGCCTGATCCTCGAGGCGTCGGCCCCCGATGGCCGGCTAATCGGCCTCGATCGGGATCCGGCGGCGCTCAGAAAGGCCGCCGAGGTGCTCGCTCCTTTCGGCGAGCGGGCCATCCTGCGGCACGCCAATTTCTCCGAGGCCGGCCGGGTGCTGGCCGAACTGGGGATCGCGGGACTCGATGGAATGCTCCTCGACCTGGGGGTGTCGTCCCATCAGCTGGATTCGGCCGAACGGGGCTTCTCCTTTCGGGCCGAGGCCCCCCTGGATATGCGGATGGACCCGACCGGCGGGGAGACGGCCGCGGATGTGGTCAATACCTATTCCGCTGACGATCTGGCCCGCATCTTCCGCGAGTACGGCGAGGAGCGATACGCGGGGAGAATCGCCCGGCGTATCGAGAAGGTCCGCCAGCAGGCGCTGCTGGAAAGCACCCGGGAACTTGCCGAACTGGTACGGGACGCCGTGCCGGGGGGGCACATTCCCTCGCGGATTCACCCGGCGACACGGGTCTTTCAGGCTCTGCGCATCCAGGTCAACCAGGAACTCGAGCATGTCCGCGAGGGTATCGCCCGGGGCCTGGAGCTGCTAAAGCCCGGCGGGCGGCTGGTGGTGATCAGTTTTCATTCCCTGGAGGATCGCATCGTCAAGCGTTTCTTCCAGGAGCAGGCCAAGGGTTGCATCTGCCCGCCGCGGCTTCCGACCTGCGTGTGCGGTCACCAGCCCGGGGTGGAGATCCTGACCCGCAAGGCGGCGCGTGCCGGCGAACAGGAGGTCGCAGGCAACCCCAGGGCCCGCAGCGCGGTGCTCCGGGCGGTGCGCAAGCTGGCCTGAGCATTTTTTCGATGTGATTCTGGAGGGTGGTATGTCGAATGTATCCATAAAGTCTCTGCCGAAAATCAACGGCTTCTCCCTGTCCCGTCCCCGGATCCTTCCCCTGCTTGTATCCGTTACCGCCATCATGGCGGTTTCGTTGTTTTTTGTCTGGTCCCGGATTGAGGCCGTCAATCTGGAGTACGCCATTTCCAGCCACGAAAGCCGGCTGCGGGAACTCAACCAGGAGTCCCGGCAGCTGCGCCTGGAGGTCGCCAGCCTGCGCAACCCGCTGCGCATCGAGCAGGTGGCCCGCAAGGAACTCGGTCTGAGGATGCCGACCCCGAACCAGGTGATAATCGTCGAATGATGGAGCGACTGGAGAGGTGGGTGCGATTTCGCATCAGGATGGTCTGCCTGGTTTTCGTGGTGGCCTTTTGCCTGGTTGCGGTGCGCGCCTTCCAGTTGCAGGTGCAGGGAGAGCAGGAGTGGCGCAAGCGGGCTGAACGACAGCACCAGAAGGTGATCCCCCTGACCCCGAGGCGGGGCACCATTTTCGACCGCAATGGCGAGGAGCTGGCATTGAGCATCGAGGTGGACTCCATCTATGTACAGCCCCGACAGGTGACCGACCCCGCTGCCGCGGCTCGGGCCCTCAGTGGCGTGCTCTCCATGTCCGCCGCTTCGCTCAAGGCCAAACTCAGCTCGGGAAAGAGCTTCCTCTGGCTCAAGCGCCAGGTTACCCCCCGGGAAAGCGAACTGGTGCGGGCTCTGGAGATTGCCGGTGTCGGTTTTACCAAGGAACATCGCCGCTTCTACCCCAACTCGGAGCAAGGCGCCCAGGTCATCGGCTTTACCGGTGTCGATCCCAAGGGCCTGGAGGGGGTCGAGCTCAAGTACGATGCCGAAATCCTGGGACAGAGCGGCTACCTGGTCACCGAACGCGATGCCCTGGGGCGGGGGATCGGTTCCGGCGAGGTGGTCATCGAGGGTCAGAACCAGGGCAGCAACCTGCAGCTGACCATCGACAAGAATATCCAGTACATTGCCGAAAAGGAGCTGGCCGCGGGGGTCCGGGAAGCCAACGCGAAGGCCGGCACGGTGGTGGTTCTCGACCCGATGACCGGGGAGGTGCTGGCCATGGCCAGCCAGCCGGATTTCAACCCCAACGCCTTCTACAAGTATCGGCCGAACCAGTGGCGCAACCGGGCGATCTGCGACACCTTCGAGCCAGGCTCCACCCTGAAGCTGTTCATGATGGCCGCCGCGTTGAATGAGGGCCTGGTGCGGATGGATCAGAAGATCTACTGCGAGAACGGGGTGTTCAAGGTCGGTGGCAAGGTGATCCACGATCACCATAAATACAAGGACCTCTCGGTCCTGGAAATTCTCAAGTACAGCTCCAATATCGGCTCGGCCAAGATTGGCAAGATGCTCGAACGCGAGAGGCTCTACCGCTACCTGACGGATTTTGGCTTCGGGCAGAATACCGGGATCGACCTGCCCGGAGAGGTGCCCGGTTTGCTGCGCCGCCCCTCCCAATGGTTCGAAATTGACCTGGCGGCCATCTCCTTCGGCCAGGGGATGACCATCACCGCGTTGCAGTTGGCCCGGGCGACCGCGGCCATTGCCAATGGCGGCTACCTCATGGATGCGCCGGTGGTGAGCAAGGTGACCGACCACGAAGGGCGGGTCCTGACGAGCAACCCGCCGCGGGCGATAAAGCGGGTGGTCTCCGAAGATGTGGCGCGCCAGGTGCGGGAAATGATGACCACGGTTTCCGAAGAAGGGGGCACCGGCACCCTCGCGGCGGTCCCCGGTTTCAGGGTCGCCGGAAAAACCGGGACCGCCCAGAAGGTCGACCCGGTGACCGGAGGCTATTCGGTGGACAAGCGCGTCGCCTCCTTTGTCGGCTTCGTGCCGGCGGAGAATCCTCGCCTGGTGATTCTCTCGGTGATCGACGAGCCGGAGGGCAAAACCTACGGCGGGTTGGTCGCGGCCCCGGTGTTTTCACGGATCGCCTCGCAAAGCCTGCGCTACCTGAAGGTGGCGCCGACCGCTCCGCTGCCTGCGGGCCCCATGGCGCTGCCGCCGGTCATGGAGGTTTCGGTCCCCTTGGAGGAGCCGACCCTGGCGACCCTGGAGCCGGCCGACGGCGGGGCGCCGATCATGCCGAACTTTTCCGGGATGAGCTACCGGCAGGTGCTGCAGACCATGGGAAAAACCGGCGTGAATCTCCGGCTCAAGGGACATGGCAGGGTCGTGGAGCAGTCTCCGCCGGCGGGGCGGCCGATAAGCTACTCGAGCGAAGCCTGGGTGCGGTTGGCGCCGCCGACCTGAAAATACCCTTTGACTTTTGCTCGCGGGGAGAAGAAAATGTCTGATTCTATGAAGGTTTCTACATTTTTGCAGAAGTTGTCCCCGCTCCGAATCGAGGGCCCGCCGGAGGCCGAGATTTCGGGTCTTTTCTACGACTCGCGCTCGGTGTTTCCGGGAGGGGCCTTTTTTGCGTTGCGCGGCGCCGCCGTGGACGGGCACCGGTTTATCGGCGATGCCGTGGCCAGGGGGGCTCGGGTGGTGGTTCTTGAGGAAACGCACCCCGTCCCTCAGGACGTCACCATGGTGCTGGTGGAAAATTCCCGACGGGCCATGGCCCTGTTTGCCCAGGAATTTTTCGGCGACCCGACCAGGGGCATCCCCGTAGTCGGGGTGACCGGCACCAACGGCAAGACCACGGTGACCTACCTGGTGGAGTCGATCCTCAAGGTCGCCGGGATGCACCCTGCGGTGCTCGGCACGGTCAATTACCGATTCGGCGAACGGCAGCTGCCGGCCATGCATACCACGCCCGAGTCGGTTGACCTGTTGCGTACCCTGGCCGAGTTCCGCGCGCAGGGGGCCGATGCGCTGGTGATGGAAGCCTCCTCCCACGCCCTCGAGCAACAGCGCACGGCGGGCGTACGCTTTGAGGTCGGGGTCTTTACCAACCTGACCCCCGAGCACCTCGATTACCATGGCGAAATGGAGGCCTATTTCGCCAGCAAGCGGAAACTGTTCGAAAAGCTCGAGGCCGGTACCGCGGGCAAGGCGGTCATCAACATTGACGACCCCTACGGGGCGCGCCTGGCCGGTGAGCTCGACCACCCGCTGACCTGCGGGACGGTTGCGGGCGCCCAGATCAGGGCCCGCGACGTCAGAATGTCCCTCGAAGGGATCGAAGCGTCGGTGGAGACGCCCCGGGGAAGCTTTCAGCTGCGCTCGCCCCTGGTCGGACTTTACAACCTGCAGAACCTGCTCTGCGCGGCAGGGGCCGGTCTGGCGCTGGGGATCGCCCTGGACCAGGTGGCCCAGGGCCTGTGCCGCGCCAGCCAGGTGCCGGGGCGCCTGGAGCGCATCGCCAACCAGGTGGGAGCGCTGGTGCTGGTTGATTACGCCCATACCCGCGACGCCCTGGAAAATGTGCTGGTCACCCTGAGGGAATTGTCGCCGCGGCGGCTGATTACCGTATTCGGCTGCGGCGGCGACCGCGACCGCACCAAGCGTCCGGCCATGGGCGAGGTGGCGGCGCGGCTCTCGGACCTGGTGGTGGTCACCTCGGATAATCCGCGCAACGAGGATCCTCTGGCGATCATCGAGGAAATCCGGGGCGGGGTGCAGAGGGTGATCCCCGCGGAATGCTCCAGGCAGGAGACATTCACCCCCGAGGGCAAGAAATATCTCGTCGTGGCCGATCGCCGCTCGGCCATTGAGCTGGCGGTCGAAGTGCTGCAGGCCGGTGACCTTCTGGTCGTGGCCGGCAAGGGGCACGAGGATTACCAGATTCTGGGTCGGGAGCGGATCCATTTCGACGATCGGGAAGAACTGCGTCGGGCCCTGGCCCTGCGGGAGGCGGAGGCATCTCCATGAACATCGACATCCAGAAAATTGCCCAGGTCACCCGCGGACGGCTGGCCCCGGCGGGAGCCAGGACGGTGATCACCGGGATCTCCACCGACAGCCGGACCATCAAGCCGGGCGAACTTTTTATCCCCTTGCGGGGCCCGAACTTCGACGGCCACGATTTCCTGGTCAGGGCCCTGCGCAACGGTGCAGTCGCCTGCCTCAGCGAGGAGGTCATCGCCGGGCTGCCGGTGCCCGTTATCCAGGTGGAAGACACCCTGCGGGCCCTCGGCGACCTGGCGGCGGATAAGCGGCGGGGCTTCGACGGCCCGGTCATCGCGGTAACGGGATCTTCCGGCAAGACCACCACCAAGGAGATGCTCGGGGCCATCATGAACCTGACCGGGCCGGGGCTCAAGACCGAGGGGAACTTCAACAACCTGGTCGGGCTGCCGCAGACCCTGTTTCGGCTTCAGCCCGAGCACCGCTGGATGGTGCTGGAGATGGGGATGAGCGCGCGGGGGGAGATTGCCCGCCTGGCCGAGATCGGCGCCCCGGATGTCGGGGTCATCACCAATGTGGCCGAGGCGCACCTGGAGACCCTGCATGGGCTCGACGGCGTGGCCCGCGCCAAGGGCGAGTTGTTCGCCGCCCTCAAGCCCGGGGGGACCGCGGTGATCAATGCCGACGATGATCGGGTGGTGCTGATCCCCGTGGCCAACGGGGTGCGAAAGCTGCTGTTCGGCACGGGCGGACCCGCCGAGGTGCGGGCCACGGACATCCAGGTGAGCCGGGACCGGGTGGATTTTCGCCTGCAGTTGCCGACCGGGGAATTCTCCGTAGCGCTGCAGGTGGCCGGCCGGCACAACGTGGCCAACGCCCTGGCCGCGGCTGCCGCCGCCTTCGCCATCGGCATCAGCGGAGAGCTCATCGCCCGGGGGCTGGGTCTTTTCCGTCCCAGCAAGGGACGGATGGAAACGGTGGAGCTGCGCGACGGGGTGCTGATGCTCGAGGACACCTACAACGCCAACCCGCTTGCGGTAAAGGCGGCCCTGCAGACCCTGGATGAAATGGGTGGTGAGGGGCGGCGCATCGCGGTGCTGGGGGATATGCTCGAACTGGGCGAAGCCTCCGCCAAGCTGCATTCGGAGGTCGGCATGGCCGCGGCACGGCGCGTGGACCAGCTGATCCTGCTCGGGACCATGGCGGAACATACGGCCGAAGGGGCTCGCCGCGGCGGTATGCCCGCTGAGCGGGTGCTGGTGCTGGCGAGCCACGAAGAGGCGGTCAACCGCCTGCGCGCCCTGCTGCTGCCCGGGGACCGGGTGCTGGTGAAAGGGTCGCGCGGCATGCGCATGGAGAAGATCAGCGCGGCCCTGCGTGAAACCGAAGCCTGCCTGGCGGCGGGCAACTGCTAGGGAGCCGGGATGCTTTATCACTTGCTTTATCCCCTGCATACCGAATTTTCGGTGCTGTATATTTTCCGGTTCATCACCTTCCGGACCATTTACGCCACCATCACGGCCCTGGTAATCTCTTTTATCCTTGGGCCGTGGCTGATCAACAAGCTCTCCAGCCTGCAGATCGGGCAGAGCATTCGCAAGGTTGGGCCGGAGTCGCACTTCAAAAAGGAAGGGACGCCGACCATGGGCGGGACGCTGATCCTGCTGGCCATCGTCCTGCCGACCCTGCTCTGGGCCGACCTGACCAACCTCTATGTCTGGCTGACCCTGTTGGTCACGGTGGGCTACGGCGCCATCGGCTTCGTGGATGACTACCGCAAGGTCAAGCTGAGGAACAGCGACGGTCTCTCGGCCCGGCAGAAGATGTTCTGGCAGCTGCTGATCGCCTTTGCGGTAGGCTTGGCGCTGTCCCTGTATCCGCCGTTCAAGACCACCCTGGCGCTGCCGTTTTTCAAGGGGGTCCTGCCGGATCTGGGGATGTTTTACATCCCCTTCGCCATGCTGGTGATCGTCGGCGCCAGCAACGCCGTCAACCTGACCGACGGGCTGGACGGGCTGGCCATCGGCCCGATGATTATCGCATCGGGGACCTACCTGCTGTTTGCCTACGTGGCGGGCCACGCGCGGGTTTCCGAATACCTGCAGATCAGTCCGGTGCCCGGGGCCGGCGAGCTCTCGGTGCTGTGCGGGGCAATGGTCGGGGCGGGGCTGGGGTTTCTCTGGTTCAACAGCTACCCGGCCCAGGTCTTTATGGGGGATGTCGGCAGCCTCTCCCTGGGCGGCTCGCTGGGGACCATCGCGGTCATCACCAAGCAGGAAGTGGTCCTGGTGATCGTCGGCGGCATCTTCGTGGTGGAGGCGCTTTCGGTCATTTTTCAAGTGACCTCCTTCCGGCTTTGGGGGAAGCGGATCTTCCGCATGGCGCCGATCCATCACCATTTCGAGCTCAAAGGGTGGCCGGAGCCGAAGATCATCGTGCGGTTCTGGATCATCAGCATCATCCTGGCCCTGGTGGCCCTTTCGACCCTGAAGCTGAGGTAGCATGCGGCGCGAGTATTCGGGAAAACAGATCGTGGTGGTAGGGGCCGGGCGCACGGGGCTGGCGCTGTCGGCGTACTTCCGCGAGCGCGGCGCCGCTGTCACCCTCTCCGACAGCCGCTCGGCCGAGCGGATCGGCGACCTGGAACCGCTGCGGCGGCTCGGCGTAGCGCTGGACCTTGGCGGCCACAGCGAGACTCTGTTCTCCTCCGCCGACCTGGTGGCAATCAGCCCCGGCGTCCCCCTGAGCGTTCCGGCGGTGGCCGCCGCGGCAGAGCGGGGGATCCCGGTGCTCGGCGAGATCGAGGTGGCCTGGGCAGAGCTCGAGGCGCCCCTGGCGGCGATCACCGGGACCAACGGCAAATCCACCACCACCAGCGTGATGGGGGAGATCTTCCAGGGCTGGGGCAAAAAGACCTTTGTCGGTGGCAACCTCGGCACCCCGCTGATCGAGGCCGCTGTTCAGGGCGACTGGCAGTGGCTGGTCGCCGAACTCTCATCCTTCCAGCTCGAGGCGATCCGGGATTTTCGCCCCCGCTATGCGCTGCTGCTCAACATCACCGAGGACCACCTCGACCGCTATCCCGACATGGCGGCCTACGTCGCGGCCAAGGCGCGGATCTTCGAGAACCAGACCGAGGCCGACGTCGCCGTGCTCAACGCCGAAGACGCGCTGGCGCTGGAAGCGGCCGCCGGCTGCCGTGCCCGCCGGGTGCTGTTCTCATCGGACAAGGCTCTGCCCGAGGGGATGGGTTACGAGGCCGGCGAGATCGTCTGGCGCTGGCAGGGCCGCGAGTGGCGCTTCGCCGTCTCGCAGCTCAAGCTCAAGGGTCTGCACAACGTGGAAAACGTCATGGCCGCCATGATTCCGCCGCTGCTCGAGGGCTGCCCCCCCGAGCTGGCCTGGCGGGCGGCCTGCGGCTTCGGCGGTCTGGCCCATCGCATGGTGCCGGTGCGCACCCTGGAGGGGGTGACCTGGTACAACGATTCCAAGGGGACCAACGTCGGCAGCGTGGTCAAGAGCCTGGCCGGGCTCTCGGCGCCGGTGACCCTGATTGCCGGCGGCAAGGACAAGGGGGGCGATTACGGTGCGCTGGCCGAGCTGGTCCGCGAGAAGGTGGCCCACCTGGTGCTGATCGGGCAGGCCGCCGAGCGAATCGCCTCGGTGCTGGGCGGGTTAACTCACACGCTGCGCTGCGCAAGCCTGCAGGAGGCGGTGCTCAAGGCGCGGGAGCTGACTCCCCCCGGCGGCGCCGTGCTGCTTTCGCCGGGCTGCAGCAGCTTCGATATGTTCACCAGCTTCGAGGAGCGCGGCGAGGTGTTTACCCGCGCGGTCCTGGCGCTCTCCGAGCAGAAGGTGGTCTGATTCATGGAGCTGAGGAAGGGGTTTGACAATTCGATTCTCCTGCTGGCGGTGGTGCTCACCTGCTTCGGGGTGGTCATGGTCTACTCGTCCTCCTCGATCATGGCGGCCAAGCGCTACGCCGACGGTTTCCACTTCCTCAAGCGCCAGGGGCTCTTCGCCGTGGCGGGGATGCTGATCATGGTCGCGGCCATGCACGTCGACTACCACCGGCTGCGCAAGTTCGCGGTGCCGTTCCTGCTTTTCTGCTTCGCCCTGCTGGTGGCTGTGCTGATCCCCGGGATCGGCTCCAATGCCGGCGGCGCGTCGCGTTGGATCCGCCTGGGCGGTTTCAACGTGCAGCCTGCCGAACTGGCCAAAATCGCCCTGGTGGTCTACATGGCCCATTCGCTCTCCAAGAAGAAGGAGAAGATCAAAAGCTTCAAGCTCGGCTTCATCCCCTACATGGTGGTGCTGGCGGCCCTGCTGGCGCTGCTGCTCAAGCAGCCGGACCTGGGCAGCGCCATGACCCTGGGTGGCGTGGCCATGGTGATGCTGCTGGTCGCCGGCGCCCGGCTCTCCTACCTGGTTTCCCTGGTGATCCTGGCCCTGCCGTTTCTCTACTTCCTGGTCATGAACGTCGACTACCGGCGCAAGCGCATCCTCGCCTTCCTCAATCCCTGGGAGGATCCCACCAACACCGGTTTTCAGATCATCCAGAGCTGGATCGCCTTCGGCACCGGCGGCCTGTTCGGCAACGGGCTGGGGGAAGGCAAGCAGAAGCTGTTCTTTCTTCCCGAGGCGCACACCGACTTTATCTTTGCCGTGGTCGGCGAGGAGCTCGGGTATGCGGGGGTGCTGGTGATCAGCGCCATGTTCCTGGTCCTGGTGATGCGCGGCATGCGCACCGCGCTGCACGCTCCCGACGATTTCGGGCGCTATCTGGCTTTCGGCCTGACCCTGCTGCTGGGCCTGGAGGCCTTTGTCAACATCGCGGTTGTCCTGGGGATGCTGCCCACCAAGGGATTGGCGCTGCCGTTTCTGTCCTACGGGGGGACCAGCCTGTTCTGTACGCTGGGGGCCGTGGGGGTGCTGCTCAACATCTCCAGCCAGGCGCCGGGGGAGGTCCGATGAGGTTGCTGCTTGCCGGTGGCGGCACCGGCGGACACCTGTTTCCCGCTGTGGCATTGGCCCAGCGGCTGCTGGAGACCGATCCCGGCTCCGAGGTGCTTTTCGTGGGCACGCAGCGGGGGATCGAGGCGCGCACCCTGCCCGCGCTGGGGCTGCCGCTGCGGACGGTGGACATCGGCGGCTTTGTCGGCAAGGGCTGGCTGAAGCAGTTGGCGGTGGGGCCGCAGCTGGCCAAAAGCATCTGGCAGTCCCTGACCATCATCACCGGTTTCAAGCCCGATGTGGTGGTCGGCGTCGGCGGCTATGCCTCGGGGCCGGCGCTGGTGGCGGCCAAGCTCAAAGGGTTGCCGGTGCTGATTCACGAACAGAATGCCTGGCCGGGTTTGACCAACCGGCTGCTGGCCCGCTGGACGGATCGGATCTGTCTCTCCTTCAGCGAGTCCGACCGTGCCTTCCATCACGGCCGCACCGTGCTGACCGGCAACCCCCTGCGCAAGGGGATGGATGACTGTCCGCCGATTCCGGCCGCGCAGCCGCTGCTGCTGGTTTTCGGCGGCAGCCGTGGAGCGCGGGCGATCAACGACGCGATGGTGGAAACCCTGGCCCATCTCGCACCGCTCAAGGGAAAATTTGAGATCCTGCACCAGACCGGAACCGAAGACCTGGAGAGGGTTCGGGCGGGGTACCGCGAGGCGGGCTGGAATCCGGATTCGGCAGTGCCCTTCATCCAGGACATGGCGGCGGCCTACGCCCGGGCCCACCTGGTGCTGTGCCGGGCCGGCGCCACCACCATCGCCGAACTGACCGCCTGCGGACGCCCCTCGATCCTGGTCCCCTATCCCTACGCGGCGGCCGATCATCAGACGGCCAATGCCCAGGCGCTGGCCAGCAAGGGAGCGGGACTGCTGCTGCCCCAGAGCGACCTGAACGCCGAACTGCTGGGACGAATGATCGGCGATCTGTTCCACGACCGCGAGCGCCTGCTGTCCATGGCCGGAGCGGCATTTTCTGTCGGCAAGCGTGGTGCCGCCGACCTGATTTTGCAGGAGTGCCGCGCCATCATCAAAAAGAGCGGCTGGTAGACCGGCAGGCGGAACTTGATGTACCTTTACCTTTTGGAAAAAAGCTGACGTTTATGTACGGAAAAATAAGCAAAATACATTTTATCGGGATCGGCGGCATCGGCATGAGCGGCATCGCTGAAGTACTGCTCAACCTGGGTTACCAGGTCTCCGGCTCCGATTTGAAGGAATCCGAAATCACTCAGCGCCTGGCCAGCCTGGGCGGGACCATCCATTTCGGGCATCGTCCGGAAAATCTCGGCGAGGCCGATGTGGTAGTCACCTCCACCGCGGTAAGGGCCAGCAACCCCGAAGTGCTCGAGGCCCATCGGCGGCTGATCCCGGTCATCCCCCGGGCCGAAATGCTGGCCGAACTGATGCGCATGAAATATGGCATCGCGGTGGCCGGGACCCACGGCAAGACCACCACCACCAGCATGGTCGCGACGGTCCTGTCCCACGGCGGCATCGACCCCACTTCGGTCATCGGCGGCCGGCTCGACCTGCTCGGCTCCAACGCCAAACTGGGCCAGGGCAAGTTCCTGGTCGCCGAGGCCGACGAATCGGATGGCTCCTTCCTGCACCTGTCGCCGACCATCGCGGTGGTCACCAACATCGATGCCGACCACCTCGACTTCTACCGTGATCTGGAGCAGATCAAGGACACCTTCGTCGACTTCATCAACAAGGTCCCTTTCTACGGGCTGGCCGTGCTCTGCCTGGATGATCCGAACATCCAGGAGATCATCCCGCGGGTGAAGAAGCGCTTCACCACTTACGGGCTATCCAGCCAGGCCGATATCCGCGCCACCGCCATCGAGCACCGCGAGGGGACCACCTCCTTCACCGTGCACCGCCGGGAGGAGACCCTGGGCCGGGTCTGTTTCCGCATGCCCGGGCGGCACAACGTGCTCAACGCCCTGGCCACGGTGGCCGTGGCCCTGGAGCTCAACCTCCCCTTTGCCACCATCGCCGAGGGTTTCAAGGACTTCGGCGGGGTGCAGCGCCGCTTTCAGGTCAAGTTCGATCAGGGCGGCATCATGGTGGTGGACGATTACGGCCATCACCCCGCGGAAATCAAGGCGACCCTGGCAGCGGCCCGCTCCGGTTGGGACCGGCGGGTGATCGCGGTGTTCCAGCCCCATCGCTACAGCCGCACCAAGGCGTTGCTGGGAGATTTCGAAACCGCCTTCTACCAGGCCGACCACCTGGTGGTCACCGACATCTACGCCGCGGGCGAGGACCCCATCGAGGGGGTGGATGCCGCTCTTCTCGCCAGCGGAATTGCCGGGCATGGCCACAAGGACGTACGGCATATCGCCGATTTCAATGCCATCGCCTCCCATCTGCTGGCGATGGTCCGGGAGGGGGATATCGTCATCACCCTCGGCGCCGGCAACGTCTGGCAGGTCGGCGAGCAGCTGATCCGGTTGTTGAGGGAAAAGCAGTAACTTGTCGCAGACGCTCTTTGAAAGCCTGAAGCTTGCCCTGGATGGCAACCTGCTGTGCGGCGAACCCATGGCCCGCCACACCACCTGGCGGGTCGGCGGGCCTGCCGACCTGTTTCTGGCACCCGCCGGCCGGCCTCAGCTGCTGGAGGCCCTGCGGCTGCTCGCCGCGGCAGGGGTCCCCTGGCAAGTGGTCGGTGCCGGCAGCAACCTGCTGGTCCGCGACGGTGGCATCCGTGGCGCGGTGATCCACCTGGGCCGCTTCCGCGAGCTGAGTTTTGGCCAGGCGGGCGAGGTGGTGGCCGGCGGCGGCCTGCCCCTGATGACCCTGATCCGCCAGAGTGCCGAACGCGGCCTGGCCGGCCTGGAAGGGCTGGCCGGCATTCCCGGCACCGTCGGCGGAGGGGTGGCGATGAACGCCGGGGCCGGGGGGCAGCAGCTTTCGGACGTGGTCCGTGAGGTCGTCCTTGCCGGTCCCCGGGGCGAGGAAACCTGGGAGGCTGGAAAACTGCAGTTCGGCTACCGGCATTCCGTCGTTCCCAGCGACCGGGTGGTGGTGGAAGCCCGGATGCAATTCCGGCCCGCCGCTCCCGCTGCCCTGGCGGAAGAGATCCGCAGCCGCCTCGCCCATCGGGGGCAGGCTCACCGGGTCGGGGGACCCAACGCCGGCTCGGTGTTCAAGAACCCGCCGGGGCACCAGGCCTGGAAGCTCATCGACCAGGCCGGTCTGCGCGGAGCGCGCGAGGGCGGAGCGCAGGTTGCGGAGCGGCATACCAATTTCATCGTCAACACCGGCGGCGCCACCGCCGGGGATATCGTCAGGCTGATGGCGCGCATTCAAACGGAAGTCAAAAGCCAGACCGGCATCGAATTGGAGCCGGAAGTGAAAATCCTCGGAGAGTAAAAAGAGGCAGTTTTTGTCCGGTATTTATTCTGACCCCTGGATTCTGACCACTGAATATTTGGAAATATGACCCGCAGCGAATTGAAGAAAAAACGAATCGGTGTCCTCATGGGCGGACTGTCCGCCGAGCGGGAGATTTCCCTGCGCACCGGCCGGGCGGTGCTTGGCGCCCTGCAGCAGTCCGGCTTCCAGGCGGTGGAAATCGACGCCGGCCGCAATCTCGCGGCACGCCTGGTGGAGGAGGCGGTGGAGGTCGCCTTTATCGCCCTGCACGGGCGTTTCGGCGAGGATGGCACGGTCCAGGGCCTGCTGGAGATCCTCGGCATCCCCTACACCGGCAGCGGGGTGCTCGCCTCGAGCGTGGCCATGGACAAGGTGACCACCAAGAAGCTGCTGCTCTATCATGAGCTGCCCACCCCGGCTTTCGAAGCCTACCGGCGCGGCGAGGACCAGACCAGGCTGCTGGATCGCTGCCGGCATTTTCCCCTGGTGGTCAAGCCGGCCCGGGAGGGCTCGACCATCGGGGTCAGCATCGTGCGCAACCCCGAAGAACTGCAGCGGGGGCTGAGCGAGGCCCTGAAATGCGATGACCTAATCCTGGTGGAGGACTTCATCCAGGGGCGGGAGGTCACGGTCAGCATCCTCAACGGCCAGGTGCTGCCCATCATCCAGGTGGTGCCCAAGGGCGGTTTCTACGACTACCAGGCCAAGTACACCGCCGGGCAGACCGAATACCTGCTGCCCGCCCCCCTTGACGGGGTGCTGTACGACCGCATCCAGCAGATGGCGCTGGCCGCCTACCGGGTGCTGGGATGTGCCGGGGCCGCAAGAGTCGATTTCATGGTGCGGGAGAAGGAGTTTTTCTGCCTCGAGGTGAACACCATCCCCGGGATGACGGAAACCAGCCTGCTGCCCAAGGCCGCAGGCCATGAGGGGATTTCATTCGCGGAGTTGGTGCTGCGCATGCTGGAAGACGCGGCCCTGGGAAAGTAGCTGGAGCAAGGGGCGCTTTTAAACGGGTAGTTTCGTGGGGACGAGGGAGCGGGGATAACCGGTGAGGGATCTGAAAGCCCAGAGTCAGACCAAGGTCAAGGTCAAGGCAAACCGCCGCAAGCGTGAGAAAAAGCCGCGCAACTGGAAGAAGTTCTTTCATGTGCTGCTGACCGCCACGGTGCGCCTCGGATCGGTGGTTCTGCTGGTCAGCGGGGCCTTCCTGGTCGGGCAGATGCTCTTTCAGTCCGGGTATTTCAATGTGGAGCGGGTGCGGGTTTCGGGGCAAAATAAGGTGAGCGAGGAGGCGATCCTGGCCCAGTCCGACATCGCGCTGGGGACCAACATCTTCGATCTCGACCTCGAGATGATCGGCAGCAAGATCGCCGAAAACCCCTGGATCGCCTCGGCGCAGGTTGAACGGGCTTTCCCCCGGGAGGTGCTGATTCGAGTCAGCGAGCATGAACCGAAGGCGATCGTCAATCTCGACCATCTGTATTACGTGGATGCCGAAGGCGAGGTCTTCAAGACCCTGGTTCCTTCGGACAGCCTCGATTATCCGGTGATTACCGGAATCGACCGCAAATGGCTGCTGGAGCGCCCGGAGGAGGCGCGGCGGATGCTCGGCGATGCCCTGGCCCTGGCCCTGGCTCTTTCAAACCGCAGCCGCTTCAACCTGGCCCAGGTCTCCGAACTGCATGTCGACGCCACCGAGGGACTGGTTCTGTACACCCTGGTCGGGGGAATCCCGGTGCACATGGGGTTTGGCAATTTCGACATCAAACTGGATAGGCTGGAACATATATATCCTGAGCTTGCCCCCCGCCTGTTGGGGCTGAAGTACATCGATCTGAACGTGACCGACCGGGTCATTGTCAAGCTCGATCCCAGGATGGTTTCGGGCAAAGGGTAGGGCGCGACTGATTTCTGGCATTAGGCCTGTTTTCGAATAGCAACCGCTGGACAAGGGGGAAAGGAAGAACGATGAGCAATAAGCGGGAGAACCTGATTGTCGGCCTGGATATCGGTACCACCAAGATCTGCGCCATCGTCGGCAGCCTCACCGACGAGGGGCTGGATATCGTGGGTATCGGCACCAGCCCGTCCAAAGGTTTGCGCAAAGGGGTGGTGATCAACATCGAGAGCACCGTCGCCGCCATCCAGAAGGCCCTGCGCGAGGCCGAGCTGATGGCCGGATGCGAAATCAAGGCGGTCTTCGCCGGCATCGCCGGGGGGCACATCCGCGGCATGAACTCGCAGGGGGTCATCGCCATCAAGAACCGCGAGGTGACCAATGAGGACGTGCGCCGGGTGATCGACGCCGCCAAGGCCATCGCCATCCCCATGGACCGCGAGGTGATCCACATCCTCCCTCAGGAGTTCATCATCGACGACCAGGACGGGATCAAGGAACCCCTCGGCATGAGCGGGGTGCGCCTCGAGGCCAAGGTGCACATCGTCACCGGCGCCGTCGCCAGCGCCCAGAACATCATCAAGAGCTGCAACCGCGCCGGGGTCGACGTGGGCGACATCGTGCTCGAGCAGTTGGCCTCGGCCGAGGCGGTGCTTTCGCCCGACGAGAAGGAACTTGGCGTGGCGATCATCGACATCGGCGGCGGCACCACCGACATCGCCATCTTCGTCGACGGGGCCATCAAGCACACCTCGGTGCTGTCGCTGGGCGGCAACCACCTGACCAACGACATCGCCGTGGGCCTGCGCACCCCCATGGCCGAGGCCGAAAAGATCAAGCAGCGCTACGGCTGCTGCCTGACTGCCATGGTGGGCAAGGACGAGACCATCGAGGTCCCCTCGGTGGGCGGGCGCGAACCGCGCATCCTCTCGCGGCAGCTGCTTGCAGAGATCCTCGAGCCGCGCGTGGAGGAGATCTTCACCCTGGCCAACCGGGAAATCATCAAGAGCGGCCTCGAGGACGTGATCGCCTCGGGGGTGGTGATCACCGGTGGGACCTGCATCCTGCCCGGCATGCCCGAGCTGGCCGAGCAGATCTTCAACCTGCCGGTGCGCCGCGGTGTCCCCCGCGATATCGGCGGGCTGACCGACGTGGTCAATTCGCCGATCTACGCCACCGGCGTGGGGCTGGTCAAGTACGGCACCAAAAACCTGCAAACCAGCAATTTCAAGATCGGCCAGGAGAACGTTTTCGACAAGGTCATTCGCCGCATGAAAGAGTGGTTCGGCGAATTTTTCTAACCGAATATTTCGACAATGATGTCAACCCAGGCCAGGGTCGCGGAGAAGCCCTGACCGCAATCAACGGATCGGAGGGAGTCATGTTTGAATTTGATGAGAGTATCGACCAGACGGCAAAGATCAAGGTAATCGGCGTAGGCGGTGGCGGCGGCAACGCCATCAACACCATGATCGACGCCCACCTCGAGGGAGTGGAGTTTTTCGCGGCCAATACCGACGCCCAGGCGCTCAAACGCAGCCTGGCCCCGATGAAGATCCAGCTCGGTGCCAAGCTCACCAAGGGCCTTGGCGCAGGGGCCAACCCGGAGATGGGCCGCGAAGCAGCCCTTGAGGACCGGGCCCGGCTGGCCGAACTGCTCGACGGGGCCGACATGGTCTTCATCGCCGCGGGTCTCGGCGGCGGCACCGGTACCGGGGCCGCGCCGATTATCGCCGAGGTGGCCAAGGACATCGGCGCGCTGACCGTCGGGGTGGTCACCAAACCCTTTACCCGCGAGGGGAAGCAGCGCTCCAAGAAAGCCGATTTCGGCGTGGATTCCCTCAAGGACGTGGTCGACTCGCTGATCGTCATCCCCAACGACCGGCTGCTTGGGCTGGCCGGCAAAAACATGAGTATCCTCGACGCCTTCAAGCCTGCCGACGACGTGCTGCGCCAGGCGGTCCAGGGGATCTCGGACCTGATCACCACCGAGGGGATGATCAACGTCGACTTTGCCGACGTCAAGGCCATCATGAGCGAACGCGGCATGGCCATGATGGGCATCGGCCTGGCAGAGGGCGACAAGCGCGCCGCCGAAGCGGCCCAGCAGGCCATCAGCAGCCCCCTGTTGGAGGAAATCGACATTTCGGGCGCCAAGGGGGTGCTGGTCAACATCACCGGTTCCTCGAGCATGACCATGGAGGAATTCGACGAAGTCTCGCGCATCATCCACGAAAAGGTCCACGAGGACGCCAACATCATCATCGGCCTGGTGATCAACGAGGAGATGGGCGAAAAGATCAAGGTGACCGCCATCGCCACCGGTTTTGGCGCCTCTTTCGACAAGAATCAGCGCAACGTCGAGGAGATCGCCAATCGGGCCGTGGTGGCCGGCAAGGTCGACCGCGACCTGCCGACCTTCATCCGCGACAAGCAGAAGGAAGTCCCCCGGATGCCCCGCTCTTCGGGGTTCAGCGAGGAGAAGGAATACGACATTCCGACTTTCCTGCGCCGCCGGGTCGACTGACCCAGGTATTTGATCGAGGGCCAGCCCGGCAACGGCACCACCCCCCCTTGCCGTAACGGGCTTCCCGACATGATCCGGGGGTGAGCTCCGTCGGCTCGTCCCCCGATGGCATGGAGCAGAGTCTCCTGGCCTGTCCTCCGCCGGTTCTCCGCCCGGCGGGCCCCAGGGCAGTGCCTGCCATTTTTGCTATGCAGCGACGACTCCCTCGTCAACGGGGACCGCATTGTGCGGTCCCCTCTTTTTTTTCCAGGATTTCGTTGCCAGCAACCACGCCACCTTAGTAAACTGGCACCCAGTCACGAATCACGAGTCACGAGTCACGAATCACGGCCGTAAATGTCCAGAAAACTGATCGAAAAAGCGAGAAAACGGTTCGAAGCCGAGACCGGCGGCAGAACCAACCCGTGGGGAGGACGGCTGGCGGTGGCCCTGGTCTACCCGAACACCTACCACCATGCCATGAGCAACCTCGGTTTTCTCACCGTGCACCACCTGCTCAACAGCCGCGAGGACTCGCTCTGCGAGCGCTTCTTTCTTCCCGACCCGGAGGACCTCGAAGAACATCGCAAAACCGGCTACCCCCTGTTTTCGCTGGAATCGGGGCGGTTTCTTGAAGACTTCGACGTGGTGGCCTTTTCCATCCCCTTCGAGAACGATTACCTCAATCTTCCGGAAATCTTCGAGCTGGGCCGGCTGCCGCTGTTCGCTTCACAACGCGACGACCGCTACCCGCTGTTGCTGTGCGGCGGGGTCTGTGCCTTTCTCAACCCCGAGCCTCTCGCCGAAATCATGGACGCTTTCGCCGTGGGCGAGGCCGAACAGATCCTCCCCGCGCTGCTGGGTACCCTGGGCGGATTCGAGGGGACCAGGGAGGAGCTGCTTCAGGCCCTGACCGAGCAGCCTGGGCTTTATGTGCCGTCCCTCTACCAAGTGAGCTACCACCCCGAGGGGACGGTGGCGGCCATGACTCCGGAACCGGGCGTGCCGGGGCGGGTGCGGCGCCAGTGGGTGGCCGATTTGGACGCTGCGCCGAGCCGCTCCTTTATCCAGACCGAGGCCACCGAGTTCGGCGATATGGCCCTCACCGAGGTGTCGCGGGGCTGCTCGAGGGGGTGCCGTTTCTGCGCGGCGGGGTATCTGTACCTGCCCCCCCGGGAGCGAAGCCTGGCGAACCTGACCGGCCAGGTCGAAGCCGGCCTCTGCAGCCGCGAAAAGGTCGGCCTGGTGGGAGCCGCGGTCAGCGACTACCATGAAATCGCCGCCCTGAACGAAGCGATCAGAGAGCGCGGCGGCAAAATCTCGGTGTCGAGCCTGCGCATCGATTCGCTCAGCGCCGAGGAGGTCGCGGCCCTGGCCGGGTCGGGCCATCGCACCGTGGCCCTGGCTCCTGAGGCGGGCAGCCAGCGGATGCGCGATCTGATCAACAAGGGGATCGACGAGGCGCAGATCCTTCGTGCCGTGGCCCTGCTGGCCGCGGGGGGGATAATCAACCTCAAGCTCTATTTTCTTATCGGCTTGCCTGGGGAGAGCGACGAGGATCTGGATGAGCTGCTTGAGTTGACCGCCAGGATTCGCGAGGCCTGGCTGGCCGAGGGGAAGAAGAGGGGGCGGCTCGGCACCATCACCCTGTCGGTGAACCCTTTCATCCCCAAGCCCTTCACCCCGCTGCAGTGGAGCGGGATGGATACGGAAAAGTCCCTGGAGAAAAAGATGCGCCGGATCCGCTCGGCCATCGCCCGCATGCCCAATACCGAGGTGATTTTCGAATCGCTGCGTGCGGCGGTACTGCAGGCGTTCCTCTCCCGGGGCGACCGCCGGATCGCCGAGGCCCTGCCGCTGCTCGCCGCCGGGAAGAACCTCAAGGCCGCCTGCCGTGAGCTCGGGCTCGACCCGGCTTTCTACGTGACCCGCGAGCGCGGCGAAGACGAACTCTTCCCCTGGGAGGTTATTGACCAGGGTTTCGCCCGCGACTACCTCTACCAGGAATACCTCCGCGGGCTGGAGGGGAAATTCACCCCGCGCTGTTCCGCCGGCTGCCGCCGCTGCGGGGTGTGCGGGTGAGGTTTGATTAATTTGCGGTTTCTTGACAGGGGCGGGGCGGGACGGCTAGAGTGTCGGGATGTGCAAGCGGTTCGGTCAAGGATTTGACCTGGGGTTTGGGCTGGTTCGGGTGGGGGTATTCCCCTTCCCCGGGGCCTTCCCTCCTTGAATTGGCTAAATGATTGTTCCGGAAGGAGATTGCAGAATATGTTCTTGCGTAGTCTGATGCTGCTGGTCGTGATGGGGGTGCAGGTCCTGGCGCTTGCCGGATGCGGAGGCGGAGGCGGCGGGGGCAGCTCCGCCAACCCCAAGCAACCGTTGGTCCCCGACACGGTGGCTCCCCAGGTCCTCGAAGTGGCCCCGCTCGACGGGGCGGTGGATGTGGCGGTCAACCTGGCGGCCATCACCGCCACCTTCAGTGAGCCGATACTGGCGGCGAGCATCAACGGCGCCGTCGGCACTCTGGTGGTAAACGATGTCACCGATCCGGTTTCGCCTGTCCCGGTGCCAGGTACTGTTCAGCTCTCCAGCGCCACCATTGCCCAGTTCACGCCGGCGGGAGCCCTTCCCGCCAACGCCACTTTGGAAGCGCGCATCACCACCGCGGCCCAGGATCTGGCCGGCAACCCTCTTGCCGCTGATTTCGTCTGGAGCTTTACCACCGGCGCGGTACCGGATACCACCGCTCCCACGGTCACCTCGTCGATCCCCGTCGACGGGGCGCTCAACGTCGACAACCTGGCCACAGTTTCCGTGACCTTCAGCGAAGATATGGATCCTGCCAGCCTTAACGCAACGACCTTTACCGTCGGTAACCTGGCGGGGACCATCGTCACCGCCGGCAACCTGGCCACCTTCACCCCGGCGATCGGGCTGGCCCCCGGCGTCACCTATACCGCGACGGTGACCACCGGTGCCGCCGACCTGGCGGGCAACGCCCTGGCGGCTCCGTTCTCCTTCGACTTTACCGTGGAGAACCTGGTCTGGGGCGGCAGCATCCAGATCGGCGAGGCCGGTATCGAAGAGGTGTTGAGCGTCGCCGTGGATGATGCCGGCAACACCTATGTCTTCGGGCACACCGATGATGACCTGGAGGCCGCCGGCGCCAACGCGGGCGGGGATGACCTGTTCCTAGTCAAGTACGATCCCACCGGGGCCCAGCTGTTTCTGAAGCAGATCGGCTCGGCGGGCGATGAAAGCGCCACCAACGTGGTGGTAGATAAATCCGGAAACATTTATATCGTGGGATCGACCACCGGGGACTTGGGTGACGGCTTTCTCGGCGGCACCGACACCTCCCCCGGGGACGAGGATGCCTTTGTCGGCAAATTGGACCCGACCGGGCAAATCCTCTGGCTCTGGCGCTTCGGGGATGTGGTGGAGTTCGACGCTGCCAACGCCGTGCAGGTGGACGCCGCCGGAAACGTCTACGTCGCCGGCTCCACGAGTGGCGTCCTGGAGGTGGGGCAGTCTTTTGACTTCGATGATGCCTTCCTGACCAAGTTCGCTCCGGACGGGACCCAGCTCTGGGTGCGGCAGTATGGTACCGACGACGACGACACCGCCAAGGCCCTGGCCCTCGACGCGGCGGGCAACATCTACGTCACGGGCAGCGCCATGGGGGACCTGGAAGTTCCGGCGACGACTTTCCTGGATGCCGATGCCTACCTGGTCAGCTTCGACCCCGATGGGGTCGGGCCGACGCTGATCGAGCAGTTCGGCACCGACGGCAATGACGAGGGCTCCGGAGTGGTGGTCGACTCGCTCGGCAACGTCTACGTCGGCGGGTTTACCGGCGGGGATTTCGACAACGGCGGGATCCTGGCCCCCAGTATCGATGCCTTCATCGCCAAATTCACCAACGGCACGGGAACTTCCGTGATCCGTCAGTTCGGCAGCGATCAATTCGACGACGCCTTCGGCGGGCTTGCCGTAGACTCGGCCGACAACGTCTATGTCGCCGGGGAAACCTCGGGCGATATCAACGGTGAACTGGGCCAGGGCGTTGACGATGGCTACGTGGCCAAGTTCGACGGCAGCCTGACCCTGCAGTGGACGCGGATCATCGGTGTCGCGGGTGCCTCCGGATTTTCCAGCCGAGTCGCCGTCGACCCGGCCGGAAACCTGTTTGTCAGTGGCTCTACCGATGGTGACCTGTTCAAACCCAACCTTGGAGTCATTCCGAGCGACGGCTTCCTGGTCAAATTCGACCCGGATGGAACCGAACTGTAAGCGGCGAGGCACGGCCCGCCCGTCGCCTTGACTCGCAAGGAAATCCTGCTTGATTTAAAAAGGTTTGTCTGTGTCCACACCCCTTGTCTTCAAACGGTTTAAGGAGGGTTGCATGCCGAAGCTGTCCAGAATCATCCACTGTCTGCTTCCCCTGGCTCTGCTGGTCCTGCTGGGCGCCTGCGCGAAGGGCGGCTCGGTATCGGAAGGGTTGCCGGCCGCGGACGGGCAGGCGGTCATCGACTATGTCACCAGGACCAATCCCTACCAGGGGTGGGCGCTCTGGCCGGGCAAGGGCAAACTCTACAAGGGACAACACCCCCACGGCGCATTTCTGACTACCTACATATCAGCGGAGGTTGCCCAGGCCTTTGCCGCCAAGTCCACTTCCGTCCCCGTCGGTGGCCTGATCGTCAAGGAGAACTACACCCCGGACAAGCAGCTGGCCGCCACCACCGTGATCTACCGGATCAAAGGCTACAACCCTGAAGGGGGCGACTGGTTCTGGCTCAAGTACGCCCCGGACGGCAGCATCGAGCAGGAAGGGAAGGTCGAGGGCTGCATCAATTGCCATGCCGCAGTCCAGGCCAACGACTGGCTGTTCACCGGGCCGATAAAATAAACGTCTCTGGCATGCTGCAAGCAACAGGCCGTTCGGGTTTTCCGGGCGGCCTGTTTTGTATCCCCCGCATTGGCACCTCGGTTCGCCTGCCCGGGGGGATAGGGGAAATTTTCTTCCCTGCCTTGACAGCCCAGATCGGGCCGCTAGAATTATGACTTGTTCGATTATATATTTATCCAAGGAGATTACCCGATGACTCAGGAACGTAAAGGCGCCGTTACCTTCAAAGGCAACCCCGTGACCCTGCTTGGTCCCGAAGTGAAAGTCGGCGACAAGGCCCCGGAATTCAAGGCGGTGGACAACGGCCTGCAGCCGGTAGGCCTGGCGGACTCGAAGGGGAAAGTGCGGCTGATCACCGCGGTACCTTCCATCGATACCCCGGTCTGCGACGCCATGACCCGCAAGTTTAACGAAGAGGTCGCCAAGCTGCCGGCCGCGGTGGTGGCCTATACCATCAGCCTCGATCTGCCCTTCGCCCAGAAGCGTTGGTGCGGCAACGCCGGGATCGAAAAGGTCAAGACCCTCTCCGACTACCAGGAGCGCTCCTTCGGCCTCAATTACGGCCTGCTGATCAACGAACTCAAGCTGCTTGCCCGGGCTGTGTACGTCATCGACCAGAACGACAAGGTCGCCTACCGGGAGATCGTCAAGGAGGTGACCGCCGAGCCCGACTACGCCGCCGCCCTGGCCGCAATCAAAAAGTTGGTCTGAGCTGCCCAGGAAAAAAACCAAAAGCCCCCTGCGACCAGGGGGCTTTTTCATTGGTGAACATGGCAGGGGGACTGCTCAGGAATCCTTGTCCTTTTTTCCGAGCAGTCCGTCGAGGCTGACCATGTTGCGCAGCTCCTGCTTGGTCTGGTTCACCTTCTGATAGGTTTTAAAGGCGGTGGAGAATAACTCTCGGGCTTTCGCACCGCCGAAAACCAGGACCACCAGTGCCACCAGAATGCCAATTTCCACCATGCCCAGACCAAACATCCCTCGATCCTTTCACCGCAGACTAGAAGACATCTTAGCTGAAACCACCGCTGGCGGCAAGGGGCCAGCCGGGGCTCATTCCGGTAGACAGGGACGGTCGGCCCGGTTTATTGTAAACCTTATTTGTCCAATTTCGTCTGGAGAGCTGGAGTCAATGAATGTCGAGCAGATGAAAACCGTACTGCGGGAGATCCTCACCAAGACTGACCTTACCCCCTGCGTGGTGGGGCACCGCGGCGTGGGCAAGACCGCGGGGATCCTGCAGGTCTGCCGGGAGATCGGACGGCGCTATGTGCCCCTGCGGTTGGGGCAAATGGAGGTCGGCGACCTGGTGGGGGTTCCCTACCGGCAGGGGGAGGTCATGCACTGGTCACGGCCCAGCTGGTGGCCCACCGAGAACGATCCGGAGACGGTCATCCACTGCGACGAACTCAACCGCGCCCAGCAGGAGGACACCCTGCAGGCGATCTTCCAGTTCGTCGAGCCCCCCGCCGAAGGGCAGCGGCGCGCCCTGCATACCCACCAGCTCGACCCCAAGCACAAGGTGGTGGTGGCCATCAACCCCCCGGACGGCACCTACCAGGTGGCCACCCTCGATCGGGCGCTGCTCGACCGCATGGTGCTGCTCTACGTCGAAACCGACTACCAGTGCTGGGCGCGCTACGCCAAGGCCAAAAGCTTCGATGACGGGGTGCAGCAGTTTCTCTCCGCCAACCCCAATCTGCTGGCCCGTCAGGGAAGCGCCATGGACCTGCAGGTCGAGCCGACGGAGCGGGCCTGGGAGATGGTCAGCACCCTGCGCCGGCGCTGCCGGTTTCCGGCAGAGCTGGAAATGGAGATCTACGCCGGGGTGGTCGGCAAGGAGGCGGCGATCATGTTTCTGCGCTGGTGCACCGAGCAGCAGGAGCGCCCGGTCACCGCCCGCCAGGTGCTCGACAGCTGGGAGGCGGTTGCCGGGCGCATCCAGGCCCAGCGCGACGACCTGCAGGCGGTGACCCTGAACGACCTGGTCACCACCCTGGAGGTGGCACCGCAGTTGGCGCCCACCCAGGAGCAGAACCTGGTCCGCTACATCGGCGCCCTGCCGCGGGACATGCGCTTCGGGCTGGTCAAGGCTTTGGTGAAGATCCCCGCGGTGGCCGAGGCCATTACCCAGGATAAATACGATGAAATCGTGTTCGACGCCATCGCCGAAATCAGCCGGGAAGCGTCTTGAAAACCGTGATGAGTGATGAGTGATGAGATGCGGGGGCTTGAGAATGCCGTGGTACGACTGCTTAAGACCCATCCCTTCTACGGGCACTTTCTGCTGGGCTTTCGGCGGCGGGTGGTTACAGATGGGCAGGCCCTGGGGGCGACCATCCGCAACGGGACGCCGACCTTGTGCGTCGATCCGGAAGCCTTTTTGCGCTTCGAGCCCGGCGAGCAGCGGGCGCTGCTCGAACATGTCCTCAAGCATGTGCTGCACCTGCACATGACCCGCCGCAAGGGGCGCCACAGCCACGACTGGGACCTGGCCTGCGACCTGGCCATCAACCCCGGCATCGAGGGGCTGCCGCCCCAGGCGCTGTTTCCCGGGCGGTTTCGCGTCGAGGCGGGGCTGGCCGCCGAGGAGTACTACCGCCTGGTTTCCTCCTCCTTCGACGTCGGCAACCAGCAGGGGCGGGGAGTCGGCAATGCCGCTCCCGATGCCGGTTCGCACCGGGACAGGGGGGAAGGGGCCGAGCCGCTGCAGGATCTGCGGGACGTGCAGACATTGGACGACCACCGGGTCTGGCAGGAGGCGGACAGCACCCCCGCCGGGCTGGCCGAAGAGGTGATCCGGGGGATGGTGCGCGAGGCCTGGCGCAAGAGCCGCGGCGAGGTCCCCGGCGATGTGCGGGAGCTGGTGGAGGGGATGCTCGCCCCCTCGCCGATCCCCTGGCGGCAGGTGCTGCGGCAGTTCGTGGCCAGCGCCGGGCGGGTCGGTAGGCGCAGCACCTGGAAGCGCGAACACCGCCGCTTCGCCCACGACACGCCGGGCATCCGCAAGCGCCGGCGGCTCAACCTGCTGGTGGGGGTGGATGTCAGCGATTCCACCAACATCCGCGAGCTGCGCGAGGGGTTCGCCCGCGAGCTGGTGCAGATCGCCCGCGGCCGCGAGAGCCGGGTCACGGTCCTCTACTCGGGGAGCCGCATCCAGCGCATCGACAGTTTTTGCGGCAGCCCCGGCGTGGTCGAAGTCTACCAAGGGGGCGGCTTCACCGACCTGCGTCCGGTCTTCGCGTACGCCCGCACCATGCAGCCGCGTCCCGCCGCCGTGATCTACCTCACCGACGGCTTCGGCGAGGCCCCCGAGGCCATGGAATTCCCCACCCTATGGGTGCTGACCAAAGAAGGGCAGAAGCCTGTCGACTGGGGCATGGAACTGCGGCTGGATGTTTGAAGACCGTGGACCGTGAGCCGTGGACCGTGGGCCGAGAAATGCATTTTACTGACCACGGACCACGGACCACGGACCACCGGAGGTTTCAGATATGGATCAACCCCAACCGATGACCGAAGACTCCGTCCGCGAGATCCTGGAGGCGGCCGGGGCCAAGACCATGTCCCGCTCGGGGCGTTCGGAAAACTACGGGGCCCCCCGTGAGTTCTCCTTCGAGGTGAAGGGGGTGTTTCAGAACGGCCTGGCCCTGCACGTGGTCGCCCGCCAGTTCAACTATCGCGACCCCTGGGAGGCCCAGGGCCGGGTCAACGACCTGGTCGACGCAGCCCTGCTCAAGGACGGCCAGTTCTCGGAGCTGCCGAAAGGCTACGACTATTTCCAGGGCCGCGACGAAGAGACCGGCCTCGACGAGATCGCCCTGCGCGAGGTCGTGGCCGTGGTGAGCCGGATCAATCCGAAGATCTTCGCGTTGCAGAAGCTGACGGGGGATATGTAAAGGTCAGAAGTTGGGAGTAAGTAGTCAGTAGACAAAGGACAAAGGACAAAGGACAAAGGACAAAGGACAAAGGACAAAGGACAAAGGACAAAGGACAAAGGACAAAGGACCCATTCTCCTACTCCTCCACCCGCATCCCCCACCCGGGACTCTCCTCCACCCGGCCAATGGCGTAGGCGCCGCAGCCGGCCGCTTGCAGTTTTTCCTCTAGCTCCCGAGCCTTGTCCGCCGCGACGGCGATGAGCAGGCCGCCCGAGGTCTGGGGGTCGGCGATCAGGTCAACGACTTCCGCGGGGATGCTCTCGGCCTGCTCCACCCGCGGCAGGTAGTAGTCGCGGTTCTTGTAGCTGCCTTCGGGCACCAGGCCCATGGCGGCCATCTCTCGCACCTGGGGGTAGGCCGGCAGGGCTTTTCCCTCCAGCACCACGCAAACCCCGCTCGCCTCGGCCATCTCCAGGCCGTGGCCGAGCAGGCCGAAGCCGGTGATGTCGGTGCAGGCCGAAACCCCCACTTCCAGCATGACTCTCGCCGCCGCCTGGTTGAGGGTGGCCATCCCCTCGATGGCCTCGCTCATCTGCGCCTGGTCGAGCACCTCGCCCTTGAGAGCCGTGGTGAGGATCCCGGTGCCGAGGGGCTTGGTGAGGATCAACCGGTCGCCCGGGCGGGCGCCGACGGTGGTGACCATCGCCCGCGGGTCGACCAGGCCGGTGACGGCCAGGCCGAACTTGGGCTCCTCGTCCTCCACCGTGTGCCCGCCCACCACCACGGCGCCGGCCTCGGCGACCTTCTGCGCGCTCCCCTTGAGAATCTCGGTCAGCACCTCCGTCCCCAGGGTACAGGAGGGGAAGCCCACCAGGTTGAGCACGGTCAGGGGCCGGCCGCCCATGGCGAAGATGTCCGACAGCGCGTTGGCCGCGGCGATCTGGCCGTAGCGGTAGGGATCGTCGACCACCGGGGTGAAAAAGTCGACGGACTGCACCAGGGCCTGGTCCTCGGCGATCCGGTAGACGCCGGCGTCGGCGAAGGGGATGGCGCTCGAGAGCAGATTGGGATCATTCGATGGCGGCAGCTGACACAGCACCTGTGCCAGGGGCTCGGGGCCCAGTTTGGCCGCTCAACCGCTGCTGCGCGCGAGGCTGGTCAGTTTAGGTTTCTTGTCCGTCATTGAAGTCTCTCTATGATTCTGATGGGTGCCGCTACGCCCCACCAATCCTGCGACAGGTTTTGCCTTTACCGATCACGAATTACGAATTACGCATCACGGTCTGCTGGGCATCGCTCTGCTCTGCCTAGCCTACGTAGGCCGTTACACATCACTGATTACTAATTACTCGTCACTACCTTTCGGCAGTTTCCACGCCACCCGCTCGTCGCCGCGGCGCATGGTGTATTTGAGGCCGTCCCAGTATTCGAGCAGGGCCTGCACCTGCTTGCGGGCGCTGCCGATGAGGTCGCGGAACTGGGCCAGGGTCAGGGTCTCATTGGCGGCGAAGTGGCTGCGCAGCGCCGCGAGGGCGGCCTGGTAGGTCTCGGCGTGGAGGAAGCTTTCCTCGTTGAGCTTGATCAGCCGGCCGCTACCGAACAAAAAGGCGAAGCAGTCGTCGATCCTGCCCGCCGGCAGGTTGAGGCGATCGAGCATTTCCTGCCGGTTTTTGGCCTGCGGGCCAGCCTCAAGGTAGGCGGACTCGATCAGTTCGATCAGCCGGGCCTGCTCCGCCGAGGGGGTGGGAGCGAAGTCGGGCTGCTTGACCGACTCGCCGTGTTTGAGCAGTTCTCCATCGGCGACGGCAGCTTCGAGCAGGGTGTCGAAAGCTTTGGGCGAGAGCTTGGCCGGCAGTGCCCCCTTGAGGGTGGCGTGGGGGATGCCCGGGTCGAGTGGGTGGACGGCGTGAAAGCGTCCGGTCTCCTCCACCAGCCGCCGGCGCCAGGCGCGAATCGATTCGGCGCTGGCCCACTGGTCGGCGAGCAGGTCGATCCTGGCCTCGGCTCGCAGTTCCTCCAAATGCTTCTCGATGCGCTCGCGGCCGATGCCCGAGGCGACCTCCAGATCTTTCAGCCGGGTGCATTCCTGGTCGGCGAGCTTCTGCAGCAGGAAGGATTTTTCGCCCGATTCGAGCTCGGCCAGCGCGGCCATGACCTCCTGGCGGAAACGGCGGTGCTTGACCGGCCGCGGGTCGATGACCATGCCGCCGCCGATGGTGGTCATCGGCGAGTAGGAGCGGACGATGAAGCGGTCCTGGCGGTGGGCGACCAGCGGACGGTCGAGGTGGATCTGCACGATGGCACTCTCGCCCGGTTTGAGCTCGTCGCGGTCGAGCAGGGCGACGATCCCCACCACCCGGGCGGTGCCCAGGTAGAAATGGACCGGGTCGCGGAACTTCAGCGGCCGCGGGGCCTCGGGCAGCAGGCTCAGGCGGGCGTCGAGCCTCTCGGTCTGCTCGAAAATCCCCGGGGTGCCCACCACCGAGCCGCGCTGCAGCCGGGCGCGGTCGAGGGCCGCCAAGTTGACCGCCACCCGCTGGCCGGCGAAGGCCTGCTCGACCTTTTTGCCGTGCACCTGCACCTCGCGCACCCGCACCTGCTCTCCCGGCGGCAGCACCTCCACGGTGTCGCCGGTGCTCACGCTGCCGGAAAGCAGGGTGCCGGTGACCACGGTGCCGAAGCCGCTGACGCTGAAATGCCGGTCCACCGGAAGGCGCATGGGCCCTTCGGCATCCTTGGGCGTAAGCCCGGCCAGTTCGGTTTGGATGGTCTTGACCAGTTCGGGGATCCCCGCTCCGGTCAGGGAGGAGACTCGGCAGAAGGGCGCTTCCTTGAGAAAGGTTTCCGCCACCTCCTCGCGGATCTCCTCTTCGACGATGTCGATCCAGTCCTCCTCGGCCAGGTCGCACTTGGTCAGCACCACGATGCCGCGCTGCACCTCGAGCAGCTGCAAAATCTGCAGGTGTTCGTGGGTCTGGGGCATGACCCCTTCGCCGACGTCCACCACCAGCAGCACCAGGTCGATACCGCCGATGCCGGCCAGCATGTTGTGGATGAAACGCTCGTGACCGGGCACGTCGACCACCCCGGCCACCTGCCCGCTTGGCAGGCGGAAGGAGGCGAAGCCGAGGTCGATGGAGATGCCGCGTTCCT
The DNA here is from genome assembly GCF_019704135.1 of Desulfuromonas versatilis. Taxonomy (NCBI): domain Bacteria; kingdom Pseudomonadati; phylum Thermodesulfobacteriota; class Desulfuromonadia; order Desulfuromonadales; family Desulfuromonadaceae; genus Desulfuromonas; species Desulfuromonas versatilis. The sequence continues at coordinate 1,202,637 of NZ_AP024355.1, forward strand.
TCTCCTCCTTGAGGCGGTCGGTCTCCTGGCCGGTGAGGGCGCGGATCAGTTCGGTCTTGCCGTGGTCGACGTGACCGGCGGTGCCGAGGATGACGAAGCGCTGCTGGAGTTTGTTCATTGCGCCTCGCTTCCCGGTTTGCTGGCCTCGGTCACTATCCGGAGCAGATCGTTCTCCTCCCCGGGAGCCAGGGTGCGCGGGTTGAGCAGCAGGCGATCCTCCTGGATGCGCCCCACCACGGGAGTCCTTGCGCGGCGCAGGCGGGCGGCCAGGTCGCTGACGGTCAGCCCGCGCGGGCTCAGGGCCACAGCGAAGCCCCGCAGTTCGGTGAGGGGCAGGGCGCCGCCGCCCACCGCAGAGGGCTCGGGGATGACGGTGATCCGCGCCTGCTCGCCGAGATTCGCAGCAAGCCGGCTTGCCAGAGATTGGCAGCGGGCCTCGATCTCTGTCGCGGATGCGGCCAGCATGCGCAGCACCGGGATCTCGCGGACCGCCTCGGTGCGGTCGAGGTAGTGGCGCAGGGTGGCCTCGAGGGCGGCCAGGGTCAGCTTGTCGCTGCGCATCGCTCGGGCCATGGGGTGGCGGCGAATCTTCTCGATGGCTCCGGCGCGGCCGACGATCAGGCCGGCCTGGGGGCCGCCGAGCAGCTTGTCGCCACTGAAGGTGACCACGTCGACCCCGGCGGCGACGGTCTCGGCCACCGTCGGCTCGCGGGGCAGGCCGAATTCGGTAAGATCCAGCAGCATGCCGCTGCCCAGGTCTTCCATCACCAGCAGGCCGTGTTCGCGGCCGAGGGTGACCAGTTCGGCAGCCGGCACCGCGGAGGAGAAACCGACGATGCGGTAGTTGCTGGTGTGGACCTTGAGCAGCAGCCCCGTCGCCTCGCCGATGGCCTCCCGGTAATCGCGCAGGTGGGTCTTGTTGGTGGTGCCGACCTCGCGCAGGGCAACCCCGCCGGCGGCCATCACGTCGGGCACCCGGAAGGCGCCGCCGATCTCCACCAGCTCGCCCCGCGAGACGATGGCTTCGCGCCCCTTGGCCAGCGCGGTCAGGGCGAGCAGCACGGCGCCGGCGTTGTTGTTGACTACGGTGGCGGCCTCCGCGCCGGTCAGCCGGCAGACCAGCTCCTCGATATGTGCGTAGCGGTGGCCGCGCTCGCCGCTTTCCAGGTCGAACTCGAGGTTGGAATAGCCCCGAGAGACCGCGGCCATGGCTGCAAGCGCCGCCTCGCTCAAGGGGGCCCGGCCGAGGTTGGTGTGCAGCAGGGTGCCGGTGGCGTTGATCACCGGGCGCAGGTTCGGGAGCATTTTCGCCTCGGCTTTTGCCGCGGCCGTGGTGGCTACCCGATCGATTTCCAGCTGCGCCGGGTCAATCGCCTCGATCCCTTGCAGGATGGCGCGCCGCAGGCTTTCCACGGTCTGCTGGGCCGCCTCGAGCAGAATTCGGTGGGGAACCCGTTCGGCCAGGGCGGCCAGCGGGGCCGCACGAAGGATTCGGTCCACGGCGGGTAGCTGTTTCAAAAGGGCCTGTTCGGGTTTCATGTCTGTCCTGGGGTGGGGCGCAGCCCGGGGGATGCGGGAATATGCCAAGGAAAATAACGGACTTGGGATACGGCCTAAAAAGTATCACATGCCCCCGGCAGGAACAAGTGCCGACTGCCTCTTGGCCGTTGCCTGGTTGCTGGTGCTCTGAGTACAATATGAATCATGAGTCAAAAATGAGTCAGTAGCGAAAGGTGAGTGATGTGCCGGAAGATTGAACCATTAAGCAGCGTGTCTTGATCCGACAATGAATCGGAACCCCCGGGGGATGAATCCGGGCCCAATTGCTAAGTAATTGAAAATATTAAGTTAAAAAGTTGGAGCGATGTTTGCTCATAAGCTAGGGGTCACTGCGGATCACATGGGAGGAATTTATGAAGCAAATTTGTCTGGCAAGCGCCCTGGGGCGGGCAGGCAGTGTCCGCAACGAGGACAGTGCCCAACCGCTGCCGTTCTGGACACCCCCGGCTATCGAGTTCATGGCGGCCAAAAACGGCATCGGTGCAGGATGCCCCGACGATGTCCTGATCGGCCGGCTGATCGACAGGAGCATCGTTGCCGGCCTGTGTCGCATGGCAGGTTGCGGCAATTGAAAAACCGAAGGTTCGTTTTAGACTTGTAACTTCTGTTTCCGATAACTTCTCAATCCAGCAACAGCGGAGGTAGCCCATGAAAGACGTGTTTGTCGTCGAGGCCCTGCGGACCCCGTTCGGATCCTTCGGCGGCTCGCTGGCCGATGTTCCGGCCCCGGTTCTCGCTTCCCAGGTCATCGCCGAACTGCTCAAGCGCAACCCCGTGCCGGGCGATCAGGTCGACGAGGTCATCATCGGCCAGGTGCTGCAGGGCGGCTGCGCCCAGGCGCCGGCCCGCCAGGCCATGCGCTTTGCCGGCCTGCCGGACAGCGTCCATGCCATGACCATCAACAAGGTCTGCGGCAGCGGCCTGAAGGCGCTGATGCTCGGCGCCGACTCGATCCGCCTCGGCGAATCGCAGGTGGTGATCGCCGGCGGCATGGAGAGCATGTCCCTGGCCCCCTACATCCTTCCCGCGGGCCGCAACGGTCAGCGGATGGGGCACGGGCAGACCCTCGACCTGATGATCTACGACGGCCTGCAGGATCCCTATTCGGGGCTGCACATGGGCGATATCACCGAGAAGTGGATCAAGGATCACGGCATCACCCGCGAGGAGCAGGACCAGTACGCCGCCCGCTCCTACCGGCTGGCCCAGGCCGCGGTTAAAGAGGGGACCTTCAAGGACGAGTTGGTGGCCGTGGTGAAAAAGTCCCGCAAGGGCGAAGTGACCGTGGCCGAGGACGAAGAGCCCTTCCGCGGCGACATCGATAAGCTTCCCGGGCTGCGGCCGGTCTTCGCCAAGGACGGCAGCATCACCGCCGGAAATGCCTCGACCATCAGCGACGGGGCCGGCATGGCTCTGCTCACCGACGAGGCGGGCCTGAAAAAGTACGGCTTCAAGCCCGCCGCGCGCATGGTCGCCTCGGCCACCCACAGCATCTCTCCGAACCTCTTCGGCGAAGCGCCGGTGCAGGCGGTGCGCAAGTGCGTCGAGCGCGCCGGGCTCAAGCTCGAGGACGTGGGGCTGTTCGAGATCAACGAGGCCTTCGCGGCCGTCGCCGTGCTCTGTGTCAAGCAGCTCGGCGTGCCCCTTGAGCGGGTCAACGTCAACGGCGGCGCGGTGGCCATCGGTCACCCCATCGGCGCCAGCGGCGCCCGCCTGGCCACCACGGTGATCCGCGAAATGAAGAAGCGCAAGGTCAAGTACGGCGTGGCCTCCCTGTGCATCGGCGGCGGCGAGGCGGTTGCGGCCTTGTTCGAGTTGGTTTGAGGCTCAAGGCGGCAGTTGCTCACGCGAAGCCGCGAAGAACGCGAAAAATGCAAAAAGCCCTTTCAACGGGACATCCCTGGGCCTGTCGCAGCGAGGCTTGGGTTTTTCTTCGCGGACTTCGCGCCTTCGCGTGAAACATAGATTTCCCCCATCAGGAGGCACCTTTCCATGAAACCCATCTACACCGATGCAGCCAAGGCCTTGGAGGGCCTGGTCAAGGACGGCATGACCATCGCGGCAGGCGGCTTCGGCCTCTGCGGCATCCCCGAGAACCTCATCGAGGCCCTGCGCGACACCGGGGCCAAGGGGCTCACCGTGGTCAGCAACAACGCCGGGGTCGACAACTTCGGCCTCGGACTGCTGCTGCAGACCCGGCAGATCAAGAAGATGATCTCCTCCTATGTGGGGGAGAACGCCATCTTCGAAAAGCAGTTCCTTTCCGGTGAACTGGAGCTGGAGCTGACCCCGCAGGGGACCCTGGCCGAGAAGATGCGTGCCGGCGGCGCCGGGATCCCGGCCTTCTACACCCGCACCGGCTACGGCACCACCCTGTGCGAAGGCAAGCCGGTGGCCACCTTCGGCGACAAGGAGTACGTGCTCGAGGAGAGCATCGTCACCGACCTGGCCATCGTCAAGGCCTGGAAGGCCGACAAGGCCGGCAACCTGGTTTACCGCTACACCGCGCGCAACTTCAACCCCGCCTGCGCCAAGTCGGGCCGGGTCTGCGTGGCCGAGGTCGAGGAGCTGGTAGAGATCGGCGAGCTCGATCCCCATGAGATCCACACCCCGGGAAACTACGTCGATCGCATCCTGGTCGGCGCCAAGCATGAAAAGCCCATCGAACAGCGCACCCTCGCCGGCCAGACCACGGTCAAGGGGTTCTCGCCCATCCGCGAGTGGCAGGCCAAGCGCATCAGCCAGGAGTTCAAGGACGGCATGTACGCCAACCTCGGCATCGGCATGCCGACCCTGGTGGCCAACTACATCCCCGAGAACATCACCGTGACCCTGCACGCCGAAAACGGCCTGCTCGGCGTCGGCCCCTTCCCCGCCGAGGGCAAGGAGGACGCCGACCTGATCAACGCCGGCAAGCAGACCGTCACCTGGCTGCCCGGGGCGGCCTTCTTCGACAGCGCCGAGTCCTTCGCCATGGTGCGCGGCGGCCACATCGACCTCTCGGTGCTCGGCTCCATGGAAGTCTCGCGCTACGGCGACCTGGCCAACTGGATGATCCCCGGCTCCAAGGTCAAGGGGCCCGGCGGGGCCATGGACCTGGTCTCGGGGGTAAAGAAGATCATCATCATGATGGATCACTGCGCCAAGGACGGTTCGCCCAAGATCCTCGAAGAGTGCGCCCTGCCGCTGACCGGCAAGAACTGCGTCGACATGATCGTCACCGACCTGGGAGTCTTCGAGGTCGACGAGGAGCAGGGGCTGACCCTGACCGAACTGGCCCCGGGCGCCGACCTGGAGACCGTCAAGGCCAAGACCGGCTGCCCCTTCGCGGTGGCCGCCAACCTCAAACAGTGGTAAGGGGAGACTGATATGTCCGAACGCATTGCCATCGTCACCGGCGCCTCCAGCGGCATCGGCCTGGCGGTTTCACAGGCCCTGGCGGCCCAAGGCGACAAGGTGGTCATGGCCGACGTCAACGTCGAGGCCGGCACCCGCGAGGCCGAAAAACTCGGTGGGCTGTTCGTCCAGGCCGACCTCTCCAAGCGGGCCGACTGCAAGAAGCTGGTGGATGCCGCCATCGCGAAGTACGGCCGGGTCGACATCCTGGTCAACAACGCCGGCATCCAGCACGTCAGCCCGGTGGAGGAGTTCCCCGAGGACAAGTGGGACTTCATGATCTCGCTGATGCTGACCGCGCCCTTTTTACTCACCCGCTACGCCTGGCCGTCGATGAAAGAGCGCAAGTGGGGGCGCATCATCCACATCAACTCGGTGCACGGGCTGATCGCCTCCCCCTTCAAGAGCGCCTACATTTCGGCCAAGCACGGCCTCTCGGGGCTGACCAAGACCACCGCCCTCGAAGGCGGCCCGCACGGCATCACCGTCAACTCCATCTGCCCGGCCTACGTGCGCACCCCGCTGGTCGACAAGCAGATCGCCGACCAGGCCAAGGTGCACAAGATCTCCGAGGCCGAGGTGGTCGAAACCATCATGCTCAAGAACGCCGCCGTCAAGCGGCTGATCGAGCCGAGCGAGATCGGCGAACTGGTCGTCTACCTCTGCTCGGACAAGGCCGCCTGCTTTACCGGTTCGTGCATGACCATGGACTGCGGCTGGACCGCCACCTGATCTTCACGGCCCTCCTCCTCCCCGTGAAGGCTAGACTGCCCCGCTTCGGCGGGGCTTTTTTCGTGGCGGGACCCCACGTAGGGCGGGCCTTGCCCGCCGGGTTTTCCAGGTTCCGGGCAAAGATCTTTTGCCTTCGCCCCCGCAACTGTCGTAAATTAAAGGGCATCGCTTCACAAGGGGGCCCATGGACCGCGAACTGCTCGAAATCGTCTTCGACAACGTCGACAACGGCATCTACCTCACCGACGGCAACGGGGTGACCATCCGCGTCAACCGCACCTTCGAGGAGATGTCGGGAATCAGAAACGAGGAGCTGGCCGGCAAGAGCCTCCGGCAGCTGGTAGCCGAAGGGTACTTCACCGGCTCGGCCAGCCTGCTGGTGCTCGAGCGGCGGGCCCCGGCCACGGTGACCTATTCCACCCGCACCAACCGCAAGCTGCTGGTCAAGGGCAAGCCGATCTTCGGTGCCGACGGCGAGATCCGCTACGTGGTCAACACCATCTGGGACCTGACCGTGGTCGACTACAACCGCGAGGTCGACTCGGACACCGCCCGCGACCAACTGCTGGTCGAAGAGGACGTGATCGCCTGCAGCGCGCCGATGATGCAGGTCATCGACCTGGCCCTGCGGGTGGCCGGGACCGACTCGACCATCCTGCTCACCGGCGAGTCGGGGGTGGGCAAGAGCCTGGTGGCGCGGATGATCCACCGCACCAGCGAGCGCAAGGCGGGGCCGCTGATGCACATCAACTGCGCGGCGATCCCCGAGTCGCTCATCGAATCCGAGCTCTTCGGCTACGAGCCCGGCGCCTTCACCGGCGCCGACCGCAAAGGGAAGCGGGGGCTCTTCGAAATGGCCGAGGGCGGCACGGTGTTCCTCGACGAGATCAGCGAGTTGCCGCTGCATCTGCAGTCCAAGCTGCTCGGGGTGATCCAGGACAAGGCTTTTTTCCGGGTCGGCGGCCGCCAGCTGCGTTCGGTGGACGTGCGCCTGGTGGCGGCGACCAACAAGGATCTTGCCCGCATGGTGGCCGAGGGGCGCTTTCGCGAGGACCTCTACTACCGGCTCAACGTGGTTCCCCTCTACATTCCCCCCTTGCGAGAGCGCTGCGAGGACATCCCGCCGCTGGTCGGCTACTTTCTCGAACGCTTTAACCGAAAATACCGTAAGTACAAGCGGTTTTCCGCCAAGCTCATGGCCGCCCTGGAGCGGTTGCCCTGGCGCGGCAATATCCGCGAGTTGGAGAATTTCGTCGAACGGGCGGTGGTCACCTCCTCCGCGGACGAGGTCGCTCTCGAGGTGCTGCCGATGGGCGGCACCAAGGGCGGCCTGGCCGAGGGGATGGCGCTCAAGGGGGCGCTGGCCGAATTCGAGAAGCAGATCCTGCTCGAGGCCGAATCCCGCTACCGCACCACCCGCGGGGTGGCCGCGGCCCTCGGCATCAGCCAGGCGAGCGCGGCGCGCAAGCTCAAGCAGATTAAGGAGAATGGGGGGCTGCTTGATGGGTGAGCCAGCGGTTTTGTCCACCCTCACCCTCTCCCTGAGGGAGAGGAGGATCCCCTTTGGAATGAGCAAATCCCAGGAGTTCAGCCTATGAAACGCAGAATCGAACGCTCGGTGTGCCCCTACGATTGCCCGGATACCTGCGGCATGCTGGTGGAGGTTGAAGGCGACCGGGCGGTGGCGGTCAGCGGCGACCCCGAGCATCCCTATACCCGCGGGGTGCTCTGCCCCAAGATGAACCGCTACCAGGAGACGGTGCACAACCCCCGCCGGCTCACCACCCCTTTGCGCCGCACCGGGCCCAAGGGCTCCGGGGAGTTTGCCCCGATCAGCTGGGAGGACGCCATCGGCTACACGGCCTTTCGCTGGCGGCAGATCATCGAGGAGTACGGCGCCGAGGCGATTTTGCCCTACTCCTACGCCGGGACCATGGGGCTGATCCAGCGCAATGCGGGGCACCCGTTTTTCCACCGCCTGGGGGCCTCACAACTGCTGCGCAGCATCTGTTCGCCGGCCAAGGAGGAGGGGTGGAAGGCGGTGATGGGCAGCACGCCGGCAGTCCACCCCGACGCGGTGGAGCTAAGCGACCTGGTGATCCTCTGGGGGATCCACGCCGCGGCCACCAGCATTCACTTCCAGATCGGCGCCCAGCGGGCCAAGTCCGCCGGCGCGCGGGTCTGGGCCATCGACACCTGGGAAACCTCCTCCACCTCCATCGCCGACCGGGTGGTCCTGGTGCGGCCGGGCAGCGACGGCGCCCTGGCCCTGGGGCTGATGCACATCCTGGTGCGCGAGGAGCTCTGCGACGAGGCCTTTCTCGCCGAGCAGGTGCAGGGGTTCGCGGAGCTGAAAAAAGAGGTGCTGCCCGCCTACGACCCGCGTACCGTCAGCGAGCTGACCGGGGTGTCCGCGGCGACCCTTGAGGAGATGGCCAAGGAGTACGGCCTGGCCCGCGCGCCGCTGATCCGCCTGGGCAGCGGCCTTTCGCGCTACGGCAACGGGGCGATGACGGTGCGTACCATCGTTGCCCTGCCGGCGCTGGTCGGCGCCTACGGCAAGCTCGGCGCGGGCTGCCTGTGCGGCACCAGCACCGGCGGCGCCTTCGCCATAGGCGAGGTGCTGCGCGAGGACTTCATGGAACGGCCGACCCGCATCGTCAACATGAACCGCCTCGGCGAGGCCCTCAACGGACTGGCCGAGCCGCCGGTCATGGCGCTCTACGTCTACCATTCCAACCCCGCCGCCGTCGCTCCGGACCAGAACCAGGTGCTCAAGGGGCTGTGCCGCGAGGAACTGTTCACCGTCGTCCACGAGCGCTTTATGACCGACACGGCCCGCTACGCCGACATCGTGCTGCCGGCCACCAGCTCCCTGGAGCACGCCGATATCTACCGCGCCTACGGCAGTTACTGCATCCAGCGGGCCAAGGCGGTGATCCCGCCGGTGGGGCAGAGCAAGTCCAACTGGGAGGTCTTCGGCCTGCTGGCAGAGGCCATGGGTTTCGAGGAGCCCTTCTTCGGCCAGAGCGCCGACCAGCTCATCGATCACCTGCTGTCGCTCCCCACCCCCATGCGCACGGGGATCGATGAGGCCGGCCTGGCCGCCGGGCGCGGCGTGGAGCTCAAGGTGGCCGCCCATGCCGGCCGCTACGGCACTCCATCCGGTAAAATCGAAATCCTCAACCCGGCCCAGCCCCACCCGCTGCCGCGCTACCTGCCGGTGCACGGCGGCGCCCAGCCGCTGCGGCTGATGACCGCGCCCACCGTCTATGCGCTCAATGCCTCGTTCTACGAGCGCGACGAGCTGCGCGACCTGCAGGAGGGGATGTGCCTGCTGATGAATCGCGAGGACGCTGAAGCGCGGGGCCTGGCCGATCGCAGCCCGGTCGTGGCGTACAACGACTGCGGCGAGGTCGAGTTCGTGCTGCGCATCAGCGACCGCATTCCTGCCGGGGTGGTGGTGGCCGAGGGGGTCTGGTGGCTGGAGTTCACCCCCGGCGCCCGTTCGGTGAATGCACTCACCTCCCAGCGCCTGACCGACCAGGGGGAGGGGAGCACCTTTTATGACAACACCGTCGAGGTGCGCCCGGCCTGAGCAAGGGATACGAAAAACCCCGGGATCTCCCCAGGCTCGCCGACGGTTTTCGGGCCACCCTGGGCGGGCCCCGGCTTGACCTTCAGCCCCGCCGACAAGGATCGACGAGTTCAGCTAAAAAAAAGAAAAAGGCCGCCGGGGCGGCCTTTTCGCATCGAAGGATGCGTGGGGTCAAGCATGTTTTTGCTCCATGCGACAGGTATTGACCCCCAGCATGTGGCTGATCGGACAGTATCTGAAGACGGCTGTGGCAATCGGCACCAGGCCGATCAGGCCGAAGTAGCTCACCGGTGCTTCGAGGAAGAAGAGCATGGAAAGCAGTCCCAGTCCGATGATCGCCCGAACGGTCCGTTCGGTTTTTGAGCAGACATTGTGTAGCATATCCACCTCCCTGTGTTGATTCAGGGGCCGCTCTTGCCCCTGGCGGTCCAACACCTTCAATATAGCACTTTCCTTAAATAAATTGGAGGCTCAGCCAAGAACCAGCGGGTCGCAAACCAGTTCGGCCTGTTCGGCCGGGCGGCCGCACTTGGCGCAGACATAGGGGAGCTGGGCCTTGATGTTCTCGCACAGGGTCCCCCGCTCAGGTGCCGTGCCGCAATATTCCCGTTTTTCCCGCAAAGGGTGGGGCTGGCAAACCTGCTCGACGGCCTCGGAAACGACTCCGCATCTGCTGCATTCATATAACTCTGCCATAACGATGCTCCTCCTCGGACAAAGGCCCTCGAGAGTATCGACCACAATGCTTTTTCTTTTTATTTATTCTATCACGCCGGAATCGCCAGAAGCTTTTTTGCAGCGTTTTCGGAAGAAAAATGAACCCCCTCGGCGGAACGGCACCGAAATTCCGGTTTGCGCTCGGGAACAACTTCCGACGGCAGGTGACGAGGTGCTCCCCGATTGGGGACCATTACACCCCACCTGAACGGTTGGAACCATTTTTCAGGTTTTAATAAGTCTTGACACATCCATTGGCATCGACTCGCAGTCCGGGCGGGTTGTTGGGGCACTTGTCGCGGTAATCGGGAACTCCGTCCTGGTCGCTGTCCGGCGCACAGCCATCGGGCCCGACTTCCATACCTGCCTCGGTGCCGGGGCACTTGTCCAGATAATCGGGAACCTTGTCCTTGTCTCCGTCGGGGGGATTGATGGGGCAGCCGAAGCGGTCGACCTCGAACTGCAAGGGGGTGTCCGGGCAGCGGTCCCGGGCGTCAGGGACCCCGTCCCCATCGGCATCGGCGGGCGGTTTGGGCACTGGCTTGTGCTTGTAGCCGAAATCGTAATGCAGACTCAGCCCCAGTTCCCAGCCATTGTGTTCCTCCTGTCCTAGCCCCCTTACAGGCCGGGCATCCATGCGCAAGGCAAGGGGACGGTTCGGCTGGTAGAAGGCGACCAGGCCGGCGGCGGCCACAGGGTCGAAGTCCGATTCAACCGAGAAGCCGCCGAGGCCAACGGAGACAAATAGTCTCCAGGCCGATTTCTCGTAGAAAGGATACAGGGCATCGGCGCGGAGCATGAAAAGGTCGGGGTTTTGAGCCGAGAGCGCCGCCAGTTCCAGGCCGAGCTTGTCGCGGGGATCCTTCCCGTCGATCCAGTAACCGACCTTAGCCCCTCCGAAGACCGTTCCGCTGGGATAAATATCCGATAGAAACAAGGCACCGCTTCCCATGGTCACGCTCGGATGGTCCGCCCCTGCGCATACCGATGTGCTGAGCACGATGCCTGTCAGAATGCAGGCAGCTCTTCCCCTTAGATTCAAGCTTCGGCCCTCCTGTTCTCATTGCAGAAAATACGCTGGCTGCAGGCCTGCTCAATTGGCGGCAGGATTTTTCCGGTCGTACTCCATCTTGGGGTGGCAACCGGGTGCACAGCTTCCTCCCGTGGCGGTCGATTCAAAGCGGATCGGTATCTGCCAATCGCCGAACCGCACGCTTTTCTTGTCGATCAGCTGCGGGGTTTCCGCGCCATGGGGGGTATGGCAGGTACGGCAGGTGCGTCCCTTGCGCGGATCGGCGACGTGAAGGTAGTGCAGGTTTCGATTGCCGTTGCGAAACTGGGTGTAAATCGTTGTGTCGGCGAACCTTAGCAGGTACTTGTCGTGGCACTGGAGGCAGAAATCGTAGATCCCCTCGCTGTAGGCCGCGTAAAACCCCGCCGGGTAGCTGCCGGTCAGCAGTCGGTAATGCTCGGAGCCGTGCGGAAGGTGGCAATCGGTGCATCCCCCTTCGGCGAGCGGCCCGTGCAGATACGGTTTGCCGTTGATTTCCTCGGCGATGTTGCTGAGCGGGGTCGAGGTGGTGTGATCCACCCGGTCGTGGCAGGAGAGGCAGAGGTCCTTCTGGTCCCGGACGAGCAGCCCGGCAGCGTCCGAGGTGTGCCCGAGGTGGCAGCCTGTGCAGCCATTTCCCCGGTAAAGAGCCGCGTGTCGGTACCTGGAGTCCTTCATCGTTTTGCCGATGGCCGGGTGGCAGGTCAGGCAGACAGCGTCGTCCATGGGCAGAAAAGCCGGATGCTCTGAAGCCGCGGGTGATGAAGCCTGCTGCGCCGGGCGGTGACAGCTCACGCAGTTGCCCTCGGCGGCTGGAGCATGGCTGAGTTCGGGAGAGTTGAGGTCGGCATGACAGGCCGCACTGAGGCAGCTGCTCTCCCCGGCGTAGGCCGGAAGGGCGGCGATCAGGCAGACCAACAGGGTCAGCACGAGTTTCAGGCTTCGAATCTCACGGGCCATAGGAATCTCCTGGCAGCAAGGGGCGTTTCTGCTCATGGCAGCCCGCCGTGCACGGGATCGTGGCAGATGCGGCAATCGGGCCGCCGCACGAGCATCGGTTCCGGATGCGGGGCATGGTGACACAGACGGCAATCCGGGACGGACGGGTGGGGCCCTGAATGGCAGCCCAGGCATCCGACGGCCAGGTGCGGTCCCCCCGCGGCCTGCAGGCTTTGGCCTGCCTCCTGGTGACAGCCCAGGCAGGCCCCGGCGTCGGCGGTATCGTCGGGTTCCACAGCCAGGGGGCGATGGGGCGGGTGGCATTCCTGGCAGTTCTGCCTGGCGGGGTCGCCCCCGGCGTGGGGGGTATGGCACTCCAGGCAGGGGAAGGCTTCGCCGTGCTTCTCATGGCAGGCCAAGCAGGTAAACCGCGCATGAATCGAAGGGGCCGAGGCGAATTCCTCCCCGACCCCAGGATGACAATCCAGGCAGGCCGCCAGCGCGCTGCGGGCCAGGGTCAGCTCGCGGGGGCGGTGGGGATTGCGGTGGCAGGCAAGGCATGGGCCGCCGGGTTTGAAATGGGGTCGCCCCTGATGGCAGTCGCTGCAGGGGCTGATGACTTCCATGTCCTGCGGAGGATGTCCGTGGTGACAGTCGAGACAGGTCACCTCGGTCAGGTGTCCCTCGCCGGCTTCCTGCAGTTCCCGGCCCTGGTCTTCATGGCATTTGCCGCAGTCCTGGATCGATAGCCCCGGGGCGGCCGGCGCGGGCTGGCACGCCGCCCGCGTGGTGAGCCCGCCCGCCAGCGTGGCACAGAGAACACCGATCAGGATCCCGCATTTGCGTATCATTGAATCTCCGAAGTCGTCACCTGTTCGCTTTGCCGCTCGGGACGAGGGACCCGGGCGCCTGTTCAATAGGTTCGCGGATTATTGGTATGGCAAGCCACCGTGCAGGTTCTGCCAAAGGCATCGTAGGAGGGCGTCGCCCCTGCGTAACGGGTGTCGAAGTTGATCAGGTGTCCGGCGTTGGCCGCCGTCGCCCCTCGCGAGGCGGGAACACCGTGGGGGTCGTGGCAGACCGAGCATGGGATATCCTTCCCTTTGACGTGGGTCTTGTGCAGGTCCGCCGCGCTGGAACTCGGGATGGTCAGCGGATCCCACAGGTATTGCTGATCGTGGCATTTGAAGCACAGGGGGTAATCCGGGACCGCCGCCGGGTAGGCGTCCTGGTTGGCCAGCAGGAGAAAATGCGGTTCGTTCGAACCGTGCGGCGAGTGGCAGTCCACACAGTAGACCCTGATCGTGCCGACCTGGTACGAGGAGAGCAGGCTCGCGCCGTTTCCAATGCGATCCTCCGTCACCGGGTGGTATGAGGGGTTGCCGATGTAAAAACGCTGGCTCTGGTCGAAGCTCTCGAACTGGCGCACCGGCCGGCCTGCAAAACCGATGAACTGGTCCGCCGAAGGGCCGGCGTGGCATTTGAAGCAGATCTCGTATTCGGCGCTGGCCTCGCTTACCGGCTGGGTCCCGGTTTTATCCACCCCCCTGACACCCCGCAGGGCCCCGCTGACTTGGGGTGCGGTAGTGGCGGGCGGCAGCGAAGGTGTGCTCGAGCCGAGGGGGGACCCCTGCCAGCCGGCCTGGTGGGGATTGTGGCAGTCGACGCACTCCACGTGCTTTTCGGCGGCCGCCACCGGTACGTCCTCCATACCGGTAGTTGGGTTGGCCCGGTGCACCCCCAGGTAGTTCTCCACCGGATGGTGATAGGCCGTCGCCGAAAACTGGCTGGCCACGTCGGAAAAGGGAAAACCCTGATGACAGGCCGTGAGGCAGTTCGCCTCCTCTTCGGCGGCTTCCAGCAGGTAGGGGCTGCCAGCGGCGCTGTGGGGACGGTGGCAGTTCCGGCACCCCCTCTGAGCGACCTCGGCGCCGACCCCGGGGAACCGGCTGCCCCCCGTTCGGTGGACCGAATCGGCAAGCTCCCAGCCGTACTTTTTATGGCAGGTGGTGCACAGGGCGTCCTCCTGGCCGGAGGAGTCAAGCACCAGGAAGTTGCCGTACTGATTATTGTGGGGGTCGTGGCAGGCAGTGCACTCGAGATAATCCGCCTCGGCCTGCTTCATGGCCTCGGGCAGGGTGCTCGGGTCATTCAGCTCGGGGTTCATGCCGGGCAGAAAGGCGATGGAAATCGGGTGATCGTCCGACAGATCAGTCCCCAGGCTCGCGTTGCGTGCTGGATCGGAGTGCTGGGGGATGGCGGGCAGTGCCGGATCCAGATTCACCCCCCCGGCCAGCAGCCCCAGGGCGATGGTGCCGTCGTGGCAGCTGAGACAGACCCGCGATGCGCCCTGGGGCTGCTGGGTGCCCGCCTTGAGTGTGGGTGACGAGTAGGGGATATAGATGGTCAGCACGTCGGCATCCCGGCTCCAGAGCGGCGCAATCGCTTGGGCGTGATGGGGAGTGTGGCAGAAGATGCAGACGCGGGACTCCTCGGTTGAGTGAATATCATGCTCGCCCCCGCCGCCAGAAATGGCTAGGTTGTGCGGCGTGGCAAGCAGGCTGCGGCTCGGCGGGCTGCTCTGGGCGAAAGCAGCTGTGCTCCCGGCAAAGACTGCAAGGCCGGCCACGATGAGTGCTGAACGTCTCATCTCGATCCCTTTTTAGCGGTCACCCCGTGGGGGGCGTGCTGAGGCACGTACTGAAAGATCTGGATCCGCCGATTGTAGGTGTCGGTGACGTAAATGCGGTCGTTTTGGTCGATGCAGATGCCCGAAGGCATCCAGAATTCCCCGTCGCGGCGGCCATGGGTGCCGAAGGTCAGCAGCAACTGCCCCTCATCGTCGAAAACCTGCACCGAACCGAGCAGCGCATCGACCACGTAGATGTGTCCCTCGCTGTCGGCAGCCACCCCCTTGGGTTTTGCGAAATAACCCATCGAGTCTCCGCTTCTGCCGAATTGGGTCACCAACTGTCCTTCCGGGGTCAGAACCTGCACCCGCCAGTTCAGCGAATCGGTGACAAACACCTGCCCTCGGTTATCGACGAACAGGTCGGTGGGAAAGTTGAACTCCCCCCATGCACTGCCGCGGGTGCCGATGCGGAACCGCTCGATGCCGGCCAAATCGAAGGCGACGACCTGGTGGGCGGCGGTGTCCGATACGTAGACATGCTGGTTATGCCTATTAAAGGCGATGCCGGTGGGGCGCAACAGATGCCCCTTGGTAAACTTCGCAAGCACCCCAGTGCCCGGGGAATAGCGGAAGACCATGCCCCGGGACGAATCGGTGATGTAGTAATGCCCCAGCCCGTCCCCGGTGATGGCGATGGGGGTTTTCAAGGTGCCCTCTTCCGTGCCGGTCAGAACCTCGTAACGCCCCCGGGCCGTATCCAGGTCGAGAACCCGGCTTCCGCCGGTATCCGCCACCAGCACCCGTCCGTTCCCGTCGGAATGGATGCCGTACGGGCGAACCAGCCGGGCGGGCTCACCGCCGCTGAGCAGATCCACCACCTTGGTCCAAAGGGTGGGCTTGCGGGTGAACAGACGGTAATCGTCGATTTCACCCACCCGCACAATCCTGGCGGGCAGCGGCGGCGGCGGCCACTGCAGGGCCGGCGCAGCTTCCTCCCCCGGCCCGGAGGCGAAGGGGGCGCAGCCGCAGAGCAGCAGGCAACTCAGAAGGTTGAGCACAATCCAGCGAGACATGTCGGTCATTCCGCTCCTGGGAGGCGGCTTCAGAAATACCGCGTCAGCTTTGTAAAAACATAATCCTCCCGGCTCGACTCCGTGTCGGTGAGCCGCCAGGTGACCTTGGCCTCGAGAAAAAGGGCGAATTTGCCGTAAGATGTCTGGTAGTCCATGCCGAGGGACACGTTGTCCCGTTCGACGAAATCCCCACGCGAGTTGAAGTAATTGGAGGTCAGGCCGAAGCGCCCCCGGCCGTAGAATGCCCCCCGGTAGGCGGCGTTCACGTTGATGCTGTTCTGCTTTCGCCGCGGCAGGCCGCCCTCGCCTGCGTCGCTGGGCTCGAAAATGGTGTAGGTGTCGGAAAGCCCGAAGCTCAGCAGGCCCCTGGGCATGGGCCGGGTCGCCCGGAAGAACGCGTAATAGGTGAGGTGCCGGTCGAAGGACAGTTCGAAGTCCCTGTATTCGGCGCCGGCCGAGTAGGATTGCTGCAGCCACTCCATCCCCAGGGTGATCTGCCGGGAGTCGTTGAGGCGAAACGCGTCGATATCCCCCGAAACCAGGTCCTGCCGGGTCTCCTGCCAGCTGCCGTAGAGCCGCAGCTGGTTGTCCAGCAGTCCCAGGGACGAGCCCACCCGGGTCGACTTCTCCCGATACTTGGCGTCAGACCGCTCGCGAAACCGGTAGAAAATAAGCAGGTTCGTCCCCGGCGGGATCTCGGGCAGAATGGTGATGATGGTCAGCAGGCCGCTCTGGGTGACCTGGTAATCGAAGTTTTCCTCGAAAACAATTTCCGGAGAATCTGCGCTTCTGATCTCGATGGAATCGAGAAGGATGTTCGGGTTGCCCAGGATGATCTGTTCGAAGGGGGCCGTGACGGCATGCACCTCCTCCTCGGGAATGTCCTCGTCGAACTCCCGGTCGATCTCTCCGTATCGTTGGGTAAACTGCAGGGTGAAGTTGTTCTGCTGGCGGAGCTTTTTTTGATAGAAGAGGCTCAGCGAACCGAAAGCCTCGTTTTCACTGCCCCCCGAGAGGGTTTCTTCCGAGGCTTCCAGGTCCAGTTCGGTGGTCAGGCTTTTCACGAACTGGTGGCGCAGAAACGCTCTGCCCGAGTGGGATTCCCGGTCGAGAAAGGTGCCTTCCTGGTCCAGCATGGTGTAGGCGGCGCCGGCATAAAGGGCCTTGCCCAGCTGCCAGTTCAGGGCTTCGTTCCAGGTGAAATAATCTGTTTTGCGGGGTTCGGCGTTGAGGCGCCCCTGCTCGGATCGGCCTGTCACCGACGAACTCAGGATCCGGTTTTTCTGGCCCGACGACCAGGTCAGCGAATTGCGCAGGGAGCCGGTCCGGATATCGACCCGGTCGGTATCGGGGTCGCCGCGCAGGGAAAAGCGGCTCTGGCTGTTCTGCACATTCAGGTTGGTCTGGCTCAGCGAGCCGTAGCGGTGAGAGACGCCCAGGCTGTAGGTTTCGCTCGTCCTGTTGAAGTCCCTTTCCAGGCCGCCGGTGTCGACCTCCGTGGAGGAATAGTTGATGTGAAAGGGCAGATGGTGGTTTTTCGCCAACAGGGTGAACCCGTAGGACGTCAGGTCCTGATCGAAGCTGTCGGCGAATTCACGCTGAATGCGGTCGGTTCCCTGAGAGCTGTAAAAGTCGATGGTGATCGGCTGCCACTTGAAAAACGTCCCGTTGAGGTTGTGCCTGAAATTCTGGGCTTCGCTGTAACGGTTCCGCGAGGATCCGCCGCCCGAGGAGGTCGAAAGATGATCCTGCTCGAGCCCCCCCTCGAAGGAGAAATGACCATTCAGGATCCCCGGTTTGAACACCACGTAGTCCATATCAAGGCGATAATTTTCCTCAAAATTGTTCTTGGTCCGCGTCGACTTCGAACTGTCCTCCAATTCGAACCGCCGGTAGTTGTACAGGTAGCTGAAATTGACACTCTGCCGCAGGTTGTCCAGGAGCAGAAACGTCTTATCCTCGGCCAGCGCATCGGAGAGCGGCAGGGCCAGGAGAAGCAGAGAGATCAGTATGGTTTTTCTGTCTGGTCCCACGTCAAATTCGCTACTTCAGGAAATATCGTGCGTTTCCGAAATGGGGGTCATGGCAGTCCACGCAGACCATCCCCTTCTCTCCCACCGCTTCGTGCATGCCCGCCGCCATGCGCCGCTCCTGGTGACAGATGGCGCAGATTTCGTCCTTGGCGGCGGTGAGCAGGGAAGGGTTGGCGGCCGAATGCGGTTTGTGGCAGGCGAGGCATTCCCCCACCGCCACCGGGCCGTGCACCTGGGTCCCCTGGATGAAATCCTTGTGACAGACAAAGCACAGCTCTCGCTGGGGGCGGATCAGGCCGTTCTGCTGGGCCTGGTCATGGCAGTCGTTGCAGGCCTTCTCCTCGTAGGGGCGGTGCTTCGAGGTCTTCTGCTGCTTGACGGTTTCCGGTGCCTCATCGGACCCGGTCCCCGGCTCCTCGGTTTTTTTCGCCTCGGCGAAATCGCGGCAGTACTCTTCTGCCGGCGGCAGCGCCGGGTAGCCGTCGAAGAGGGTCGACATGACCTTGTGCCGGCCAGCTGCGTCGCAGCCGGCACAGCAGAGGACCAACAGGGCCGCGTACAGGACCCAGCGGAAAGTTCTTTTCGCCATTTGGCGCCTTCCTTACTTTTCAGCTTCCTTTGTTTCCGGTACGTCGGAGCCGGGTTCCTCGCCCACCCGGTGGCCGAGGCCGTAGACCGAGATCTTGCTCTCCCCGTACTGGTTGGCGACCAGGATCAGGGACTCCAGTTCGAAGGACGGGTCGGCGTATTTACGGAAAAAATCGAGGTTGTCCGTGGTGACGGTGATGCCGATCGGCAGGTTGAGCGACCCCTTGGGCAGGCCCGGGTCGCCGAAGAAGGCCAGGATGCGTGACTGGGAGTTGAAAATCTGCACGTTCTGGTGGCCGTTGTCCACCACGTAAATGCGTCCCTTGTCGTCCACGGTGATCCCCTTTGGCCGGGCGAACTGCCCCACGAAATCGCCGAGCTGCCCCATGGTCATCAGGATGTGGCCGTCCCGGTCCATCTTTAGCACCTTGCCCGAGCCGAGATTGGTGACGTAGATGAAGCCGTCCTTGTCCAAGCACATGTTGGTGGCCAGTGCAATGCCGTCCTGGCCGTCGATCCTTCTGCCGATGCTGCGCAGGTAATCCCCGGTTTTGCGGTCGAGCAGTTTGATCTCGTGCTGGGAAATATCCAGAACGTAGAGGATGTCGTCATCCACCGCGACGTCGGCCGGCTTCATCGCTAGGCTCTTGCCGAAGGCCGTGACGTAGTCCCCCTGCGGATTGAACACGACGATTTCCTTTCGCGCCGCATCGGCCACATACATGAGCCCTTCCTTGTCGATAGCGACGTTAGCCGGCTTCTTCAGCTTGCCCAGGCTGTAGTTCCCCTTGAGGAAATCGAATTTTTTCTCGGCGGGATCGATGATGATCACATTGCCCGCGCCGATATCGCAGATGTAGATCTTGCCGCCGTGCGAAAGAATTCCGTAGGGCTTGTAAAGGCCCTTGAGCTTCTCCGTGTCCTGGCCACCGAAGGCGACCAGGGAAAACTGGCTGCTTTTACCCTGGATGTCAGTTGAATCGTTGATGCTGGTCAGGTATTGGATGCGCGGCGGGTTCGGCGCCGGCGGAAAGAACACCGCTTCTGAGCCGACCTTGGGGGCCGTGCTGCACCCCTGGAGGGCAAGCAGGGTCAGAAATGCCAAAAACGTCGTCCAGCCGGTCTTGCCTGCGATACGCATTTTCATCTCCTTTTGAAAAGATCCTGTTGACGGTTCCAGGGGTTCTCCTGTTTTTCCCGGTTGTAGCTGAGGGGTTTGTGACAGCCCGGGGCGCAACTCCCCCCCGCGGGTGAAAGCTGGAGCCGGATCGGTATCTTCCACTCGCCGAAGGCGACCCCGTCGGTGTTGATCAGTTTGGCCGAGTCGCTGACATGCGGGGGGTGGCAGAACCTGCAGCTGCGCCCCTTCTGCCGGTCAGCCGAGTGAACCGCGTGCAGGTTCCGCTCGCCGTCGCGGAATCGAGTGGGCGGCTCCTGCTCTTCCTGGCGCAGCATCCCCTGGTCGTGGCAGCGCAGGCACAGAGCGTAGGCGGTCGCGTCATAGGGGAAATAGCTCGGCTCCGGAAAGTGATCGACCAACATGCGAAAGTGATCCGACCCGTGGGGGTTGTGGCAGGGGGCGCATTTGCCGTCCTGCAGGGGGCCATGGGCAACCTTGGCCTTGTTCAGCTCTTTTTCGATGGCTTCGAGGGCCGGTTCGCCCAGCCTGCCCCTGCTGTGGCACTCGAAGCAGAGGTCTTTTTCCCGCAGGGGCAGCAGCCCCTTTGTCTGTGAAAAGTGGGTGCTGTGGCAGTTGCCGCAGCCCTTGGCGTCGCGCGTCGGGCCGTGCTGGTGGACCGCCTCGGCAAGAATGCGCCCGATCTCCCCATGACAGCCGATACACAGTTCGGGCATGCTCTCGTTCAGCAGAAACCCGGCCTCCGAGGCATGAGGCGCGTGGCACGAGGTGCAGGGCGAATCGGTAACCGGCGGGTGAACTATCCGCGCCTCCCGCAGTTCCCGGGCAAAGTCGGCATGGCATCGCAGGCAGAGCTGACGCGGAGGCAGACGCAGGAGTCCCTCCTGTTCCGAATCGTGCGGCGAATGGCATTGGCTGCAGGCCCCTGAGGCAAACGGGCCGTGGATGTTCCCCCCCTGCCTTGTCGTATCGGGATGACAGCCGAGGCACAGGGACGAAACATCGTCCCGGTCATTCAACAGAAAACGGTCAGCACCCCCGTGGGGCTGGTGGCAGGCAAGGCATCGTCCCTGCTTCACCGGGGCGTGCACGAACTTTTTCTCAGCAATGAAGGGATGGCACTGGCGGCAAAGGCCGGCTCCCTCTTGGATCAGTTCGAAGGTTTTACCCCCCGGACGGGGGTGATCATTCGTCGTCTGCCGGTGGCAGGCCAGGCAGTCGCCATCGGCAGAGGGTGAGTGCGGAGCCTTGAACTCCGTCAGTTGGCTGTGGCAGGTGTCGGTGAGGCAGGATTGGGCGAAGGCTGCGGAACTGGGGAAATAAACAATTGCAACAATGAGAAACAGCTGGGACAATTTCATGCGGCCCCCCCAAAAAGCTTGTACCGTCCTGCATCTTTGGTCCCATGCATTGGAAAAAGTTACACGTCCATTAAAATACGTGTCTATTTGAGTTCTGTAAACAAATTCGACATCAAAGACGAGCCTGTTATTGAAGCTTTGACAGGCCTCATTTGTAAAAATCCAAATGGCTCTGCCCCTTTCGGACGCAATTCGGGTTCACACAGGCATCCTCACCCTGTCCAGCGCGTGGATTTCCCTGCCTGCGGTGATACCTAGACCCGAAGGTCGGCTCGCTGGGCGAAAAAAAGCCCCCGTCGCGGGCCGGGGGCTATAGACACAGGAACTGGGTGTAACGTGGTCGATTAGAACGGCGGGTCGGGGTAACGCTGGATTCCCGGGGCGGAAAGGCTGCCGTCGAGGTAGGTGGCGGCACTGGCGGCGTCGCTTGCCGAGTAGCCTGCCGATAGCATCAGGGAAGTGATGTCGATGATGCCGTTGAGTACCCCGTTGTCGAGAAAGTCGATGGAATCGAAAATCAGACGCTTGGTGTAGACGCTATTGTGGGTGTAGGCGCCGGGTTCGTTGGCGAGCAGATTGAAGTTGAACGCCGCCCCCATGAGGTCCTTGCCGCGGCCGGGATAGGGCTGGTTCCAATTGGTGACCGGCGTGTTGCCGGCCCCCTCGACATACGGCGCGGTGAAGAAATAGGGGAAGCTGTCATGGTAATGGATCCCCCTGGCGGCCAGCTGGGCTTTGAGGGCGTTCAGGGCGTTGCTGAACCCCTGCTTGCGGGCCCTCAGGCCCTCGGGGCTCATCGCCTGCAGATGGCAGAAGGCGCAGACTGGAGAGACCGAGGTGATCAGGCCGGTCGCGGGGTTTATTTCCGTCGCCCTGAAGGTATGAGAACTGTTCCCCAGGTTCATGTGGCAGCTGGCGCAGGGGCCGCCGTTACCGACCCCGATCCCTGGGTGGGCGAACAGGACCGGGTTTTGGTAGCTCAGGCCGGCATATTGGTAGCCAGCTTTCCACATGACCGCGGCGGTTGCGAGCTTATGGGGATCGATGACGCTCGAATTAGAGAAATCGGCAGTGGAAGATGCGATGGTGCTGCCGCCGGCCCTGCCGCTGTGACAATTGACGCAGACGTTGGACGGGCCCAGGTTTGGAAAAGTGTTCGACGGGGACAGGGTGATGTTGTAATTGAGGAACGAGACCGTAACGGGGTCAAGCACCCGGACTTCCCCGGTGGCCACGCTGAGGTGGCAGGCGTTGCAGGCGAGAATCTGCCCTGGCTGGCCGGCCGTGACGGGTGTGGGCGTGCCCGTGACTTTTTCGATAAAGCCCGGGGTGCTGTGGCAGTTTCGACAGACCGGCCGAACCGGCCAGTCGAACACAGGGCCCGCAATCCAGGCTGGGCTGCTGGTGCTGGCGTGGCCCGAAGTGGCGAAGTCATCGAGGATCTGCGAATTGGCCGAAAAGCTGCCGTCGGCATGGCAGTCGGGACAGGCGGCATTTTGCGAAACATACTGGGCGCCGGTGCCGAAAACGCCGTCGAAATGGTTGGCGATATTCACGGCGGTGACCGCCGTGGAATGGGGGTTGTGGCAATCGAGACAGAGGTCCGCCATCTCGGCGGTGGCGTGGGTCGAGCCCGGCACGTTGGCGTGGCAGGGCTGGCAGACGCCGGTGGGGCGCCCGATGCTGTAATGGCCATTGCTGGTCGGGTCGTGGCAGGCCTGGCAGACGGCCATGGTGCTACCGGGGCCGGTGGTCTTGTGCTTGCTGAGGCCGTAGGCAGCCGTCACGTCCGCGTCCCTGGTGACGTGGCAGGGGGTGCAGTATCCTTGCAGAAACGCCGCGCGCGCGGGGATGTTGACCAGGGCCGAGTCGGTGCTGGTGTAACCTCCCGATGTGATACTGAGGGTGGCCGTGTAGACCCCCGGGGTGTCGGAATAGACTTCGGTAATTTTGGCGTTCGGCGTGGCGAAAACTAGCTCGGGTGGCCCGCTCCAGGCGTAGACGATGGGCCCTTGGTTGCTGCTGCTCTGCCGGGCGTCAAGGTAAGCGGGGAACGCGGCCCCGTTGCCCTGGGCATAGACATCCGGCCCGGCGTGGGCCGTGACCCGGGGAATCGGCTCGAAGGCGGCCGAAACGCCCTGGCTGGCCTGCAGGTTGGTGTAGGTCGCCGACCAGGTGCTGTTGCCGTTATCGACCAGGTCCGCATTGGGCGCCGTGATGGTTGAAACGCGGTATCCGTTATGGGGACTGAACAGCAGGGTGCGATCCGACCCTGGGGTGATGCCGCTCAAGGACCGTCCGCCAGTTTCGCTGCAGGCCCCGCCGCTGCCGAGGGTGACCGAGATTTCGAGGTTTCCGGCGACGACCTCGAAATAGGCGACCAGGTAGCGCCAAGCCTTGCCGTTGTAGGGGACCACGTAGACCGAAGGAGTCGAAGGGCTCTGCGGCGCCTGGGCCGGGGCGATGTTCTGGCCGTCGAGGGTGACCCGGGCGACTTGGAAGCCGCTCTGGGGGGCGACGGTGACCTGGGCGCTGGTTCCCGTGGCCCCTGCCACATAGGTGTTGCCCGCCGGGGTAACGCTGCCGGGTTCGGCGGGGGAGGATGTCTTGGCGTTGACGAACCAGGCCTGGGCGGCCGGCGCCCCGGCCAGCAGCAACAGCAAGCCGATCAGGGGGCAGGCAATGGCGGCCTTTTTGAAAAGTGAAGTACGAAACATGGGGAAGTCCCTCCTTTTCTGGTTGTGACCCCTCCGGGCGAACAAGTTCTTTGCGCCGCAGATGCGGCGTTTGCCTAGCCTTTGAAGGATACAAAAAGAGGGCATGCCTAATAGGACATTATCAAAGCAAAATTAAAGAACAATAATTTGATGTGTCGGGGCGTGAACTTTTTCGGGGGGGATAATCGGAATTTGGGAGAAAAAAAGCCCCAGCCGAAGGGGCGGGGGCGAGAAGACGACTGGCTCAGGCGGTGCTTGCGCACCGCCTGAGGTGGTTGTTCCGCGCGGTTAGTGCGGAGTTGCCAGTTTCTGCATCTGCAGCGGAGTCATCGGGGTGACCCAGGCATTCGGCATGTGGATCGTGTCCGCACCGTTCTTGAACAGCACCCGCGGGCTGCCGATGTTGCCGGTCGCTGAATTGTAAGGGGCG
Organism: Desulfuromonas versatilis; assembly: GCF_019704135.1. Lineage (NCBI taxonomy): Bacteria > Pseudomonadati > Thermodesulfobacteriota > Desulfuromonadia > Desulfuromonadales > Desulfuromonadaceae > Desulfuromonas > Desulfuromonas versatilis. The sequence goes on from NZ_AP024355.1 coordinate 1,226,602, forward strand.
GCCGGGTTGGTTACGTCGACGAAGTCGAAGTTCAGCAGGTAGGGGTTTTCGGGCACGGGGATTACCCCCTGGGGCCCCTGCCATGTGGTACCCATTGCTGTGGGCGCTATCGCTTCGCCAGGGGCTGCGGTCCATTTGACGACGTCCACCGCGGTGCCGTTGTAGAGGTCAATGGCCTTCTGGGTGCCGTGGCATGAGGCGCAGCGCAGCGCGTCTACGCGGGTGATGGCGTGGCTGTAGTAGGGGGCGATGGCCACGAAGGTGGCGCCCAGGCCGTCGTCAAGGCCGTCGCCCTTAGCGGTCACGTCCGCCACTAGCGACTGCATGCTGCCGGGGTAGACCTTAGTCGAGCCGTCGGACATTACCCGGTTGACCAGGAACCGCCAGGATTTGCCGGAGGCGGGAGGACCACCGAATTTGGCGCTGGCGAACTTGGCGTGGGTCACGCTGCCGTCGTCGATGCCCTCGTTGTCGAAGTGGCAATTATAGCAGGTTACCACCGACTGCATATGGCAGGTCGAGCAGTGAATGTCATCCTTGTGCATGTTGTGTTCGGGGGTGGTGCTGAGTCCTGCGGGACTGTGGCAGTTTTCGCACTTGGCCGAAATCGCGTCATCGAACATGGTGAGCGGGGTGCTGCCGGAGCCGTGCACATCGCTCTGCGGGTGGCAGGCCTTGCAGCTCATAGCGCTGTGTACGTCGGTCAGGCCGATGGATGCCTCTGCTCCAAGTCGGGCATGGCAGCCCTTGCAGTTGGCGTCAGCCACCTGGGCCGGATCGGCCTTGTCGTGGCAGTCGGTGCAGACCGGGTCGCCGGGCCAGGTGTCCTGACCCGTGACGGGGTCAGTCCACATGGCGGCATTGTGGCAATCGACGCAGGGCAGATTGCTGTAGGGGACATCGACGAAGTTGCCGAAACCCATCTGCAGGTTCTGTGGATCTGCAGTGGGGTCGTTGATGCTGTGGTTGTAGAAAGTCTCTTTACCCAGCCGGGTCATGTGCAGGCTGGTGGTGAAAACGTCGGTAACAGCCTGATGGCAGCCGGTGCAGTTGTTGCCACCCTGCGCCAGTGCGGTGCCGGTGTGGGTGGTGCCGGGCAGTGCCTCGGCAATGATGGTAGCGGTCACGACCGCCGGGATGCCGTTGCCGTCCACGACGCCGTCGGCCAAAAAGTCGATGGAGTCGGCCACAAGCTTCAGGGCATACCCTCGGTTGTGGGCATAGGCGCCCGGATCATGGTCGAGCAGGTTGTAGTTGAAGGCCGCGCCCATTACGTCCTTGCCCATTCCTGGGTATACCCCATCCCAGTTGCGGAATGCAGTGTTGGTTCCGTCGACAACGTAAGGAGCCGTATAGAAATAGGGATGGGCGGGATAGAAGTAGATCCCCTTGGCCTCAAGGGCGGTTTTTAGAGCAGCGAGGGCGGTGTGGAAATCGTCAGCCGAATCCTGCAGAATGGCAGGAGTCAGGCCGCCGTGGCACTGAGCGCAGGCGTTGCTGTTGACGGCGGTGACTGCGCCGGTCACATCGTCCTTGGTCACGACTTCCCAGGTGTGGTCGGCGATGTCGGTGCCCATGTGACAGGCCACGCAGGGGCCGCCGATGCCGGTGCCGTAGGCATCGCTCATGCCCACGCTGCGGTGGTAGCCGACGTCGTAGTTCTGGCCTTCGTACTCGTAGCCGCCACCGGCGAAGATCATGCTGCCGGCCGCCAGGTAGTGCGAGTTGATAAAGCCGGTGTTGCCAAAGTTGGCGGTGCTCAGCTTGATGCTGTCGCCGCTTTCACGGGCGCCGTGGCAGCGCACGCACAGGTTGGAGGCGCCCACGTCGGGGAACTGCTGGGTGGCACCGTTGGAGTAGGTGGCGGTGTAGGCGCCGGGGGCGCGCAGGGCGCCGGTGGAGAGCTCGGTGTGGCAGCCCTTGCAGGAGAGCACTTCCATCGGGGCGACGGCGGTGGTGGAGCCGGTCACGTTGTTGATGAAGCCGGTGGTGCTGTGGCAGCGCTGGCAGGAGGCGCGGTTGGAGGCCGACCAGTCGTAGTGCATCCAGCCTTCGCCCAGGACGTCGCCGTGGCCCGAGTGACCGTATTCGGCGTTGATGGTGTTGTCATGGTTGGCATGGCAGTCTGCGCAGGCTGCGTTGGCCGAGAGGTACTGGGCCTGCACCAGGACGGTGCCGCCGCCGTGGGGCTCGCGCAGGGTGGCCATATCGGACTCGTAGATGCTGTAGTTGGCCTCGGGCGAGCCGGGATACTGGGCGCCCGGCGCGTAGTACTTGTGGCAGACGGCGCAGCCGCTGGCGTTGTCGCCGTAGGGGTTTGCGATGTAGTGACCGTTGGTGCCGGCCGGGTCATGGCAGGACTTGCAGGTGACCGGGCCGTGGGCCGAGGCCTTGTGCGAGGAGGCGTCGTAGAAGGACAGCGCCTCGGGGCTGCGGGCGGTGTGACAGACGGCGCACTCGGCCTGCACGTAGTTGACCCGGGACTGAACGGTGACCTGGGCGGTGTCGGTGGCGACGGTGCCGCCGGAGGTGACGGTCAGGGTGGCCAGGTAAAGCCCGGGGGCGTCGGCATAGACGGTGGTCAGCGCCGCAGCGGGGGTGCCGAAGGAAAGGCCGGTGCCGCTCCAGGCATAGGTCATCGCGCCCTGGTTGCTGGTGCTCAGCCCGCCGTCGAGGGTAGCGGCGTAGGCGGCGCCTTCACCGGTGGTCTTGACGTCGGAGCCGGCGTTGGCCGAAACCACCGGGGCCAGCTTGAAGGTGGCCGAGACGCTCTGGTCGGCCTGCAGGTTGGTGAAGGTGACGGTGCGGGTTCCGTTGGCGTTGAGGACGTCGGAGGCGGCGCCGGGGGCGCTATAGGTGTCGATCTGGTAGCCGTAGTTGGGCGAGATGATCAGCGCGCGGGTGGCGCCGGCCGGGATGTTGACCAGCGACTCGTAGGTGTCCTCGCGGATCGCGCCGCCGGGGCCGGGGCTGACGGTGATGTCGATGGTGTCGCCGGCGAAGTAAGCTACCAGGTAGCGCCAGGACTTGCCGTTGAAAGGCACCACGTACTTGCCGTTGGCGTTGGGGGTGACGTTGGCGCCGTCGACGGTGACGCGGCTGACCGCGAAGCCGGCGCTGGGCACCACGTCGTATTCGACGCTGTCGACGCCCGTCGCATAGTATTTGTTGCCCGAGGGGCTGACGACCCCCTGGCTGGACACTGCCGCCTTTGCGTTTACGAACCAGGCCTGCGCAAAGCTCGGCAGCACAAGAAGCAAGGTCAGTGCTGTGAGTAATTGCCTGTACATACGTTCACTCCTTTTTTTCGAGATTTACTCCGCTTAACCTGCGGCGGGGCGGCCGAAGCCGCCCCGCCTCCAAGGTTTTTGCATCCGCTTAGAACTCGTCGACGCCGTTGCCCTTGTTGTGGCAGGTCAGGCACAGGGCCGAGTTGTCCTGGGGCGCGTAGACGAAGTAGTTGCGGCCGGGAGCGGCGGTGTTGTTGGCGTTGTCCTTGTTGTGAACGTCGTGGCAGGTGGCGCAGGTCATGATGTCGCCGTACAGCAGCACGTCCTCGACAGTGAGGGCCGCGTTGTTGGTGTTGCTGAGGAACTGGCGGCCGGAGGCGGCGAACAGGCCCTGGCCGATGTCGTTGGTCTGGGCGTCGTTGTAGCTGAAGCCGATCGGGTGGTCGTTGCTGAAGTCGGCGTTGCCGCCCGCGTCGGCCAGACCGATGTCGCGGCCGCCCCAGCCGTCGCCGCCGAGCCCTGTCTTGGTGCCGGCCATGCCGTAGTGCTGGTCGACGGCGACCAGGCCGTCATGGCAACTCATGCACAGGCGGCTGGGGCCCATGAGCGGATCAATCCAATTATCTCCGCCTTGAAAAGTGGGCGAGGCGTAGGGTGTCCAGTTGCTGATATAGCTGGTGTACTGGTGAGACCACAGCGGCTGCTGCTCGCCGGTGGGGTCGGCCATGGCATGGTGCGGGGTGTGGCAGAAGGCGCAGACGCGTGCCTGCGGGTCGTCGGTGGCCCCGGAAATGGTGTTCATGTCATGCAGCGAGCCGACGACCCCGGTGCCGGGCGCGGTGCCGGCCAGCGAGGGCGCGGCGGTCAGGGTGAGCAGCAGGGCGCTGAGCAGAAGCCTCTTCATGTTTTTCACGTTGTACCTCCCTTTGAAATCGACCAGGTTGATGATACGGACCTATTGGGTCCGGTCTGCCCGCTTGCGAAAATATGAGCCTCCCTCCTTTCCGCATCGGTCCCGAGGGGGTGGCAGGTCCGCTTGACGCGGCCCCTCGGAAAATGCTGCCTCATCAGGTTGACAGCGTTGGTGGTGAAAACGTGGGGGCGGGGTCAAGCCGGCGGATTCCCGGTTTGCGGTTCGAGGCCACCGGAAACTCTTGCCGGGACGCCTTGATCCCTCCCATCGCAATAGCTTTTCGGCTAATTAAGAAAATAAAAACATAAATGTCGAGGGAATTGCCAATGGGGCATTTGCTCCTGGATTTGTGCTGTAAATCGTTGGTATTACCTCATGTCAACTAGGAGAATTATCATTCGAGAGAAAAGAAGGTCAATCCTTTGGGCTAACAAAAAGTCAGGGTATGATTAGAAAATGGCCTGTAAAATTAAGGTTTTGATGGGATCTTTAAGCGTTGTCAGCCCTCTGCAAAGATTGGCAGGTCCCTCCTAGGAAACCGTGATTAAACCTTAAGCAGTGAGGATGCTTGGAATTTGGCGAACCCAGAATCTGAATAGTCAAGTTTTGGAATTTAAAATTAAGCATTTAAAATGTTGACAATTTTTCCTTTAATTAAAATAATAAAAACGCCTGGATCTTGAAGGTATTGGTAATCAGAAACTGATTTAGCGGGGGAGGGGGGCATGGGGGTGTTGAGAGTTCTTGTACTCGCGGATGACTGGTCGATGCAGGAGATGCTGGAAAGGGTTCTGCGCTATAGGGGCTGGTCGGTGGTGTCGGCCCAGGACCGTGACCGGACGCTGCGGCTTTGGCGAAAGGGGAGTTTCGACGTGGTGGTGGCCGATCTGCAGATTCCCCGTGGGCGGGGATGGGAGATGGTCAAGGCGATCCGCTCAGTGGAATCCGGCCTGGAACCGAGGATTCCCATCATCGCCCTCGCCGATGCCTGGCGGAGTGATTGCAGGAAAGACCCCCAGGACGAGGTAGTTGACAGGTATCTCGACAAGCCGTTTCGGGTAGTGGCTCTCTACAGCACGATCGAGGAGTTTGTGGGGCAGGGCTGAAAAAATCCCGGCCAAGAGAACGCAAAAGCCCCCGCCATCGGCGGGGGCTTTTGCGTTCTCTTGGCCGGTTAAAAACGGCCGGCCCTTTTGGTTTGAAGTTACGGACGAGTCATGCCCAGCCAGGTTGCGGCGTGGGGATAGGCCGCCGGATCGAAGGTGATCGAGCCGTCCAGCACCTGGTTGTCCATCCAGTCGAGCGAGTCGAAGATCAGGCGCTTGGCCAGGTAACGGTTATGGGCGTAGGCGCCCGGCTCGTGGTGCAGGTAGCTGTAGTTGTACATGGCGCCTGAATGTCCCTGGTTGGCAGGAGTGCCGCCGAAGTAGGGGTAATTGGACTGACGGACTGTTCCGGCAGCGTCCAACACGTCGCCGAGAAGTTCGAGGGCGTCATGGAACCCTTCGGCCTCTTCTTCCAGGGCGGCGGCGGCCCCTACGGCAGTGAAATCTCCGTGGGCGGTCGTGGTGTCGGCGGCCACAAAAGCAAAGCCGTGTTCGCCGTCATGGCATTCCACGCACTTGGTGGAGGTGATCTGCTGGATCGCGCCAGCGGCGTCCTTGCTCACCACGTTGAAGCTGTGGCTGCGGTCGCTGCTCATGTGGCACTCGGCGCAGCCGAGGCTGTTGTGAGCGTAGTAGACCGGGTCGGCATAGTCCTCGGCCGGGCGGCCGAAGGTGTAGCCGGCGTTAACTGCCGCCTGGTTGATGGTCAGGCCGGCGGCCAGGTAGTGCGACTTGGTCCCCGGGCTGGAGACTGCGGCAGCGGCGGGATTGGCCAGGGTCGCGGCCCCGGTAATGGCTTCGGCGTTGCCGCGGCCGCTGTGGCACGAGAGGCAGGCCGCGCTGTTGCCGTCCGGAGCGGTCAGCTGTTTGGCGGCGCCGTTGACGTTGTAACCGAGGGTGATAGGGCCGGTGTGGCGCAGGGCGCCGCTTTCGACGCTGCTGTGGCAGCCCCAGCAGTAGAGCAGTTCGCTCTGGTCAGAGCCCGTGGCCGCGCTCCAGCCGGCAAGGTGGCTGAAGTCGTTGTTGGCCGAATTGTAGGTGACGTCGTTGGCCGGGTCCGCATCGGCCAGAGAAGCGGCCGCGTCGAGGAAGTTGGCGGCACCCGTCGCGGTGTGGCACTGCTGGCAGCTGGCGCGGCTGCCGGCATCCCAGTTGTAGTGAGCCCAGGCGTTGCCCAGCGCTTCGTCGAGAACCCCGACTGCCATGATGGCGGCGGCGTTGGCGTCGGTGCGGGAGTGGCCTTGTGCTGCAAATGTAGCGACTTTCTTGCTCAGCAGGCCGCCGGCATGGGCCGAGCCGGCCCAGTCGGTGTGGATGGTGAACCCGCTGGGTGGGGTAGTCGCCGAACCGGCGACGCTGCCGGTGTTGGTCCGCAGCTCGTGGCCGTGGCAGTCGGTGCAGGCCGAGTCGCGGTCTTTGCGCACCACGTAGCCTTCGATGATGTTGCCAAGCGCCTGGACCGTCGAGGACGAACCGGTTACGCCGGTGGTGGGCAGGTCGTAGTGGGTGCTGGCGATGTTGCGATACCAGTCCTTGGAGTGCTGCTGCTTCTTGGCGGTCTGCACGTCGCTGACCAGCAGGCCGGAGGCGACGACCTGGCCCGCTTCGTTGGTCAGGTTGTGGCAGCTGGTGCAGAGGTTGTACTGGGTCGACCCGACGTTCCAGTCGCCGGTGGTGCGCAGCGCCGAGGTGTGCGGGTCATGGCAGGCGGCGCAGCTGACGTTGTTGATCGCGGTGACGCCGGTGAAGCTGCCGTTGCTGCTGATGTCGAAGTCCTGGCCGGTTGCCGCGAAGCCCAGGTAGCCCTCGAGGGTGTGGCAGCGCTGGCAGTTGGTGGAGGTGTGCCCGGCCTCGGTGGTGATGTTGTGCTTGGAAACCGCCACCTTCTCTGGGATGGTGTTCGGCGATGCTGGCATGCCGTGATGCTCGGGGTAGAAGTGGCAAATTCCGCAGCCTTCCACCGAGGCCTGGTAGCTGACGCCGTCACCGTGGCAGCCGGTGCAGCCGATGGCTCCGGGCACGCTGACTGTGGTGTCGTTGAGGTCGCCGGTAAAGTCGTCGCGCACCTCGAGGTTGGGCGCGTGACAGGAAGCGCAGCTTCGTACGATGCGGTTGCCGTTGGCATCGACGTAGTCGTTGGGAGCCGGGTCGGTGGTGCCCCGATAAATGGCGCTGCTCGGCCCGCCGGTGGCGTGACGGCTGACAGTCCACTCACTGAGGGTGCCGGTATGGCAGGTGCCGCAGTAGTTAGATTCGTACTTTTTTGCGAAGGGCTCCGCATGGCCAGGGAGCGGCGAAGATGGCACCGCCGGGTAGAGATTATCGTTCTCGACCAGGGCGTACTGGTCGATCACGCCGTCGGCCAAGTAGTCGATGGAGTCGGCGACGAGCATGAACGCGTACTGCTTGTTGTGGGCGTAGGCGCCCGGGTCGTGCTCGAGCAGGTTGTAGTTGAAGGCGGCGCCCATCACGTCCTTGCCGTCCATGGTCCCGCCGAGGGTCCAGTCTTTGATAGCGTTGGCGGAAGTCGCCTCGGTTGCCGGATCAAAGGTGCCGTCGCCGTTGGCGTCCTTGAAGAAGTAGGGGTGGGCGGGGTAGAAGTAGATTCCCTTGGCCTGCAGCGCGGTTTTGAGATTATCCAGCGCGGCGTGCAGGTCGGCCTTGACGGCATCGAGAGAGGCGGGGGGGATGGCGCCGTGGCACTGAGCGCAGGCGTTGCTGTTGACGGCGGTGACTGCGCCGGTCACATCGTCCTTGGTCACGACTTCCCAGGTGTGGTCGGCGGTGTCGGTGCCCATGTGGCAGACCACGCAGGGGCCCTGCCCGTCGGTGCCGGCCATGTTGCCGGTCCCGATGGTCTGATGCAGACCGACGTCGTAGTTCTGGCCTTCGTACTCGTAGCCGCCACCGGCGAAGATCATGCTGCCGGCCGCCAGGTAGTGCGAGTTGATAAAGCCGGTGTTGCCAAAGTTGGCGGTGCTCAGCTTGATGCTGTCGCCGCTTTCACGGGCGCCGTGGCAGCGCACGCACAGGTTGGAGGCGCCCACGTCGGGGAACTGCTGGGTGGCACCGTTGGAGTAGGTGGCGGTGTAGGCGCCGGGGGCGCGCAGGGCGCCGGTGGAGAGCTCGGTGTGGCAGCCCTTGCAGGAGAGCACTTCCATCGGGGCGACGGCGGTGGTGGAGCCGGTCACGTTGTTGATGAAGCCGGTGGTGCTGTGGCAGCGCTGGCAGGAGGCGCGGTTGGAGGCCGACCAGTCGTAGTGCATCCAGCCTTCGCCCAGGACGTCGCCGTGGCCCGAGTGACCGTATTCGGCGTTGATGGTGTTGTCATGGTTGGCATGGCAGTCTGCGCAGGCTGCGTTGGCCGAGAGGTACTGGGCCTGCACCAGGACGGTGCCGCCGCCGTGGGGCTCGCGCAGGGTGGCCATATCGGACTCGTAGATGCTGTAGTTGGCCTCGGGCGAGCCGGGATACTGGGCGCCCGGCGCGTAGTACTTGTGGCAGACGGCGCAGCCGCTGGCGTTGTCGCCGTAGGGGTTTGCGATGTAGTGACCGTTGGTGCCGGCCGGGTCATGGCAGGACTTGCAGGTGACCGGGCCGTGGGCCGAGGCCTTGTGCGAGGAGGCGTCGTAGAAGGACAGCGCCTCGGGGCTGCGGGCGGTGTGACAGACGGCGCACTCGGCCTGCACGTAGTTGACCCGGGACTGAACGGTGACCTGGGCGGTGTCGGTGGCGACGGTGCCGCCGGAGGTGACGGTCAGGGTGGCCAGGTAAAGCCCGGGGGCGTCGGCATAGACGGTGGTCAGCGCCGCAGCGGGGGTGCCGAAGGAAAGGCCGGTGCCGCTCCAGGCATAGGTCATCGCGCCCTGGTTGCTGGTGCTCAGCCCGCCGTCGAGGGTAGCGGCGTAGGCGGCGCCTTCACCGGTGGTCTTGACGTCGGAGCCGGCGTTGGCCGAAACCACCGGGGCCAGCTTGAAGGTGGCCGAGACGCTCTGGTCGGCCTGCAGGTTGGTGAAGGTGACGGTGCGGGTTCCGTTGGCGTTGAGGACGTCGGAGGCGGCGCCGGGGGCGCTATAGGTGTCGATCTGGTAGCCGTAGTTGGGCGAGATGATCAGCGCGCGGGTGGCGCCGGCCGGGATGTTGACCAGCGACTCGTAGGTGTCCTCGCGGATCGCGCCGCCGGGGCCGGGGCTGACGGTGATGTCGATGGTGTCGCCGGCGAAGTAAGCTACCAGGTAGCGCCAGGACTTGCCGTTGAAAGGCACCACGTACTTGCCGTTGGCGTTGGGGGTGACGTTGGCGCCGTCGACGGTGACGCGGCTGACCGCGAAGCCGGCGCTGGGCACCACGTCGTATTCGACGCTGTCGACGCCCGTCGCATAGTATTTGTTGCCCGAGGGGCTGACGACCCCCTGGCTGGACACTGCCGCCTTTGCGTTTACGAACCAGGCCTGCGCAAAGCTCGGCAGCACAAGAAGCAAGGTCAGTGCTGTGAGTAATTGCCTGTACATACGTTCACTCCTTTTTTTCGAGATTTACTCCGCTTAACCTGCGGCGGGGCGGCCGAAGCCGCCCCGCCTCCAAGGTTTTTGCATCCGCTTAGAACTCGTCGACGCCGTTGCCCTTGTTGTGGCAGGTCAGGCACAGGGCCGAGTTGTCCTGGGGCGCGTAGACGAAGTAGTTGCGGCCGGGAGCGGCGGTGTTGTTGGCGTTGTCCTTGTTGTGAACGTCGTGGCAGGTGGCGCAGGTCATGATGTCGCCGTACAGCAGCACGTCCTCGACAGTGAGGGCCGCGTTGTTGGTGTTGCTGAGGAACTGGCGGCCGGAGGCGGCGAACAGGCCCTGGCCGATGTCGTTGGTCTGGGCGTCGTTGTAGCTGAAGCCGATCGGGTGGTCGTTGCTGAAGTCGGCGTTGCCGCCCGCGTCGGCCAGACCGATGTCGCGGCCGCCCCAGCCGTCGCCGCCGAGCCCTGTCTTGGTGCCGGCCATGCCGTAGTGCTGGTCGACGGCGACCAGGCCGTCATGGCAACTCATGCACAGGCGGCTGGGGCCCATGAGCGGATCAATCCAATTATCTCCGCCTTGAAAAGTGGGCGAGGCGTAGGGTGTCCAGTTGCTGATATAGCTGGTGTACTGGTGAGACCACAGCGGCTGCTGCTCGCCGGTGGGGTCGGCCATGGCATGGTGCGGGGTGTGGCAGAAGGCGCAGACGCGTGCCTGCGGGTCGTCGGTGGCCCCGGAAATGGTGTTCATGTCATGCAGCGAGCCGACGACCCCGGTGCCGGGCGCGGTGCCGGCCAGCGAGGGCGCGGCGGTCAGGGTGAGCAGCAGGGCGCTGAGCAGAAGCCTCTTCATGTTTTTCACGTTGTACCTCCCTTTGAAATCGACCAGGTTGATGATACGGACCTATTGGGTCCGGTCTGCCCGCTTGCGAAAATATGAGCCTCCCTCCTTTCCGCATCGGTCCCGAGGGGGTGGCAGGTCCGCTTGACGCGGCCCCTCGGAAAAATGCCGTGAAAATAGATTGAAAAGGACTAAAGTTGATTTCCAGGCCAGAAAATTGTCCGTTATGCCGGAATTTTGTTCGCTAAAAAAACTAAAGGCGGTTCAATTCTGATCCTGCAGTTTGTTTAGGATTTATCTTTTGGGGCTAGCGGACTTTTGAATCAAGCCAGGTGCGGATTAGTTAAAAGCTGGAATCTGACTAAAGAAAAAACTCTATTTAATACCAATTGCTTATCTAAGAAAATGAAGTCATTTGTGACTAAATTAAAAGACCAATAGAGTGCAGGTTTGTAGACCATTTTTCTTGACGGGGACGCTACATCATATTGATTTAATAATCAAACTTTCGGCTTAATAATAGCGGGGTAATGTTCATGGATTGACAAGGAACAACGAACCGAAAACAGTAGAAAAAAACAAAAAATATATATATAAAAAATGACCAAAAACCCTTATTAAGTACTCGGAATGTGATGAGAAATTACATGTCGAAAAGATTAAATTTTTTCCAAAAAAAGGATAGAGACAATTTGGACAAGGAATTTAACATGGGGAATTGCTAATTAGCGGTGTGGTGCGGTGGGGTATGCGAAATAGTATTTGCAGCAGTATAAAGGTGGGATATCGATGCTGGATACGGTTGGCAAGGAAGATGCCTTGTTGGTCGGGGAAATGTTGTTTTCAGTATCCATGAAAAGAACGAAAAAACAGTCACTTAGGTGGTGGTGGTGGATCTTCAGTTATTGCTGGGGAGCCAGATTTGAATTGCGAAGTTTAGGTAGCAATGCGACATGGATATCAATTAAATTTGTGCCAGATGGTGAGTGAGATATGGAATTATTTTAAATCTTAGGTTTGACAAATTTTTAAAAAGTTCATATAAGTCTAGTCAAAGTTTCACCATTGCCAGTAGTTGCAGGAAGGCGGTGTCCCCCCTTCCTGCGGGAAATATACTTTATAAAATGACTATATAAAGGGTATGCTTGCCATCCGGGCTTAGCTCCATTTAATGTCGCTTTTTAAAGTTTGTCTGTTTGGCTTTGAAGTGGTCTACTAACCCCGGACACCAACTAAGGTGGTATATTGAGCCACCTTCAAGGAGTGTTCAGAGTTATGGGAAGACGGACCTTTACCAAAGAGTTCAAACGCGAAGCCGCCGGACTTGTTGTGGATCAGGGCTATTCAATAGCCGAAGCCTGTCGTGCGACAGGTGTCGGGTCAACGGCCATGAGCCGCTGGGTTAAACAGCTTCAGGGCGAATATGGCGGAGTGACACCGAAAGCACAGGCGTTGACACCCGAGCAACAACGAATCCAAGAGCTAGAGGAACAAGTCAGAAAACTGGAAAGAGAGAAATCGATCCTAAAAAAGGCTACCGCTCTCTTAATGTCGGACGATCTAAAATCTTCGCGCTGATCGACCACTTAAGGGAGCATGGAAACGTCCAGCAGCTGTGTTCATTATTGGAAATTCCCCGTTCGAGCTATTACGACTATCGGGATCGCCGCAAAAAAATTGATGTCGAGCGTTTGCGGTTGCGCGCTAAAGCTACTGAAATATTCAACAAAAGTCGCCAGTCCGCAGGCAGCCGAAGCATTATGAGCAAGCTACGCCAAGACGGTGAAATTGTCGGGCGCTTTAAAGTTCGGCGGCTGATGAAAGAAGCTAATCTCGTCAGTAAACAACCCAGGCCACCCGCCTACAAAGTGGCAAAAGTTGAGAGGCCGGACATACCGAATCACTTAGATCGACAGTTCGATGTTCAGCAGCCAAACCAGGTCTGGTGTGGCGATATCACTTATGTCTGGGCACAAGGGCGATGGATATATCTCGCCGTGATCCTGGATCTGTACAGCCGCCGAGTCGTTGGTTGGAGTCTGTCTGAAAAAGTCGATGCCGATTTAACTATTGCGGCACTTGACCATGCTTACCAGTTGCGCGGGCAGCCTACGGCTGTGACGTTTCACTCAGATCAAGGCTGTCAATATGCCAGCAAATCATTTCGCCAACGCTTATGGCGTTATCGGATAAAACAGAGCATGAGCCGGCGGGGCAACTGCTGGGACAACGCACCGATGGAGCGTGTGTTTCGCAGCTATAAAAGTGAATGGATGCCTTCAGCCGGTTACACATCTTTCGATGAGGCCCAAAAGGATATTGGCCGATATCTTATGGATTATTACAACTGGTACCGCCCCCATCAGAGAAATGGCGGGCGTGCTCCTGCTGTCGCGGAAAAAAATCCTATTTTACTGTCCGGAAATAGTTGACCACTTCACTTTAACCTAATTGAACAATATGTAGAGGAGTTATAAAAAAATATGAGCATTTAAAAATAAAGTTAAAGGGGGGGGGATGGACTGTAGGCAGATTGAGAAAATTAAGTCCGAAGCAGCAGCGAAAAGGCTTCTCAGTAAGGAGTGTTGGAATAGCAAAAAACGTATTTGCCCAAGATGCAGCGAACGTAAGATATATAAACTTTTAGATAAAAGATACAGATGCAAAGGGTGTGGGTACACCTTTCACGATTTCACTGGAAGGTGGATCAATAAATGCAACTTGTCTTGCCTTCAGTGGATTAAGATAATAGGGCTTTTTGAGTCTGAATGTTCCATCCTTGGAATTGCAAAATCTCTCAAGATATCCTATAATACTGCCTATAAAGCTGTTACTCATCTTCGTTTATCCATTTTATCGCACTCTCATAATTGGCAGCAGTGGGCCTCTAATATAGAAACCAGTGCTGCCAGTCACAGAATCGGATCATGGAAGAATGCCCCCAAAGAAACGTTTCCTCCTGTTTTTGGGGCTATCAAAAATGGTGATCAGATTATCTCAGAATACCTACCGTGTCTCACTGTTGAAGATGTTTTAAGTCTAGGCCTAAGACTAATTAGACGAAATAACCTAATCTATTCCAGTTCCTTTGAGAATTATCATAGTATCTTTTTTTATGGTTTGTTTGATCATGAAAATTTTGACAGTATTGAATTTTCTAGGGTTAAATTTCACCAGGAATTGCATGATTTTTGGCGGTACGTAGCTAAACGATTATGCGTAGGAGTTTCTGCGAATAAGTTTCCACTTTTTTATAAAGAAATAGAATATAGATATAACAATAAAGGAAAAATATCTGAAGAGATTGTTAGATTTCTTTGTGATCATATACCTGAGACAATAGCCAAGTAACTTGAAAAACAACCAGTATGACTGTGAAAATTTAAGTGTACTAAAAGCGTAGCGTATAATAATAATTTATTGCGGGTGAATGATGGGTGCAATAAAATCAAATCGGCAAAGACTCCCCCTCTTGCCCGCAGTGGCTCAGAAAATTTTAGCCCAAACGGGCGATGCGGGATCTGGGATTGAGGAAATTGCATTTACCATCTCCCGTGACCCTTCCCTTGCCAGCAAGACGCTTCAATTTGCAAACTCTCCAATTTGGGGTTCTCCCAGACGGGTGGGCACAGTCAGGCAAGCGGTAATGATCCTTGGGACCGAAGCTGTCCGAAGTTTGGTTTTATCCTTTTATCTGGTGGCGACGGAGCAATGGTGTGGGAGAAATTCCACTTTTCACCGCCGGTTTTGGGAACGTTCTCTTGCCGTTGCTGTCGCGACAGCTTCCCTTTCCAGATTGATTCAGGGCGTTGAGCAGGAAAAGGTTTTTCTTTCTGGTTTATTGGCCAATATTGGTGAGGTCTTCCTAGTGGAGAGGTTTTCCAGGGCTGTTGGGTGTGACATTTTAGATTCATCCTTTTCTGGTGGGCAACAAGCCGTGTTTTGGGACGGATTATCTAAGGAGGATCATGGCGAGTTAGGCGCTGAGGTCGGGGAAGTATGGAATCTTCCAAGGTTTTTGACTACGGTCATGCGATATCACACGTCACCTGAGTCTCTCCGGGGGGGGGAGCCTGGGGTGAAAATGTTGGTTGATCTAGTTTTTCTTGGGGAATTTGCTGCGGGAATATGGATTGCGAGGGCATCAAGACCAACTGTAGATCGGTTTGTTGGACTAACGAGCGAATTACTTGGAATTGAGAATTTTGAACCAGACGATTTTTTTAAAAAAATCGGGAATGAAGTGGAGCAAACGGCAGAAATTTTTGGCATCCGTAGAAGGCCGAAGTTGTCTAATGAAGACTTGCTTCAAAAGTCTCTTCTTCGTTTAGGTCAGATCAATGCCAAGCATCTATCCAGAATTCACGAACTGGAAAAGGAATATAATCAGGCATTGGCACAGGCCAGGGTGTTGGAGAATGAAAATCTCAAACTCCAGGCCCTCGCAAATGTGGACGGGTTAACTAAGGCATACAACCATAGGTTTTTTAAAGAGTTTCTCTCGCAGGAAGTTCAAAGAGCCGCCAGGCAGGGCTGCTTTATTAGCTTGATTCTAATGGATGTTGACAATTTTAAGCCTCTTAATGATTCCTACGGTCATCAAGTTGGGGATGCCATCTTGAGAGAGCTATGTCAGGTTACCAAAAGGGCTATTCGCGAATATGATCTTTTGGCTCGCTATGGAGGGGAGGAGTTTGCCGTCGTTTTGCCTGAGACGGACCTCGTGGAGGCTGCAAGAATTGCCGAACGTATCCGGAATCTTGTGCAAGAGCATATTTTTGATTGCAGAGGGAATCTGATTAAAATTACTCTCAGCCTAGGAGTGGCAGCCTTCCGCCCGAAGCCAGATGAACGGATTTCGAGTCTGCTCATTGAATCCGCCGACCAGTCTATGCTCCAAGCCAAACTAAATGGGAAAAATTGTGTTGTCGTAAGTGCATAATATTTTGTTCCCACTGTTTTAGTAGTCTCCTTCCCCGCCTATATCGCACAAAATTGCCTCGGACCCCCAATAGTGTTTTCTCTTTTTTGAGGCTCTTCCGCAGAATTTGTGGGTAAATTCCCCCCGCTGTGAGGGGGCTGAGCAGCCAATCGGTTGCTGAAAATAACGCATCCCGATTCCATGTCACGCATTATGGACGTCGACCAAGACTAACCCATAACCAGGCGGAGGGAACCGGGATGCTGGTCAAATCGATCCTGAATCAAATCCAGAAGCATAGAGGTTTTGCTTACGGTTCGTCCCGCTGGCGGGAACCGGGAAAATCCACGGTCCTTGATATCGATATTCGGCCCCGGGACGGCAGCCGGCCGATCTGCTCGGGTTGCGGGCGAAGCTCCCCCGGCTACGACACGATGCCGGCCAGACGTTTTGAGTTCCTTCCGCTGTGGGGCATCGCCGTCTTTTTCATCTATGCCATGCGCCGGGTCGATTGCCCGCGCTGCGGCGTGAAGGTAGAGACGGTTCCCTGGGCCGAAGGCAAGAACCATTTGGCCACCACCTATGCCTTGTTCCTGGCCCGCTGTGGCGGCGCCTGTCCAGGTAGGAGGTCGGAGAAGCCTTCCAGATCACCTGGGACAACGTCTTCCGTTCGGACAAGATGGCCGTCGCCTGGGGCTTGGCGCATCGCGATCTGGAGAGCGTCACCGCGAACGGCATCGACGAGATCGCCTGGAAGAAGGGGCATAAGTACCTCACTCTCGTTTACCAGGTCGACGCCGGCTGCCGACGGTTGCTGTATGTTGGCAAGGAGCGGATCCAGAAGATGCTGCGGCAGTTCTTCAAGGCGTTCGGCAGAGCACGAACCGCCCAACTCAGGTTCATCTACAGCGACATGTGGAAGCCCTACCTACGGGTAGTCGCTGAGGTTGCCGGGCAATCCCTCCACATCCTGAATCGGTTTCATATCATAAGCCAGAGGAACAAGGCTCTCGATAAGGTTCGTGCCCAGGAAACCCGGGAACTGAAGGCCAAGGGAGAGCAGCCGGTTCTCACCCGCAGTCGCTGGTGCATTCTCAACCGCCCCAAGAGCCTGAGCTAGAGGCAGTGCGTCAAACTCAAGGAGCTTCTGGCCTGCAACCTCAAGACGATCCAAGCCTAACTGCTCAAGTGGGATTTCCAGCATTTCTGGCAGTTTCAACGGGCGGTTTGGGCCGGAACGTTCCTCGATGACTGGTGCCGGCGTACCATGCGCTCCCGCATCCAGCCGATGAAGCAGGTTGCCAAGATGTTGCGCTCTCACCGGGCGCTGCTGCTCAACTGGTTTCGAGCAAAAGAGCAGATCGCCCTGGGGGCCGTTGAGGGTTTAAGCAACAAAGCGAAGTGACCTGGCGAAAATCCTATGGTTTTCGCAACTTCGAAGTCTTAAGATTTGTCTTATATCATACACTTGGTGAGCTTCCCGAACAGGAGGTCACCCATAGATTCTGCTGACGAGCCTCTCTTTCGGGAGATATTTTCGGCGGGCAGGCCGAAGGTCGAATCATAGGTGGCTTGTCTCCGCCGGTGGCGACTGCCAGTTATCATTCCGTCCGTCCACATAGCTGACGGGGGCGGCGAGCAACTCCTCGGGGTTGAGGTCGTCAAGGCACAACAGGTTGACGGCGTAGGACTTGCCGCCGAACTCCGGGGCGTCCGCCCAGCCGAAGGCGCGGATGCCACAGCGGCGGCAGAACAGGTGGTGGATGACCTTTCGGCCGAACTGGTAATCGGTAAGGTCGGCTTCGCCCGACTGCAGCCGGAACTGTTCGGGCTTGACCATGGCGAGCCAGTTTCTCCCCTTGATGCAGATCGAACAGTTGCACTTGAAAGTGCCCTGCCCGAGGTCGATGTCCGCCTCGAAGTGGACCGCGCCGCAGTGACAGCTTCCCTGGTAGGTTCTGGTCATGGCATGCTCCTGTATTGGGGGTTCTGCCAACCATTATAAACTCAGATCAAATCAATCGCCCCTTTGATCTCAGAAACTGGCCCTCTCATCGCGCGGTGTTTGACAAGGGTCGGCAATGTATTAGAGTTGGCTTATGCTGATGGAGAAAGCCAATCCAAATTACGAAGGGAGAACGGGGATGAAATGGACAAATCATCTGAGCGCTCTGCTGACAATCGGTGGCTTGGCTCTGGCAGGTTGTGCTGGTACTCCTCCCCCCAATGAGCAGATCAGGGTCACCAAGGCGGCCATCGTCGGCGCGGAGAGTGCGGGCGCTCATCAATTCGCGCCGTTGGAATTCCGTTCTGCGGAGGAGAAAATCAAACAGGCCGAAGCAGCCATGCAAAAAGAGGATTATGATAAGGCCCGGCGACTGGCCGAACAGGCCGAGGTCGATGCCAGGTTGGCCGAAGCCAGATCCCGCCGGGTGAAAACCGAGAAGGCCGCCCAGGAACTGAACCAGAGCATTGAAACGCTGCAGCGGGAGATCGAACGGAGGAGCAGTCCTTGAGCATCTTGCCAACCACAGGAGAGGACAATGAAACAGTCAATCATGCTTAAGTGGTGGTATTGGGCCCTGGCTGGAGTGCTGATCCTTCAGCTCGGTTGTGCCAAGAAGGTCGAGAATCAGGCCTTGGAACAAGCGCGGGCAGCCTACTCCTCGACCCAGAGCGATCCTGAAGTCCATCAGTATGCCCCGGTGGCGCTCACCGAGGCCAAAGAGGCTCTCATCAGGGCGGAGGCAGCCTGGGTAGCCGGGGGTGAAGACGAAGTGATCGATCATTACGCCTATCTTGCCCGGCAGCGGACCGCCCTCGCCCAGGAGGTCTCCGACCTGCACAAGGCCGAGGCCGTAGTGGAAAAGGCCGCCTCCACGCGCACCCAAGTCCTGCTCAGCGCCCGGGAAGCCGAGGCCCAAAGTGCGATCCAGCGGGCCGAAGAGGCACGACGGCAGGCAGAGGAGCGGGCCCGCGCCATGGAAGAGGCCCAGGCGCGAGCCCGACAGCTCGAAGCGGAACTCTCCGAACTGCAGGCCAAACCGACCCAACGGGGAATGGTCCTGACCCTGGGGGACATACTTTTCGACGTCAACAAGGCCGTCCTCAACCCGGGCGGACTGCGCACCGTGGAAAAACTGGCGGATTTTCTAAAGGAATATCCCGAGCGCAGGGTGATGGTCGAAGGGTTTACCGACAGCACCGGTTCGGAAGACTACAATCTTCAGCTTTCCCAGCGGCGTGCCGAGGCGGTAAAATACGCGCTGCTGGATGAAGGGATCAGCCTGGAGCGCATCCAGGCCCGAGGCTTCGGAGAATCCTACCCCATCGCCAACAATGAATCGGTGGCCGGGCGGCAGCAGAACCGGAGGGTGGAAGTAATCATCAGCGATGAGGCGGGCCAGATACCCGAACGGGTTCAGTAAGGACGCGTCGACGCAACGGATTAACACGAAAGGTCTGCCCAGCCCGGGCAGGCCTTTCGCGCTTTAAGGCGCGGGCCGTGGGGAATTGCCCACGTCGCTCGCTGCGTTTCGATTCCCATGGCAGTGAAAAAGGCCCGACCCTAGCGGGCCGGACCTTTTTGATTTGGCGGGAGCAGATGGGAATCGAACCCACCGGGGACGGGATACGCCCCCCACCGGTTTTGAAGACCGGGAGCGTCACCAGACTACTATCTGCTCCCAAATAAGCTTCCTTTTGATACCACGATTAGGTTGGACAGGCAAGCCTGTTCAGGGATTTAGAAAGCCACCCGGAAGCCGGCCATGAGGTTGTGGCTGTCGTACTCGGTCTTGAACTTGGCACCATCCTCATCTTCGATGCGCGGGTCGCCGGTGGCGAAGTAGCGGTAGCCGAGATCCAGGGTGAACTGGGGGGTGATGTCCACGCCGACACCGGCACCGAGCTGGTAGGCGAAGACCGTGGTGTCGTCGTCGATAGAGAAGGCGGCGAGGTTGACGTCGAGCAGAACCAGGGCGATGCCGGCGCCGCCGCCGAAATAGGGGGTTACCGGTGAGGGATTGCGGATATCAAAAAAGGTGTTGAACAAGAAGCTGAAAACCGAAATGTCACCATCAAAGGCGTAGCTCTGCGTAGCATCTTTGATTTCGCTGACATCATTGGTGCGGTAGCCCAGCTCACCCTCGACCCGGAAGCCGTTGTCGTATTTCTTGCCGAAAATCGCCGCCAGGCCGAGGCCGGTGTCGTATTCGCTGTCGAGGCGCAGGTTGAGCTTGTCGTAGCTGTTGCCGGAATCTTCCAGGAACACGGCGCTCACCTGCCCCCCGAGGTAGTCGGTGGTGGCGGCGCGGGCCGTGGGGGTGCTGAGCAGAAACAGCAGCAGCGGGAGCAGGGCGAAGGTGATGCGGTGCATGGTGGCCTCCATGGAAATTACAGGAATACAGAACAACGGGCGCCCGGGCGGATGGGGCAAATCGATCAGGGGCGGATGACCCGCCCGGCCTTCTGCAGGGTTTCGACGATATCCAGCATGTTGGTGGCGCGGCCCGCGGCGAGCTTGTCCTTGAGCTGATAGAATTCCAGGCACAAGCCGCAGGAGGCGATGTCGCTGCCCATGCAGGCAATTTTTTCCAGAGCTTCGAGGACTTCGGAGCCCTCGGTGGTGAGCTTGACCCCGGCATTGGCGAACAGCAGGGTGTCGGGTGGGGCGTCGAGTTCGGCGAGGGTGAAGATGAAGTTCTTCATCAGGATCCGGCCGAGCTCCTCGTTGCCGTCGCCCAGGGTGTCGGCGGTAATGAAGGCGACGGTCTTCCCCGCAGCCGGTGCATCCGCGACTGTGGAGGCGGGGGCAGTGCCCGGGCTCAGCTGCAGAGTGAAGCCTCCCTCGCTGGGGGTTGCCTCAACCTGGTAGCCCTGGCTGCGGGCCAGGCGGCTGACGTTTTCGCGGGCCGTTTCGTCCCCGACCAGCACGGTCAGGGGGGTGCCGGGGGAAGCGAGGAGCAGCTTGCGGGTTTCGACGACGGGGTGGGGGCACTTGTGCGCCCGGCAATCCAGGGTGGTCATGGTTTGGCCTTCTTCGGGAAAATTCGTGGAACTGGCCCGACTATAGAGGATTATCCCCGCATTGACAAGGGGCATTGGGGGCGGTCCTGCGCCGAGGGCTGGCGGTGGGCGGCGAAGCTGGTAGAATGGTGCGAATATTCAGCCATACACGCTGGGAGGATTTTGCTATGCGGAAATCGCGCTGGAGAGGTTGGCGCCCCCTGCTGAGCGCGCTGTGCCTGGGGCTTGCCCTGGCCGGCTGCGGCGACAAAGCCAAGGATCTCTACGAGACGGCGCAACTCGAGGAGCGTCAGTACAACCCCGACCACGCCGCTGCCCTTTACCGGCAGATTCTCGACAAACACCCCGGCTCGCCTTATGCCGAAAAAGCACAGCAGCGGCTGACCGAGCTGGAGGGCGGCCAATAGACTAGTGGCCGTCCGGAAACTTCGGACGGCAACGACGTAGTTTTCATATCGGAAACGAGGAATTTTTCGCAAGGCCAAGGAAATCAAGGGCTTGAGCGGAGGCGTACATCGGTACGCCGCACAAGCAAGGCCGCAGATTGACGCAGGGTTTGCGGAAAAGGGCCGTTTCCGGATGAAAACTAGCTATTGGCCGCGGTCCACCGTTTCCAGGTAGGCACGCAGGGAGGCAAAGCCCATCATGCGGGCCATGGGCGGTTGGAAGACGAAGGGGAGCACCACGAAGTAGACGACCGCCGCCAGGATGCCCAGGGTCGTAGAAATCTGCAAGGCAAGCCAGGCTCCGGTCAAAAACAGCAGCAGCCAGGTCAGGTCGAGCAGAACCCGGGCGCCGCCCGAGCCGGGGTAGAGCCGTGGGCGGCGCCCGGCGGGAAGCTTGCGGCACATGAAGCTGAAGGAGTGCAGCAGCGCGGCCAGAAACAGCAGCAGGGCGCTGAGGGTCGGCAGCATCACCCCTGTTTCCCGCGCGGGTGGGTGGGCTTTTTTGTCTCGCGCGGGGCCTGCACCAGGCGGGCCACCGACTCGACGTGCGGGGTCTGGGGAAACATGTCGACCGGCTGAACCTCCTCGGTGCGGTAGCCGAGTTGGGCGAAGATGTCCAGGTCGCGGGCCAGGGTCCCGGGATTGCAGGAGACGTAGATCAGGGCCCTCGGCTGAAGGCCGGCGAGGGCTTCGAGCACCTCGCGTTCGCAACCGCTGCGCGGCGGGTTGACCACGGCCACGGCGCCGGGTTCAACCTCGAGGCTGAGATCTTGCACCAGGTCGGCGGCGTCGCCGGCCCGAAACTGGCAGTTCGGCAGCTGGTTCATGCGGGCATTTTCCCTGGCGTTGCGCACCGCCTCCTCCACGGCCTCGATGCCGATCACCCGCGCGCAGTCGCGGGCCAGGTTGAGGGCAATCCCGCCGATGCCGCAGTACAGATCGACGGCGGTATCCTTCGGGCTCAGGCGGGCCCACTGGCGCACCAGCGCGTAGATGCGCGCCGCCTGGTCGTGGTTGACCTGGAAGAAGGAGGTCGGCGAGATACGCAGGCGCACCTCGCCGACGGCGTCGATCAGGTCCGGCGCGCCGAGTACCCGCAGCGTCTCGCGGCCGAAGATGACGTTGCCGGAGGAGGGGTTGACGTTCTGCTGCACGGAAATCACCTCGGGCACCTTTTTCTTGAGCCACTTGGCCAGATGGGTGACCTCGCGAAAGTTGCGCTCGGTGGTGACGAAGGTGACCATGGCCTTGTTCGCCCCCGGGCTGACCCTTACCAGCAGGTAGCGCAGCAGCCCGCGCAGGCGGATCGGGTCGTAGACGTAGACGTTCTGCCGTTGCACCTCCTCGCGCACCGTCTGGGCGATGCGGTTGATCAGCGGGTGGTGCAGCGGGCAGTCGGCGATGTCGACCACGTCGTGACTGCCGCGCCGGTAGAGTCCGACGCGCACGGCGCCGCGCTGCTTGCCGAAAGCCAGTTTGGCGCTGGTGCGGTAGCCGAGGGGCTGCGGGGCCTCCCAGAGCGGGTTCACCCTGGTCTGGCGCAGACTCGGATAGGCGGCCAGGGCCTCGCCGACCTGCCGCTGTTTGAAGGCGCTCTGGGCCGGCTGCTGCAAATGAATAAGCGAGCAGCCGAGGCAGGCGTTGGCATGGGCGCAGGGCGAGGGGCGGCGTTCGGGGCTGGGCTGGAGCACTCGGCGCAGGCGGCCGATGATGCGCCGCTGGCCTTCGTGCTCGATGCTTACGGCGACCTTTTCCCCGGCCAGGGCCCCGGCGACCAGCACCTGCTTGCCGCCGCTGCGGCCGGTACCGATCCCCTGTTCATCGAGGTGCTCGATGTCGATTTCCAGCACCGGCGCCGGGGGCCGGCGGGAGCTTTTTCTGGCGTTGTTCTGCTTTTTTTCCATGGTATATGTGTACCCTGATTGCCGTGTTGGTAAAGCGTTGCTGCACCTTAAACCCTCGGCAACACCCTGTCAATGACTTCGCTGCTTGACTTGGCGGTCGGACGGCCGCTACACTCAGGCGGTTTTCAGTATCGTTTTCTTCAGTTTTTTCCACCGAAGGCCGATTCATGTCCAGAGCGACGCGCCAGATAACCGTTGGCAAGGTGAGGGTCGGGGGGGACGCACCGGTCTCCGTCCAGTCCATGTGCAACACGGACACCCGGGACGCGGCCGCCACCCTGGCACAGATCGGGCGGCTGGCCGAGGCCGGCTGCGAGATCGTGCGCTGCGCCGTGCCTGACCAGGAGGCGGCCCGGGCGCTGGCGAAGATCTGTCCCCAGAGCCCCATGCCGGTGATCGCCGATATCCATTTCGACTATCGGCTGGCCCTCGGCTCGCTGCAGAGCGGGGTGGACGGTCTGCGGCTCAACCCGGGCAATATCGGCGAGCGCTGGAAAGTCGAAGAGGTGGTCAAGGCCTGTGCCGAGCGCCGGGTGCCGATCCGCATCGGGGTCAACGGCGGCTCCCTGGAAAAAGAGCTGCTTGAAAAGTACGGCCACCCGACTGCCGAGGCGATGGTCGAGAGCGCCCTCGGCCACATCCGCCTTCTCGAGGACCTCGGCTATCCGGAGATCAAGGTCAGCCTCAAGGCCTCGGACATCCGCCGCACCGTCGAAGCCTATCGACTGCTCGCGGCCAAGGTCGACTACCCGCTGCACATCGGCATCACCGAGGCCGGCACCACCTGGAGCGGCACCATAAAAAGCGCGGTTGGCCTGGGCACCCTGCTCTACGAGGGGATCGGCGACACTTTGCGGGTGTCGCTGACCGGGGACCCGGTCGAAGAGGTGCGGGTCGGATGGGAGATTTTGAAAAGTCTCGGGCTGCGTGAGCGCGGCCCGGTGTTCGTGAGCTGTCCCACCTGCGGCCGCTGCCAGATCAACTTGATCGAGGTGGCGGAGGAGGTGGAACGACGTCTCCATGATCTGCCAAAGAAGATCACTGTGGCGGTCATGGGGTGTGTGGTCAACGGCCCCGGGGAAGCTCGTGAGGCCGATGTCGGTATCGCCGGCGGCAGGGGGCAGGGGCTGCTGTTCCGCAAGGGGGAGGTGGTGCGCAAGGTCCCCCAGGAGCAGCTTGCCGATGCCCTGGTCGAGGAGGCCCGGCAGCTGGCCGGCCTCGAGGGAGAATAGCCAAGTATGCGCCACGGTTTCTGGATGACTGGGGTTCGCATCCGCCTTGCCGCCGCGATGATTTTCGCCCTGCATTGGCTCTGCCTTCCGGCGCTGGCGGCGGAGTCTGCCGACCCCACGGAAAAGGCCATCTACCAGTTCGACCCGGTGCAGAGCCGCTTTACCGTGCGCGCCTTCACCGGGGGGGCTCTGGGGATGTTCGGGCATGACCACACCATTGCGGTGCGGGATTTTATCGGCAAGGTCGAAATGGGCCCCGAAGGGTTCGATCCGCTGCGCCTGGAGATGACCGTGGCCAGCGAGTCGTTGACGGTTATCGACCGGATCAACGAAGAGGATCGGCAGAAAATCGAAGTGCAGATGCGCCAGAATGTGCTCGAGACCGGCCGCTTCCCGGCGATCCGCTTTCGCAGCACCAAGATCGAGCGCCTGGCGGGGGAGGACGGCAACTACGATGTGCGGCTGTGGGGGGATCTCGAACTGCACGGGGTGACCCACCGGATCGCCATCGACGGGCGGGTGACCGTGGAAGACGGCTTGCTGCGGGCCAGCGGCGAATTCCCCCTGCGCCAGAAGCCTTTCGACATCGAACCCGTCACCCTGTTCGGCGGGTTGGTCAAGGTCGAGAACAAACTTAACGTCACCTTCGACATCGTGGCCAGGCCCCAGGGCCAGTAACCCCCCCCCCAAACGTCCCGTCAGCCCCTCAGCTTCCCCGGCGGCTTTCCCACCAGGCGGGAAGATCGGCCACCGAGTCCAGAACCCCCTCGGGACAAACCTCCAACCCCAGGTCCGTCGGCCGGAACTTTCCCGTCCGCACCAACAATCCTTGCAGCCCCGCCCGCTGGGCCCCCTCGATATCTCCGCGAATATCATCGCCGACCATGAAGGTCTGCTCCGCAGGCGTCCCGAGGGTCTCCAGCGCAGCCCGGAAGAACTCGGGGGCGGGTTTGCCCAAGACCCTGGCCTGGACCCCGGCGGCATGCTCCAGGGCCACCACGAAGGGAGCGACATCCAGGGACAGGCCCCGGGATGCGCGCCAGTAGCGGCTCATCCCCAGGGCGATGAGCTGCGGTCGGGGCTCCTCCATCAGCAGGCGGAAGGCGCGGTTGAGGCGGGCGAAATCCCACTGTTCCCCCAGAAAGCCGACAACCACTGCCGCCGCCCCGCTCTCATCCCCGGGGTCGAGAAGCGGCAACCCGGTGAACTCGGCCTGGGTCGCCTCGGGGACGAACAGGGCTACCGGGCCCGCATGGCGGCGGCGCAGCCAGTCGGCGGCCACCACCGACGGGGTCAGGATCTGCGATTCATCCGCCTCGATCCCCATCCGCGCCAGCCTCTCGACCAGCGCGCTGCGGGGGCGTGAGCTGGTATTGGTCAGAAAAAGGTGGGCGATCCCTTTTTTCCGGACCCAGGCAATGGTCTGCCGGGCCCCTTCGATCGGCTTTCCCGCCTGATAGATCACCCCGTCCAGGTCAAACAGTAAGGCTCCCATGCACATTCCTCATCGGGCAATCGAGATTGCTGCCGCAATTTTCCTAAGCTTAGCAGCAAAATCGTGCCGATGCAGCAGGGCTGCATGGTCGGGTTTCATAAATTCTAAGGGTGGCGGATTTGCAGCGGGGGGGGGCTGGCGAGGGCGGAGGTGTTGCTGATTAATGGGCCCGCCGGCAGACGAATTGAGCCCATCCCAGTTTCTTGCGAGCCCGGGAGGAGAACTGCAGGGAGATTGGTCTGACCTTTTTTGCGGTTTGCGGACGGTCCTGTTCCCTGGCCGGGCGGGAGCTGCGCAGCAGGAATGCCATCTGCTGCAAGGTGCATCTTTTCAGGATGAAGCCGATCATGTGGCGCCCGCCAAAGGAAAAGAGAGACCCCGATGCTCGCATCGAGGGTTTTGTCTTGTGGTTTACGCTAAATGGTAAGACCAACGACAGGCAAGTGTCAATGCTCTATTTTTCATAGAATAACGTTTGTGTTTTTGCTGTGGCGTCAGGGCTTTTCCGGGTTGAGGAGCGCGGGGGGAGGGGGGTGGAAAAAAATTAATGGCCGTGAAAGTCGCGAAAAATGAAACCCTGTCTCGTTTTCCTGAGGCGAAGACCTATTTGAAGTTTATCCGCCGGACCCCGGCCAGGGTGGAAATGGCCTGGGTCAGCTCGCGACCGATGCGGCGATGGTGATTGGTGATGATGAACTCGTAGCAGACCTCGCATTTGGCAAGATCGAGGCTGGATTCGATATTGTTCAAACGCAGGTTCCTCTCGGTAAGCAGGCCCTCCAGCTCTTCGTAGATTCCGCCGCGGTTTTCGGCGATCACCGTCAGAAACAGGTAGCGGTCTTTTTGGATGACCGGTTCGAGTTTTTTCAGCCAGATCAGGCTGGCCAGGGCCACCGCGGCGGCCATGGCCGCAGGTGCGACCAGCCCCATGCCGAAGGCCATGCCGAGGCCGGCGGCCATCCACAGCGAGGCGGCGGTGGTCAGCCCGCGGATATTGACCCCTTCCTTGAGGATCACCCCGGCGCCGAGAAAGCCGATGCCCGAGATGATCTGCGCCGCGGCCCGCGATGGGTCGAGGCGCACCACCCCGGTGCCGGCCAGGTCCCCGTACTTGAGATAGAAGGCTTCGGAGACCACCATCATCAGGCAGGCCGCCACGGCCACCAGAAGGTGGGTGCGCAGGCCGGCGGGGCGGCCGTGTTTTTCCCGCTCGACGCCGATGATGCCACCGGCCAGGGCGGAAAGGAGCAGTTTGACCAGGACCATGGCCTCGTAGCTGCCGTGGAGAGTGTTTGCCAAGAACATCGGGAACTCCTGTCGCGGGGAATGGGTTCTGCCAATGTACTCCCCGGACGGCCAGGATGCCACCCAAAACGACGAGCCCGGAGATTTCAGCGGGAGGGTGCGGGATTGGCGGAGGGGGAGGGTCAGCCCAGGACCTCGGGGGGGATATCGTCCTCGAGCGTGGCGATGGCGTCCTCGAGCAGGCCGGCGACCTCGAAGCATTCTTCCCAGCGGGCGAACTGCAGGATCTCCCGCCAGGGGGCGCGTCGCTCTATGGCCTTGGCCGTGGCGCTCTGCGCAGGCAGCCGTTCGCGCATCGCTTCGAGTAGCCAGCGCACGGCCTCGATCTCCTGGCGCACTTCGCTGCGCACCGCGGCCCGTTCGGCAAAGGGGACTTCGCGGATTTTGCCCTGGTCGCCCAAAACATGGTCTCCTACTTCAGGGGGGTGAAGGAGGGGGAAGCCGGTTCCTGTTTCAAGTTTAGGGGGTGGCGCGGCCAAAGCAAGCCTGGCGCAGGGGTGCCGCAGGCTATTTGGCACCCGCGCGGCCGGCGGGGACGGCCCGTTTGAAGGCCCAGGCCTCGATCTTCTTTAGTTGTTCGGCCATGGTCACCGACAGGGGGACGGTGCGGCTGATGGCTTCGAGAATGTCCTGCTGGGTCATCTCCCGCCCCTGGGCGGTGGCTTCGAAGCAGGCGCTGGCAACCGCCTGCTCGATCTCTGCTCCGGAGAAGCCCTTGGCCGAGTGGGCAAGCATGGCCGGGTTGAAGCTGCCGGGGTCGAAGTTCCGTTTCTGCAGGTGGATGCGGAAGATCGCCTCGCGTTCTGCCACCTCGGGCAGCGCCACGTAGAAGATCTCGTCGAAGCGCCCCTTGCGCAGGACCTCGGCGGGGAGCATCTCGATGGCGTTGGCGGTGGCAGCGACGAACACCGGGCGCCGTTTTTCCTGCATCCAGGTCAGAAAATAGCCGAGCACCCGCGAGGCGGCGCCCCCTTCGGCCTTGAACCCCTGGCTGGAGATGCCGGCTTCGATCTCGTCGATCCACAGCACGCAGGGCGCAAGCGCCTCGGCGGTGCGGGTGGCCCGGCGCAGGCTGGTTTCGGGAGAACCGAAGGCCCCCGAGTAGACCGTGGCCATATCGAGGCGCACCAGGGGCAGCTTCCAGCGCGCGGCGATGGCCTTGACGAACAGGCTCTTGCCGCAGCCGCTCACCCCCATCATCAGTACGCCCTTGGGGAGGTTTTTGCCCTCGGCCAGGGCGGCGGCGCCGAAGGCCTTCTCGCGCTTGGCCATCCAGTCCTTGAGGTTGTCCATCCCCCCGACCTGCTCGGGGCGCACGTCGTTGTCGACAAACTCCATGATGCCGGTCTTGCGCAGCTTCTGTTTTTTGTCGCGGTAGAGGGCGGCGACCACGGTCTCGAGCCCGGCCCCCCGGGTGACCCGGGCCAGCCGCAGCGCCCGTTCGAGATCGGGCAGATCGAGGCCCTGGGCGGCCAGGGTCAGGCGCGCCAGGGCCTCGGGTTCGGCGAGGATGGCGTCGTGGCCGAGTTCCTTGCCGCGGCTGGCCTCCAGCCAGGCGAGGATCTCGGCCCGGTCGGGCAGCCCGTGGTCGAGCAGCAGGAACTGGTCCTGCAGTTCCGCCGGTATCCGCGGCTCGCGGCCGAGAAAGACCAGGGTCTTGCCGGGCTGCTTGCGGGAGGCGGCAAAATCGAGGAGCAGGCGCTGGATGAAGGGGTTGTCCTGCCAGAACCAGTGAAAGTCCCTGAAGACGAAAATGCCCCGGGGGCCCTGGCCGATGGCCCAGCGCAGGGCCGCCTCGGGCTCGTCGGTGCCGGGGTGGCCGGCAAAGCCGCCGCTGCAGCTCCAGCTCAGCGGCTCGCCCAGGCCCTTGATGACGCCGGTGGCGGCGCGGTGCACCAGGGCCGCGGTTCGCCCTTCGTTGGGGGTGCTCAGGTACAGCAGCGGGGCGCCCGCCGCAACCAGCTGGCAGAAGTTGGCCAGGGTCAGCTGCTCTTCCATGTTTGCTCCTCGTGAAGTAGAGATCCGCCACTGTTATATATACCATTGACGGTGGCATGTCCATCGGCGCGACCCTTCTCCTCCCCGGGGAGGGCAAGAGGACGAGATTCCTTGCAATTGCTGGGGAAATAGGCTAGTTTCTCTGCGGAAATGCTCCGAGCTCCGGGCTCTTGCAGGCTTCTGTCCGATTGTCGCGGACCTGCCGCGTCCGGTTGAACCCAGTCTGGCTATCGAGGTTTTTCATGCGCTATACCCAATATATGCTCAACACGCTCAAGGAGACCCCCGCCGATGCGGAGGTGACCAGTCATCAGCTCATGCTGCGCACCGGGATGATCCGCAAGGTTGCCGCCGGCATTTACAGCTACCTGCCCCTCGGCCTGCGCTCGCTGCGCAAGGTGGAGAACATCGTGCGCGAGGAGATGAACCGCGCCGGCGCCATCGAGATCCTCATGCCGATGGTGGTGCCGGGCGAGCTCTGGCAGGAATCGGGGCGCTGGGAGCAGTACGGCAAGGAGCTGCTGCGCCTGAAGGACCGCAAGGAAGCCAGCTTCTGCCTCGGACCCACCCACGAGGAGGTGGTGACCGACATCGTGCGCCGGGAGATCCGCTCCTACCGCCAGCTGCCGCTCAACCTCTACCAGATCCAGACCAAGTTCCGCGACGAGATCCGGCCCCGCTTCGGGCTGATGCGCGGCCGCGAGTTCATCATGAAGGACGCCTATTCCTTCGATCTCGACGAGGCCGGCGCCGACAAGGCCTATGAAAAGATGTACCAGGCCTACCGGCGCATTTTCGAGCGCTGCGGGCTGAAGTTCCGCGCCGTCGAGGCCGACACCGGCGCCATCGGCGGCAGCTTCTCCCACGAGTTCATGGTGCTGGCCGAATCGGGCGAGGACGCCATTGTCTCCTGCGACAGCTGTGAGTACGCCGCCAACGTCGAGAAGGCCGAGCTGCGCGCCTCCGGCCAGCCGGCGCCGGCCCCCGGCCAGGAACTGCAGAAGGTACTGACCCCGGCCCGCAAGACCATCGAGGATGTCGCCCTGTTCCTCGAAACCTCCGCCGAGCGGCTGGTCAAGACCCTGGTGGTGCAGACCGATACCGGTGAAACCGTGGCGGTGCTGCTGCGCGGCGACCGCGAGCTCAACGACATCAAGCTCACCCGCCTGCTCGGCTGCAACTGGGTGGAGCTGGCCCCCGAGGAGATCGTGCTGAAGGTCACCGGCTCGCCGAGCGGCTTCGCCGGCCCGGTGGGGCTGAAGCTGCGCATCCTGGCCGACCAGGAGGTGCAGTCCATGGCCGATTTCATCACCGGCGCCAACGAGAAGGATGCCCATTTCACAGGCGTCAACCTGGGCCGGGACTTCACCGTGGAGCGCTTTGCCGACCTGCGCCAGGCGGTGGCCGGCGACCCCTGCCCGCGCTGCAGCGGCAAGCTGGAGAGCTGGCGGGGCATCGAGGTGGGCCACGTGTTCAAGCTCGGCACCAAGTACTCGGCGGCCATGGAAGCCACCGTGCTCGACGACAAGGGGCAGGAGCAGGTGCTGTTCATGGGCTGCTACGGCATCGGCGTAGGCCGCACCGTGGCCGCGGCCATCGAGCAGAACTACGACGAGAACGGCATCATCTGGCCCATGCCCATCGCGCCCTTCCAGGTGCTGGTCACCATGGTCAACCCCAAGGACCAGGAGGTCCGCGAGGCGAGCGAAAAACTCTACGCCGAGCTGCTCGAGCTGGGCGTGGAGGTGCTGCTCGACGATCGCGACGAGCGCCCCGGCAGCAAGTTCAAGGACGCCGACCTGGTCGGCATCCCGCTGCGGGTGACCGTCGGCTCGCGCGGCATCAAGGAGGGGGCGCTGGAGCTGCAGGAGCGCCGCAACGGCGAGCGCACCATGCTGCCGGTGGCCGACGCGGCCCGGCTGCTGGCGGAGCGGGTGAGCCAGGCGCTGGCCTGAGGTCCAGGCCGGGCCCCCCGCGAGGATGGCTATCGATGAGCAAGCTGAACATTGACAGCAACGGCCGCCTGCCGCTGCCCCACAGGGTGGCCCGCGAGCTGGGCAAGAACCCTCTGGAGGTGAAGTCCCTCTCACCCGCCCATCTGCTGCTGACCACCGAGGCCAGCGGCGAAGAGCTGGTGCTGGCCGGCAGCCTCGGTGGGGTGGAGGTGGCGGATCTGCTCTCCTTTTTCAACATGTTTCGCAAGACCGGGGTACTGAGCTTCGCTTTCGGCGGAGGCGGCAAGGATCTTTATTTCCAGAACGGGGAAATCATCTTCGCCGCCAGCAGCTTTCCCGAGGAGGATCTGGGCGAAATCCTCTGCGGATTGGCCAAGATCGACCGGGACACCCTGCTGCGGTTGCGCTCCCTGATTACCGCCCGCAATTCCATCGGCAAAGTGCTCGTGGAAAAGGGGGCGGTGACCCCCAAGGACTTGTGGCTGGCCACCCGTCAGCAGGTCGAGACCATCATCTACAATCTTTTCGCCCACCACCAGGGGAGCTATTTCTTCGTCAGCAAGTCCCTCGAGGGCGAAGAGATCGTCCGGCTCTCCATGAGCACCCAGAACATGATCATGGAGGGGTTGCGGCGGGTCGACGAAAGGGCTTTGTTCATGCGCCGCATCGGATCCCTGGAGGCGGTGCCCGTGCCTGGCGACAAGCCTGTGCAGGACGGTTTGCCGGCGCTGGCCAAGCGCATGATGCTGGTGATCCGGGAAGGGCGCTTCGACGCCCGCGAGGTGCTGCGCAAAAGCGGGGTGGAAGAGTTCGAGGGGCTGCGCGCCCTGCACCAGCTTCTGGAGAAGGGGGCGGTGCGCATGGAAGATGCCCCGGCCGTCGCCCTTGACGGGGAGCTTGGAAAGGTTTTGTCGGTATTCAACGGCGCCCTGGTGGCCCTTTTCGCCAGGGTTGCCGCCCGCCATGCCGGGTTCGGCGAAGAGATGCGGATTTTCATGCGCGATCTGCCGCAGCCGTTTTCCTACGTGTTTCGCGATGTCGCCCTGCGCGAGGACGGCAGCGTCGACGGGGGCCGCATTTTGAGAAATCTGGCCGGCCTTGAAGAGGGGGACAAGAAGAAGCTGCTCGCCGAGGCGCTCAGTGAGCTGGTTTTTGCCGAATGCGCCCTCGCCCGGCGGGAGCTGGGGGTGGAAGGGTCGGCCGAACTGGTCCAGCGGGTCCAGGAGGTGACGCGGCGGGTGAAGAATTTGATCGGGAGGCAGTCATGAAGAGCCAGGCCAGGGAGCGTTTGATCTTCGCTCTGGATGTTGACAATTTCGAAGCCGCAGAGAAGTGGGTCAAGCAGCTCCGCGAGCAGGTGGGGGTGTTCAAGGTCGGCAAGCAGCTGTTCACCCGCTGCGGGCCCGAGGTGGTGCACATGGTGCAGGCCGAAGGGGCTCAGGTGTTTCTCGATCTCAAATATCACGACATCCCCAATACGGTCGCCATGGCCGGGCTCGAGGCGGCCCGCATGGGGGTGAGAATGTTCAACGTTCACGCCTTGGGCGGGGCCGAGATGATGGCCCGCACCGTGGCGGAGATCGACAAGCTCTACCCCCGGGGGGATGAGCGGCGGCCGCTGCTGCTGGCGGTCACCATCCTTACCTCCTCAACAGAGCAGACCCTGCGCGAGGTGGGGATCGAGCGGCCGATGGCCGAGATGGTTCCCAGGCTGGCGCGGCTGGCCAAAGATGCCGGGATGGATGGGGTGGTTGCCTCGCCCAAGGAGGTGCCGCTGATCCGCGAGGCCTGCGGCGCCGATTTCGCCATCGTCACCCCCGGGGTGCGTCCGGCCTTTGCTGCCATGGACGACCAGAAGCGGGTGACCACCCCCGCCGAGGCCATTGCTTCCGGGGCCGATTATCTGGTTATCGGCCGGCCGATCTCTGCGGCCGCCGACCCGGTGGCTGCCGCGGACCTGATCCTCGAGGAGATGGCCGGGGCCCTCGCCCGCGGCTGAGATTTATGGCCGATCTGATCTATGGGGTCAACCCGGTGCGCGAAGGGCTGCAGGGACGGCGCCGCAAGCCGCTTGAGGTGCTGCTTGCCCAGGGCCTGCGCGGCCCGCGCATCGAACAGCTGCTTGGCGAGGCCGAGGCGGCGGGGATCCCTGTGCGCGAAGTGCCCCGCCGCGAGCTGGACCGCCTGGCCGGCCACTCGCACCACCAGGGGGTGATGCTGCGGCTCGAGCCCTTTGCCTACGCCGATCTCGACGAGCTGCTGGCCGGCTGGAAACGCAGCGGTCGTCCGGGATTCTTCCTGGTGCTGGATGGTATCACCGATCCGCATAATTTCGGCGCCCTGCTGCGCTGCGCCGATGCCGCTGGCTGCCATGGGGTGATCGTCGCCCGCGACCGCTCCTGTCCGGTGACGGGGGTGGTGGAGAAATCCTCCGCCGGGGCCCTGGAGCACATCCCCCTGGCCCAGGTGACCAACCTGTCCCGCGCCCTCGAGGTGTTGCAGGAGGCTGGACTTTGGATCTACGGCTTGGCCGGCGAGGCAGCGGCTGAGCCCCTTTACGGCTCCGACCTGGGGGGCGACCTGGCCCTGGTGGTCGGTGCCGAGGGGAGCGGCTTGCGGCCCAATGTCCGCCGGCACTGCGATCACCTGCTGGCCATCCCCATGCACGGCGGGGTCGGCTCGCTCAATGCTTCGGTCGCTGCCGGCGTTGCTCTGTTCGAGGTTGTGCGCCAAAGGGAGGCGTCCCCGACATGATCGTGACTGAAGACAATATCCGCGATGTGGTGGTGAGTCTGCCCAGTGAGCAGGCCGCCGAGCTGCGCCCCGGCTGTGAGACCTGGCCGGTGGAGGCTCATGGCCCCGCCAGCGGGCAGATCACGGTTTACCCCGAGTCGGGGTACGCCGCCGTGAGTTGGGGCCGAGGCTCGTTCTGGGGGCATTGGCGCAGTGAGGATCGGGTCATCGTGCTCGAGGAACTGGTCGACAACCAGCAACTGGTAGTGGATGAGGTGGGGCATCTGTGGGTTGCCCTGGACACCCAGGAGTTTCTCGACCGGGCCATGGAGCAGTTCATCCGCCCCTGGGACCTGAGTGCCCTTTCCGCCATTGTCGAGGGGGGAGATCTCGAGCCCTTGAAGATCAAGGTCGGCTGCTCCCGGGTGCCAATCTTCCGCGGCCGGGAACTGGCCGCTGGCCTGCTCGAGGCCATGCAGGCTCCCGATGGGCCCTTTGCCCGTTTTCGCCGGCCCGCCAATTGATTTGTTTCGGCCCGTGCAGAAAATCCTCAAAAAAAACCAAATTGCTGTTGACATCCCCCTTCGGATGCATTATAAGTTCTGCCTCGTGGCCGGCTCCCCCGCAGGCGGAAAAAAAGCTTGCAATTTGTCGGGGGCTGTTGTAGAAACGCCTCTCGTGCTGGCGTAGCTCAACAGGTAGAGCAGCTGACTTGTAATCAGCAGGTTGCGGGTTCAATTCCTGTCGCCAGCTCCAGCGAGCCGCAGGGAGTTTCCCTGAAAATTAAATAAACGCTTCCCCTGGAGGGGTTCCCGAGTGGCCAAAGGGAGCAGACTGTAAATCTGCCGTCGTAGACTTCGGAGGTTCGAATCCTCCCCCCTCCACCAATAAATTACATGCCGGGCAAGTTCCGGTTGCCGTTTCCCAGGAGGCCTTGGCCATTTTGACTGGGGGCGGGACGGGTAGCGAGTCCACAGAAAATCGCATAGGCTTCCAAGTTTTGGGCGGGAGTAGCTCAGTTGGCTAGAGCATCAGCCTTCCAAGCTGAGGGTCGCGGGTTCGAATCCCGTTTCCCGCTCCAAAATAAGCTGCAGTTTCTCCGCGGTCGGAAAGTGAGATAAGCCCACATAGCTCAGTTGGTAGAGCGCATCCTTGGTAAGGATGAGGTCACCAGTTCAAATCTGGTTGTGGGCTCCATTTGCTTTCACGGGGAGATTTTTCCGTTTATAAAACTTTCTTACGTTTGGCTCCGGGCTTGGCCCGGCGGCCGCACCCTGAGTCAAAAGAGATCGCTTCGAGAAAAACAAGGGAGGTAGACGCATGTCTAAAGCCAAATTTGAAAGAACCAAGCCCCATGTCAACATCGGCACCATCGGTCACGTCGACCATGGCAAGACCACGCTGACCGCTGCCATCACCCGGGTTCTCGCATCCCGCGGCGGGGCTGAGTTCAAGGCCTTCGACCAGATCGACAACGCTCCCGAGGAGCGCGAGCGCGGCATCACCATCGCCACCGCTCACGTCGAGTATCAGACCGACAACCGGCACTACGCTCACGTTGACTGCCCCGGCCACGCCGACTACGTCAAGAATATGATCACCGGTGCTGCGCAGATGGACGGCGCCATCCTGGTCTGCTCCGCCGCCGACGGCCCCATGCCCCAGACCCGCGAGCACATCCTGCTCGCCCGTCAGGTCGGCGTGCCCGCCATGGTGGTGTTCCTGAACAAGGCCGACATGGTCGACGACGCCGAGCTGATGGAGCTGGTCGAGCTGGAAGTTCGCGAACTGCTCAGCACCTACGACTTCCCCGGCGACGAGATTCCGATCATTGCCGGCAGCGCCCTGAAGGCCCTCGAGTGCGGCTGCGGCAAGGAAGACTGCGCTGCCTGCAAGTGCATCCTCGAGCTGATGGCCGCCGTTGACAGCTACATCCCGGAGCCCGAGCGCGCCATCGACCGTCCGTTCCTGATGCCGGTCGAGGACGTGTTCTCGATTTCCGGGCGCGGCACCGTGGCCACCGGCCGCGTCGAGCGCGGTGTGGTCAAGGTCGGCGAGGAAGTCGAGATCGTCGGCATGAAGGCCACCACCAAGACCGTGGTCACCGGCGTCGAGATGTTCCGCAAGCTGCTCGATCAGGGCCAGGCCGGCGACAACGTCGGCGTGCTGCTGCGCGGCGTCAAGCGTGAGGACATCGAGCGCGGTCAGGTTCTGGCTAAGCCCGGCAGCATCACCCCGCACACCAAGTTCAAGGCCGAGGCATACATCCTGACCAAGGAAGAGGGCGGGCGCCACACTCCGTTCTTCAAAGGGTACCGCCCCCAGTTCTACTTCCGGACCACCGACGTGACCGGGATCGTCCAGCTGCCCGAGGGGACCGAGATGGTCATGCCTGGCGACAACATCGCCATGACCGTCGAGCTGATCACCCCGATCGCCATGGACAAGGAACTGCGCTTCGCCATCCGTGAAGGGGGCCGCACCGTCGGCGCCGGCGTCGTCAGCGATATTATCGAGTAAATTAACAGTGGGCTCCCTCCCCGGGTTGCCGGGGAGGGGGTTGAAGGATAGAAGTCATGCGTGACATCGTTACTCTGGCTTGCACCGAGTGCAAGCAGCGCAACTACACCACCACGAAAAACAAGAAGAACACTCCGGACAAGCTGGAGTTCAGCAAGTACTGCCGGTTCTGTCGGAAGCACACGCCCCATCGCGAAACCAAGTAGGCGTTGAAACGTTAGGAAGGGCCATGATCAGCATGGCTCTTTTGAGTGCAGGCCAGTAGCTCTAATGGCTAGAGCACCGGTCTCCAAAACCGGGTGTTGGGGGTTCGAGTCCCTCCTGGCCTGCCATTGATTTAAGCCAATAATCCTCTGTGGGGGTTTAAGATAGTGCTCGGCAAAACGACAGAGTTTCTCCGCAACGTCAAGAGCGAATTGAAGAAGGTGACCTGGCCGACCAGGAAGGATACCTATGCCTCGACGCTCGTGGTAATTGCCCTGGTTACGGCTGTCGCTGTCTTTCTCTGGCTGGTCGATTCGGCCCTCTCGGGGCTGATCCGGGCTCTGCTTAGCTAAGCCGGAAAAGGAAGGGTCCCATGGCAATGAGATGGTATGGAGTGCACACTTACTCCGGCTATGAGAACAAGGTCAAGCTGAATCTGGAAGAGCGGATTCGGACTCTGGGTGCCGAGGAAATGTTCGGCGGGGTGCTCATCCCCTCCGAAACGGTGGTCGAACTCAAGAAGGGCGAGCGGCGGACCTCGACGAGAAAGTTCTTTCCCGGGTACATCCTGGTGCGGATGGAACTGAACAACGAGACCTGGCACATCGTCAAGGATACGCCCAAGGTGACCGGGTTCGTCGGCGGAGGCACCGCCCCGCCCGCCATCCCCGATGAGGAGGTGGCGAAGATCACCGCGCGGATGGAAGAGGGGGTCGAGCGGCCCAAGCCCAAGGTGGAGTTCGAAGTGGGCGAAACGGTGCGGGTCATCGACGGTCCGTTCCTCAACTTCACCGGTGTCGTTGAAGACGTCAAGCCCGACAAGGGGAAGCTCAAGGTCATGGTCAGTATCTTTGGCCGGGTAACCCCCGTTGAGCTCGAATTTATCCAGGTAGAAAAAACCAGTTGAGGTTCGATGTTCCAGGTTCGATGTTCCAGGTTCAGCTCTGGCCTCGAACGTCGGACGTCGAATATCGAACGTCGAACTTTTGTTTGTTAAGGAGTAGCTCATGGCCAAGAAGGTTGTTGGTTTGATAAAGCTGCAGATTCCTGCCGGCAAGGCGAATCCCTCGCCGCCGGTTGGTCCCGCGCTCGGTCAGCACGGGGTCAATATCATGGAATTCTGCAAGGCGTTCAATGCCAAGACGCAGGGTGAGGACGGGATGATCATCCCCGTGGTGATCACCGTTTACGCCGACCGTTCCTTTACTTTCATCACCAAGACTCCGCCCGCCGCGGTGCTGCTGATGAAGGCAGCCAAGATCCCCAAGGGTTCGGGCGTGCCCAACAAGAACAAGGTGGGCAAGGTGACCAAGGAGCAGGTGCGGGAAATCGCCAAGTTGAAGATGCCCGACCTCAATGCCTTTGATGTCGACGCTGCCGTGCGCACCATTGAGGGTACGGCCCGCAGCATGGGGCTTGAAATCGAGTAACTTTGTGGCGGAAGCTGGAGAATAGTGATGTCAAAGACTGGAAAACACCATAAAGAAGCAAAGGCCAAGATCGATCGGTCCAAGGCCTACAATCTGGACGAAGCCATCGCGCTGGTCAAGGAGGCCGCCTACGCCAAGTTCGACGAAACCGTCGACCTGTCGGTGCGCCTCGGGGTCGATCCCCGCAAGGCCGACCAGATGGTGCGTGGCGCCGTTGTGCTGCCCAACGGGCTTGGCAAAGCCGTACGGGTGCTGGTTTTCGCCAAGGGCGAGAAAGCCCAGGAGGCGACTGCCGCCGGTGCCGACTACGTGGGTGCCGATGACCTGGTGGCCAAGATCCAGGGGGGCTGGTTCGATTTCGATACCGCCATCGCCACTCCCGACATGATGGGGACGGTGGGCAAGATCGGTAAACTGCTCGGCCCCCGCGGCCTGATGCCCAACCCCAAGGTCGGGACGGTAACCTTCGAGGTTGGCCGCGCCGTCAACGAGGCTAAATCGGGTAAGGTGGAATACCGCGTCGAAAAGGCCGGCATCATCCACTCGCCCGTCGGCAAGGTCTCCTTTGAGCCCGAGAAGCTCAAGGGGAATATCGTGGCGCTGATGGACGCCCTGATCAAGGCCAAGCCCTCGACCGCCAAGGGTAACTACCTGAAAAAGATCTGCATCTCCAGCACCATGGGGCCCGGCGTCGTGATCGACGTCCCCGAGGTCCAGGCTCTGGTGAAGTAGAAAAACCTACGGGGAATTCTTTCCTGTAATCCAGACCCGGCACCGACGTGCCGGGTCTGCGTACTATAACGCAGTACGCTCCAGGTCAATGACAGCAGGCACCCCCTGCGGGGGTTTAATGGTTGTCCACCTGCCGAGGCTGTAGAAACGGGGCGACGGGTCCACCGTCTCTCCCAATGACCTCTGACCGGGGCTTGGGATTAGTAATATCCCGCAAATCACAAGAAAGGAGGAGAGACGTTGAACAGAAACAGCAAAGATCAGTTGATTTCCGAACTGGCGGAGAAGCTGGCGACTGCCAAAGCAGCGTTCCTGGCTGATTACCGTGGTCTGAACGTCGAGAAGGTCAACACCCTGCGTGGTGAATTGCGCAAGGCCGGCGTCGAGTACCAGGTGGTGAAAAACACCCTGCTGCGGATCGCTGCCAAAAACACCGGCGTCGAGTGTCTCGAGAAGTATCTCGAGGGGCCCACCGCCATTGCCATCGTGCAGCAGGATCCTGTTGCACCGGCCAAGGTGCTGAGCGATTTCGCCAAGGCCAATGACAAGTTCGAACTGAAAGTCGGCGCCCTGGATGGCAAGGTGCTGTCCATCGAAGACATCAAGGCCCTTTCCGAACTGCCGAGCCGCGAAGTGTTGCTGGCCAAGGTTCTGGGGTCGCTCAACGCTCCGGCGAGCAATTTCGTCGGCGTGCTGGCCGCCATCCCGCGGTCTCTGGTGCAGGTGCTGGCCGCGATCCAGGACAAAAAAGCTGCCTGAAATAACAACTACCCAACGATAAGAACAATTACGGAGGAAATGTACCATGGCTGAGATCACCAAAGAGCAGGTTGTTGAATTCATCGAGAAAATGACCGTCCTCGAACTGGCCGAGCTGGTCAAGGAACTGGAAGAGAAGTTCGGCGTGTCCGCCGCTGCTCCGGTTGCCGTTGCCGCCGGTCCCGTTGCTGGCGCCGAAGCTGCCGCTGTAGAAGAGAAGGACGAGTTCGACGTCGTTCTGGCCAGCGCCGGCGACAAGAAGATCAACGTTATCAAGGTTGTCCGGGCCGCTACCGGCCTCGGCCTCAAGGAAGCCAAGGACCTGGTCGACGGCGCTCCCCAGACCGTCAAGGAAGCTGTTGCCAAGGCCGAAGCCGAAGAGCTCAAGAAGCAGCTTGAAGAAGCCGGCGCCAAAGTGGAACTCAAGTAATACCTTCTTTATAGTTTCACCCCTAGCCAAGGTCGCCTTGCGCGGCCTTGGCTATTCTACTTTCGTTACCTAAAGGAGAAACCATGGCTTATTCGATCGCGAATAACCAGCTTCTGAGGAAACACTTTGCCGAGGTCACTCGGATTATCGACATCCCCAACCTCATCGATATCCAGAAAAACTCCTACAAGCGTTTTCTCCAGGCGGAGCTCCCTCCTTCGGCGCGGCAGAACATCGGGCTGGAGGCTGTGTTCCGTTCCGTTTTTCCGATCCGCGATTTCAGCGAAACCTGTTCCCTTGAATATGTTTCCTACTCGCTGGGCATCCCCAAATACGACGTCGACGAGTGCCACCAGCGGGGGATGACCTTCGCTTCCCCCGTCAAGGTGCGGGTCCGCCTCGTCTCCTGGGACGTCGACAAGGAGTCCGGAGTCCAGTCGATTCGCGATATAAAAGAGCAGGAGGTCTACTTCGGCGAGATCCCGCTCATGACCGAAAACGGGACCTTCATCATCAACGGCACCGAGCGGGTTATCGTCAGCCAGCTGCACCGCTCGCCGGGGGTGTTCTTCGATCATGACAAGGGCAAGACCCACTCGAGCGGCAAGATTCTCTACAGCGCCCGGGTGATCCCCTACCGCGGGTCCTGGCTGGATTTCGATTTCGATCACAAGGACATCCTCTACGTCCGCATCGACCGGCGCCGCAAGCTGCCCGCGACCGTCCTGCTCAAGGCCCTTGGATACTCCAACGAGGAACTGCTCAATTACTACTACGATACCGAGCAGATCGTGGTTGACGGCGATGGCTACAAGAAGCGCGTCAATCTCGACCTGCTGACCGGGCAACGCGCCAACAGCGATGTGGTGGCTGCCGACGGCGAGGTGATCGTCAAGGCCAACCGCAAGTTCACCAAGGCCGCCATCCGCAAGCTGGGTGAAAAGGGGATCGAATTCATCCCCTGCGGCGAAGAGGAACTGGTGGGCAAGATTGCCTCGACCGACGTGATCGACACCGCTACCGGTGAGGTCATTCTCGAGTGCAACGAAGAGATTTCTGCAGCCAAGCTGCAGGACCTTCGCGAGCGCGGCATTGGTGAATTCAGCATCCTGTTCATCGACAACCTGTATGTCGGTCCGTACCTGCGCGAAACCCTGCAGCTGGACAAGATCGCCACCTCCGACGACGCCATGATCGAGATCTACCGGCGCCTGCGCCCCGGTGATCCGCCGACGCTGAAAAGCTCACGGCTGCTCTTCGACAGCCTGTTCTTCAACGCCGAGCGCTACGATCTCTCCGCCGTTGGCCGGCTCAAGCTCAATTACAAGTTGGGTCTCGAGACCCCGCTGGAGCACACCACCCTGACCAAGGAAGATATCCTCGAGGTGGTGCGCTACCTGATCGACCTGCGCAACGGCAAGGGCGCCATCGACGATATCGACCACCTCGGCAACCGCCGGGTGCGCGCCGTCGGCGAGCTGCTGGAAAACCAGTACCGGGTCGGCCTGGTGCGCATGGAGCGCGCCATCAAGGAGCGCATGAGCCTGCAGGAAGTGGACAGCCTGATGCCCCACGACCTGATCAACTCCAAGCCGGTCTCCGCGGTGGTCAAGGAGTTCTTCGGCTCCTCCCAGCTCTCCCAGTTCATGGACCAGACCAACCCGCTGTCGGAGATCACCCACAAGCGGCGCCTCTCGGCCCTCGGCCCCGGCGGTCTGACCCGCGAACGCGCGGGCTTCGAGGTTCGCGACGTGCATCCGACCCACTACGGCCGCGTCTGCCCCATCGAGACCCCGGAGGGTCCGAACATCGGCCTGATCGCCTCGCTTTCGACCTACGCCCGGATCAACGAGCACGGCTTCGTCGAGACCCCCTACCGGCTGGTCAAGGAAGGCACCGTCACCACCGAGATCAAGTACTTCTCCGCCCTGGAGGAGGAAGGTCACGCCATCGCCCAGGCCAATGCGCCGCTCAACGAGGATAACACCTTCGTCAATGAGCTGGTCAACGCCCGTCAGAACGGCGAGTTCATGCTGATGAACCGCGAAGATATCGAGCTGATGGACGTTTCGCCCAAGCAGCTGGTATCGGTGGCCGCGGCGCTGATTCCGTTCCTCGAGAACGACGACGCCAACCGCGCCCTGATGGGTTCGAACATGCAGCGCCAGGCCGTGCCTCTGCTGCGCGCCGATGCGCCGCTGGTCGGCACCGGCATGGAGCGTATCGTCGCCCACGACTCGGGCGCCGCCGTGGTGGCCCGCCACAACGGGGTGGTCGAAAGCGTCGACGCGGCGCGTATCGTGGTCAAGATCGACGAGGGCGAAGTGGACGAAACCGGCACCGGGGTCGACATCTACACCCTGATCAAGTTCGCCCGCTCCAACCAGAACACCTGCCTCAACCAGAAGCCTATCGTGCGGGTCGGCGACCGGGTCAAGCGCGGCGAGATCATCGCCGACGGCCCCTCCACCCAATGGGGCGAGCTGGCCCTGGGCCAGAACGTGGTGGTCGCCTTTATGCCCTGGGAAGGGTACAACTTCGAGGACTCGATCCTGATCTCGGAGAAACTGGTCAAGGAAGACCGCTACACCTCGGTGCACATCGAGGAGTTCGAGTGCGTTGCCCGCGACACCAAGCTCGGCAAGGAAGAGATCACCGACGACATCCCCAACCTCGGCGAGGATGCCCTGGCGGACCTCGACGAGAGCGGGATCATCCGCATCGGTGCCGAAGTCGGTCCCGGCGACATCCTGGTCGGCAAGATCACTCCCAAGGGTGAAACCCAGCTCTCCCCCGAGGAGAAGCTGCTGCGGGCCATCTTCGGCGAGAAGGCCGGCGATGTCCGTGACACCTCGCTGCGGGTACCCCCGGGGGTTGAAGGGGTGGTCATCGGCGCCCGGGTCTTCTCCCGCAAGGGCGCTGACAAGGACGCCCGCACCGAACTCATCGAAAAGGCCGAGATCGACAAGCTGCAGAAGGACCAGAACGACGAGATCGCCATTATCCGCCAATCGTCCCGCAGCAAGATCCTGAACCTGCTGGTCGGCCAGACCCTGGCCATGCCTCTGGTCGATCAGGACGGGACCATCGTTCTGTCCAAGGGCAAAAAGCTCACCGCCGAGGTACTCGAGAAGGTCTCCTTCCGTTCCTGGAAGGAAATCTCCCTGGTCAAGGCCGAGGAGATCGAGGAGAAGATCAGCACGGCCTTCGACCGCTTCACCGAGCGTGAAGAGATCATCAAGAGCGTGTTCGCCGACAAGATCGAAAAACTCAAGCGCGGCGACGATCTGCCCCCCGGGGTCATCAAGATGGTCAAGGTCTACATCGCCATCAAGCGCAAGCTTTCGGTGGGTGACAAGATGGCCGGCCGCCACGGCAACAAGGGCGTTCTCTCCCGGGTGCTGCCCGAAGAGGACATGCCCTACATGGCCGACGGCACCCCCGTCGAGATCGTGCTCAACCCGCTGGGCGTCCCCTCGCGTATGAACGTCGGGCAGATCCTCGAGACCCACCTGGGCCTCGCCGCCCGCGGCCTGGGCCTGAAGATCCAGGAAGTGCTGGAGAAGAACTTCAGCACCAAAGCGCTCAAGGACAAGGTCAAGGAGGTCTACGGCAACAAGGAGCTGAACAAGTTCATCGACGGGCTCTCTGAAGAAGAGACCCTGGCTCTGGCTCGCCGGCTCTCCCATGGCGTGCCCATGGCTTCCCCGGTCTTCGAGGGGGTCAACGAAGTGCAGATGAAGGAAGAGATGACCCGGGCGGGCTTTTCCAGCAGCGGCCAGATGGTGCTGCACAACGGCAAGACCGGCGAGCCGTTCAAGGAGAAGGTCACCGTCGGCATAATGTATATGCTCAAGCTGCACCACCTGGTTGACGACAAGATCCACGCCCGCAGCATCGGCCCCTACAGTCTGGTCACCCAGCAACCGCTGGGCGGCAAGGCCCAATTCGGCGGCCAGCGGCTCGGCGAGATGGAGGTCTGGGCCATGGAAGCCTACGGCGCGGCCCACGCGCTGCAGGAGTTCCTGACCGTGAAATCCGACGACGTGGC
Source organism: Desulfuromonas versatilis (assembly GCF_019704135.1). NCBI lineage: Bacteria > Pseudomonadati > Thermodesulfobacteriota > Desulfuromonadia > Desulfuromonadales > Desulfuromonadaceae > Desulfuromonas > Desulfuromonas versatilis. Next base: position 1,270,337 of record NZ_AP024355.1, read on the forward strand.
CGGCCGCACCCGGATCTACGAGGCCATCGTCAAGGGCAAGCATACCCTGGAGGCCGGCCTGCCCGAGTCCTTCAACGTGCTGGTCAAAGAACTGCAGTCGCTGTGCCTCGACGTGGAACTCCTCGAAGAGGAAGAGGACTAAAAGGCAGCCGCCGGCCCGCCGAGGGCGAAGCCCTGGGCGGGCTGGCAGCTGACCGCTTTAAGCCAACCACCATCCCATAAGGAGGATGTGTCTTGGAAAATATTTTCAGTCTTTTTGAGCGGCCGAAGGATCCCCTGAATTTCAACGCCATCCGGCTCTCCGTCGCTTCGCCGGAGAAGATCCGCGAGCGTTCCTTCGGTGAGGTCAAAAAACCCGAAACCATAAACTACCGCACTTTCAAGCCGGAGCGCGACGGCCTGTTCTGCGCCAAGATCTTCGGCCCCACCAAGGACTACGAGTGCAACTGCGGCAAGTACAAGCGCATGAAGCACCGCGGAATCGTCTGCGAGAAGTGCGGCGTCGAGGTCATCCCCAGCAAGGTGCGCCGCGAGCGCCTGGGGCACATCGACCTGGCCTGCCCGGTGGCCCATATCTGGTTTCTCAAGTCCCTGCCTTCGCGCATTTCCACGCTGGTCGACCTGACCCTGAAGGAGGTTGAGAAAATCCTCTACTTCGAGGCCTATATCGTTCTCGACAAGGGAGACACCCCCCTGGCCAAGGGTCAGGTGCTCAGCGAGGACAAGTACCGCGAGGCGATGGACGAGTACGCCGGCCAGTTCACCGCAGGAATGGGCGCCGAAGCGATCCGCGAACTGCTTGCGGCCATCGAGTTGGAGGAACTCGGCGAGCAGCTGCGCGGCGAGATGAAGGAGGCCGCCAGCGAAGCCAAGCGCAAGAAGGTCTCCAAGCGCCTCAAGGTCGTGGAGGCTTTCCGCACCAGCGGCAACCGCCCCGAGTGGATGATTCTCGAGACCATCCCGGTGCTGCCGCCCGAACTGCGCCCGCTGGTTCCCCTGGACGGCGGCCGCTTCGCCACCAGCGACCTCAACGACCTCTACCGCCGGGTGATCAACCGTAACAACCGGCTCAAGCGCCTGATGGAACTTCGCGCGCCCGAGGTCATCATCCGCAACGAAAAGCGCATGCTGCAGGAGTCGGTGGACGCGCTGTTCGACAACGGCCGGCGCGGCCGGGCCATCACCGGCCCCAACAAGCGCCCGCTGAAGTCGCTCTCCGACATGCTCAAGGGCAAGGGCGGCCGGTTCCGCCAGAACCTGCTCGGCAAGCGCGTCGACTACTCGGGCCGTTCGGTTATCGTCGTCGGCCCCGAGCTTAAGCTGCACCAGTGCGGCCTGCCGAAGAAGATGGCCCTGGAGCTGTTCAAGCCCTTCATCTACAACAAGCTCGAGGAGCGCGGCTACTGCACCACCATCAAGAGCGCCAAGAAGATGGTGGAGAAGGAGAAGCCGGAGGTCTGGGACGTGCTCGACGAGGTCATCAAGGAGCACCCGGTTATGCTCAACCGCGCTCCGACCCTGCACCGTCTCGGCATCCAGGCTTTCGAGCCGGTGCTCATCGAGGGCAAGGCGATTCAGCTGCATCCCCTGGTCTGTACCGCCTTCAACGCCGACTTCGACGGCGACCAGATGGCGGTGCACCTGCCGCTCTCCATCGAGAGCCAGATCGAGGCCCGGGTGCTGATGATGTCCACCAACAACATCCTCTCGCCGGCCAACGGCAAGCCGATCATCGTCCCCTCGCAGGACATGGTCCTGGGGATCTACTACATGACCCGCGAGCGCGTCTTCGCCAAGGGCGAAGGTAAGGTCTTCGCCAACCCTGATGAGGTGCGCATGGCCTATGACGCCGGCGCGGCCGATCTGCAGGCCAAGATCAAGGTGCGCATGGTCACCGGACAGGGGCGCGATCCCGAGCCGGTGGAGACCACCGTGGGCCGTGTTCTGCTGCGCGAGGTGGTTCCCGACTCGATTCCCTTCGAGTACATCAACCGGGTCATGACCAAGAAGCAGGTCGGCGACCTGATCGACGCCAGCTTCCGCCTGGCGGGGAACAAGGACACGGTCATCCTGGCCGACCGGCTCAAGGATACCGGCTACAAGTTCTCGACCCTGGCGGGGATCTCCATCTGTCTCGACGACATGGTCATCCCCGAGAACAAGCAGCAGTACATCGACAAGGCCGTCGCCGAGGTGACCGAGATTCAGCAGCAGTACACCGAGGGTCTGATTACCGACGGGGAACGCTACAACAAGGTCATCGACATCTGGGCCAAGTGTACCGAAGATATCGCCCAGACCATGCTCTCCAACCTCTCGGTGGACCTGGTGGTCGAGCCCGGCACCGCCGAAGACGAGAAGCCCAACGCGGTCAAGGTCCCCTCCTTCAACGCCATTCACATGATGGCCGACTCGGGGGCCCGCGGCAGCGCCCAGCAGATCCGGCAGCTGGCCGGGATGCGCGGTCTGATGGCCAAGCCTTCGGGCGAGATCATCGAGACCCCGATCACCGCCAACTTCCGCGAGGGTCTGACCGTTCTGCAGTACTTCATCTCGACCCACGGTGCCCGTAAGGGTCTGGCCGACACCGCGCTCAAGACCGCCAACTCGGGTTACCTCACCCGGCGCCTGGTGGACGTGGCGCAGGACGCGATCATCACCGAGGCCGACTGCAACACCCTCGACGGCATCCTGGTCTCCTCGCTCACCGAGGGCGGCGAGGTCATCGAGCCGCTGGGCGACCGCATCCTGGGCCGTACCGCCCTCGAGGACGTGCTCGATCCGGTGACTGACGAGGTGCTGGTAAAAGCCAACCAGGAAATCGACGAAGACCTGGTGGCCAAGATCGAGAACGCCGGCATCGAGAAGCTGCGCATCCGTTCGGTGCTCACCTGCCAGAGCCGGCGCGGCATCTGCGCCTCCTGCTACGGGCGCGACCTGGCCCGGGGGCACATGGTCAACCTCGGCGAGGCGGTCGGGGTCATCGCCGCCCAGTCCATCGGTGAGCCGGGTACTCAGCTCACCATGCGTACCTTCCATATCGGCGGTACCGCCTCGCGGCGTGCCGAGCAGACCTCGCTCGAGGCCCGCTTCGACGGTTCGATGAAGTACATCAACCTCAATACCGTAGTCGACAAGAACGGCCACCACGTGGTCATGAACCGCAACGGTGAGGCCGCGGTCATCGACGAGACCGGCCGCGAGCGCGAACGCTACGGCCTGGTCTACGGTGCGCGCCTGCGCATCGGACCCGAGCAGCCGGTCAAGACCGGCGATCTGCTGGCCGAGTGGGACCCCTACACCATGCCCATTCTGACCGAGATCTCCGGTCAGGTCCGCTTCGGCGACGTGGTCGAGGGGGTCACCATGGAGGAGCAGCTCGACGAGGTCACCGGCCTGACCCGGAAGGTCATCATCGAGTCGAAGGCCGCCGACAGGCGTCCGCGGATCACCCTCAAGGACGCCGAGGGCAAGACCGTCAAGCTGCCCAACGGTGCGCCTGCCCGTTACATGCTGCCGGTGGGCGCCAACATCGTGGTCATGGAAGACGACATGGTTGGTGCCGGCGACATCCTCGCCAAGATTCCCCGCGAGACCACCAAGACCAAGGACATCACCGGGGGTCTGCCGCGCGTCGCCGAGCTGTTCGAGGCCCGCAAGCCCAAGGAATTCGCCGTCATCTCCGATATCGACGGGACGGTCGCCTTCGGCAAGGACTCCAAGGGCAAGCGCAAGGTCATCGTCACCCCCGAGGTCGGCGAGGCCAAGGAGTACCTCATTCCCAAGGGCAAGCACATCAGCGTCCACGAAGGCGATTACGTCAAGGCCGGCGAAGCGCTGATGGACGGCTCGAGCAATCCCCACGACATCCTGCGGGTACTTGGCGAGAAGGAGCTGGCCAAATACCTGGTGGACGAGGTGCAGGAGGTCTACCGGCTGCAGGGCGTCAAGATCAACGACAAGCACATCGAGGTCATCGTCCGCCAGATGCTGCGTCGGGTGCGCATCAAGGAGGTCGGGGACACCAAGTTCCTGCTCGACGACCAGGTCGAACGCTGGGAGTTCGAGGAGGAGAATCAGCGGGTGCTGGGCGAAGGTCAGGCGCCGGCGGTCGGTGAGCCGCTGATGCTCGGCATCACCAAGGCCTCGCTCTCCACCGAGTCCTTCATCTCGGCGGCCTCTTTCCAGGAGACCACCAAGGTTCTCACCCAGGCCGCCATCGAGGGGAAGATCGACTTCCTGCGCGGGCTCAAGGAGAACGTCATCATGGGCCGCCTGATCCCGGCGGGCACCGGTGTCTCCAAGTACCGCGGGGCCAAGCTGCTCATCGAGGAGCCCGAGGAGAAATTCGAGCCGATCGAGGAAGAAATCGACGACTCGATCGATCTTTCCGACAGCGAGGAAAGCACCGAACAGGCCTCCGAATAAGGGGCGTTGCGACACCCTGAAAAAAAAATGCGGGCCGGGCAAAAAAAGCGCTTGACATTGCCCGGCCCGATTGATAATTTGAGCGGGTTTTTCCCGCTAGAAGATAAGTGCTCTTTTAACATTAAGAATACGCGAATTCGGGAGTAAGTAGATGCCGACTATTAATCAGTTGATCCGCAAAGGGCGCGAGAAAAAAGAGAACAAGTCCACTGCGCCTGCGCTTCAGAGCAATCCTCAGAAGCGGGGGGTGTGTACCCGTGTTTATACCACTACCCCCAAGAAGCCTAACTCCGCGCTTCGTAAGGTTGCTCGTGTGCGCCTGACCAACGGGGTGGAGGTCACCTCCTATATCCCCGGGGTGGGCCACAACCTTCAGGAGCACTCCGTTGTGCTGATTCGCGGCGGCCGCGTCAAAGACCTTCCGGGTGTGCGCTATCACATGGTGCGCGGCACTCTGGACCTCGCAGGTGTCAAGGGTCGTATGCAGGGTCGTTCCAAGTACGGGGCCAAGCGGCCTAAATAAAGAGAAGGTCTGAGAGGACGTTATGCCGAGAAGAAGAGAAGTTGCGAAGCGGGTTATTCTCCCCGACCCCAAGTTTGGTGATCGCCTGGTTGCCAAGTTCATGAACGCCATCATGGTCGACGGCAAGAAGAGCGTGGCCGAGTCCATTGTCTACGGCGCGTTCGACATCATTGCCAAGCGCTCGGGCGACGAGCCGCTGGAAGTGTTCAAGAAGGCGGTGGACAATGTGCGGCCGATGCTGGAGGTAAAGTCCCGGCGTGTGGGTGGTTCGACCTACCAGGTGCCCGTCGAGGTCCGCGCTGAGCGCCGGAACGCCCTGGCGATCCGCTGGATCGTTTCCTACTCCAGGGGGCGTGGCGAGAAGACCATGCAGGAGCGTCTGGCTGGTGAGTTTCTCGATGCGGCGAACAATCGCGGCGCATCGGTGAAGAAGAAAGAAGATACCCACCGGATGGCCGAGGCCAACAAGGCCTTCGCCCATTACCGCTGGTAAGGCAGAGCATAAGGCTCTCTTGGAGGAAGTTCAGCTGTGGCACGCCAAGTCTCTCTACAGAAAACCCGTAATATCGGTATCATGGCGCACATCGACGCCGGCAAGACCACGACTACCGAGCGTATTCTTTTCTACACCGGTATTTCCCATAAGATCGGTGAGGTCCATGATGGCGCGGCCACTATGGACTGGATGGCTCAGGAGCAGGAGCGCGGCATAACCATCACCTCCGCCGCCACCACCTGTTTCTGGAAAGATCACCGTATCAACATCATCGACACCCCCGGGCACGTCGACTTCACCATCGAGGTGGAGCGTTCTCTGCGTGTTCTCGACGGGTCGGTCGCCGTGTTCTGTTCGGTCGGGGGCGTTGAGCCCCAGTCCGAGACTGTCTGGCGGCAGGCTGACAAGTATGGGGTTCCCCGTATCGCCTTTATCAACAAGATGGACCGCATCGGCGCCGATTTCGATCGTGGCGTCAAGATGATGCGTGACCGCCTGGGTGCCAACCCGGTGCCCATCCAGATCCCTATCGGCAAGGAAGAGTACTTCCGCGGCGTCATCGACCTGGTCGAGATGCGGGCCATCGTCTGGGACGACGAGTCTCTCGGTGCCAAATTCGAAATCATTGATGTTCCCGCCGATATGGCCGATGAGGCACAGGCTGCCCGCGACGCCCTGATCGAGGAGGTCTGCTCCCACGACGAGGAGTTGATGGAGAAGTACCTCGGGGGCGAAGAGATCTCCGTGCCCGAACTCAAGGCCGGGATCCGCAAGGTGACCACTTCGCTGGCCATCAACCCGGTACTCTGCGGCAGCGCCTTCAAGAACAAGGGCGTGCAGAATCTGCTCGACGCCGTCGTCGATTACATGCCCTCGCCCACCGACGTACCGGCCATCAAGGGGATTAATCCCGACACCCAGGAAGAGATCAGCCGGCCTGCCGATGACAACGGGCCCTTCGCTGCCCTGGCCTTCAAGATCATGACCGACCCCTTCGTCGGCCAGCTTACCTTCTTCCGCGTCTACTCCGGGGTGGCCGAGTCCGGCTCCTCGGTGCTCAACGCCACCAAGAGCAAGAAAGAGCGCTTCGGGCGCCTGCTCAAGATGCACGCCAACAAGCGTGAGGAGATCAAGCAGGTCTACTCGGGCGACATCGCCGCTGCCGTCGGGCTCAAGGTGACCACCACCGGCGACACGCTCTGCGACGAAAAGATCGTCTGCCTGCTCGAATCCATGGAATTCCCCGAGCCGGTTATTCATATCGCCGTCGAGCCCAAGACCAAGGGTGATCAGGAGAAGATGGGCGTCGCCCTCGGCAAGCTGCTCCAGGAGGACCCCTCGCTGCGCTGCCGCACCGACGAGGAGACCGGCCAGACCATCCTCTCCGGGATGGGTGAGCTGCATCTCGAGATCATTATCGACCGCATGAAGCGCGAGTTCAAGGTCGAGGCCAACGTTGGCGCTCCCCAGGTCGCCTACCGCGAAACCATCACCAAGAAGGTCGAGGTTCAGGGCAAGTTCGTGCGTCAGTCCGGTGGCCGTGGCCAGTATGGCGACTGCTGGCTGCGCATCGAGCCTCTCGAGCCCGGCTCCGGCTTCGAATACGTCGACGAGATCAAGGGTGGCGTTATTCCCAAGGAATACATCCCTGCTGTCGGCAAGGGTGCCGAAGAGGCCGCGGAAAACGGTGTCCTCGCCGGGTTCCCCATGGTCGACGTCCGGGTCGCCTGCTTCGACGGTTCTTACCACGATGTTGACTCTTCGGAGATGGCCTTCAAGATCGCCGGCTCCATGGGCTTCAAGGAGGGCGCCGCCAAGGCCGCTCCGGTGCTGCTCGAGCCGATGATGGCCGTCGAGGTCGTGGTCCCCGAGGAATACATGGGCGACGTCATGGGCGACCTCAACAGCCGCCGTGGGCGGATCATGGGGATGGAAGGGCGCGGTGGCGCCCAGGTGATCAACGCCCATGTGCCGCTGGCCAGCATGTTCGGGTATGCTACCGACTTGCGCAGCGCCACCCAGGGCCGCGCCACTTACACCATGGTCTTTGACCACTATGAGCAGGTTCCCAAATCCATTGCCGACGAGATCGTCGCCAAGGTCAAGGGCTAATCAGGGAGGGTTCCAGCATGTCCAAAGCCAAATTTGAAAGAACCAAGCCCCATGTCAATATCGGCACCATCGGTCACGTCGACCATGGCAAGACCACGCTGACCGCTGCCATCACCCGGGTTCTCGCATCCCGCGGCGGGGCTGAGTTCAAGGCCTTCGACCAGATCGACAACGCTCCCGAGGAGCGCGAGCGCGGCATCACCATCGCCACCGCCCACGTCGAGTATCAGACCGACAACCGGCACTACGCTCACGTTGACTGCCCCGGCCACGCCGACTACGTCAAGAACATGATCACCGGTGCTGCGCAGATGGACGGCGCCATCCTGGTCTGCTCCGCCGCCGACGGCCCCATGCCCCAGACCCGCGAGCACATCCTGCTCGCCCGTCAGGTCGGCGTGCCCGCCATGGTGGTGTTCCTGAACAAGGCCGACATGGTCGACGACGCCGAGCTGATGGAGCTGGTCGAGCTGGAAGTTCGCGAACTGCTCAGCACCTACGACTTCCCCGGCGACGAGATTCCGATCATTGCCGGCAGCGCCCTGAAGGCCCTCGAGTGCGGCTGCGGCAAGGAAGACTGCGCTGCCTGCAAGTGCATCCTCGAGCTGATGGCCGCCGTTGACAGCTACATCCCGGAGCCCGAGCGCGCCATCGACCGTCCGTTCCTGATGCCGGTCGAGGACGTGTTCTCGATTTCCGGGCGCGGCACCGTGGCCACCGGCCGCGTCGAGCGCGGTGTGGTCAAGGTCGGCGAGGAAGTCGAGATCGTCGGCATGAAGGCCACCACCAAGACCGTGGTCACCGGCGTCGAGATGTTCCGCAAGCTGCTCGATCAGGGCCAGGCCGGCGACAACGTCGGCGTGCTGCTGCGCGGCGTCAAGCGTGAGGACATCGAGCGCGGTCAGGTTCTGGCTAAGCCCGGCAGCATCACCCCGCACACCAAGTTCAAGGCCGAGGCATACATCCTGACCAAGGAAGAGGGCGGGCGCCACACTCCGTTCTTCAAAGGGTACCGCCCCCAGTTCTACTTCCGGACCACCGACGTGACCGGGATCGTCCAACTGCCCGAGGGGACCGAGATGGTCATGCCTGGCGACAACATCGCCATGACCGTCGAGCTGATCACCCCGATCGCCATGGACAAGGAACTGCGCTTCGCCATCCGTGAAGGGGGCCGCACCGTCGGCGCCGGCGTCGTCAGCGATATTATCGAGTAATAGAGGAATCAACCAATGCAGAACCAGAAAATCAGAATCCGTTTGAAGGCTTATGATCATAAGCTGCTCGATCTCTCCGTGAACGAAATCGTCGACACCGCCAAGCGCACCGGCGCCCGGGTCGCAGGTCCGATCCCGCTGCCTACGGTCATCAACAAGTACTGCGTGCTGCGTGGCCCGCATGTCGACAAGAAGAGCCGCGAGCAATTCGAGATGCGCACCCACAAGCGGCTTCTCGATATCCTGGAGCCGACTCAGCAGACTGTGGACGCGCTGATGAAGCTCGACCTCTCTGCCGGGGTCGACGTTGAAATCAAGCTTTAAGAATTTTTTTCAGGATAAGGGTACCAGCAATGATAAAGGGAATTTTGGGTAAGAAGCTGGGGATGACCCAGGTCTTTGCCATGGACGGGCGGCGTATCCCGGTGACGGTCGTCGAAGCCGGCCCCTGCGTGGTCCTGCAGAAGAAAACGGTGGACACCGACGGTTACAATGCGGTTCAGCTCGGCTTCGGCGCCAAGAAAAGCCACCGGGTCAACAAACCGCTGATGGGGCACTTCAAGCAGGCCGGCAAGGGCGCTTTCGGGGCTCTGCGTGAATTCCGCGCCGAAAACGTCGATGACGTTAATGTCGGGGATGAAATCACCTGCGAAGGAATGTTTGCCGCCGGCGACGTCATCGACGTCATCGGGACCAGCAAGGGCAAGGGGTTTCAGGGGGTTATCAAGCGCTGGAATTTCGCCGGTGGTCGTTCCACTCACGGCTCGATGTTCCACCGCGCTCCTGGCTCCATCGGCTGCAGCGCCTGGCCCTCGAGGGTCTTCAAGGGTAAGAAGATGGCCGGCCAGATGGGTAATGCGCGGGTGACCACCCAGAACCTCCAGGTTGTGGAGGTGCGTCCCGAACAGAACCTGATTCTGGTCAAGGGCGCCATTCCCGGGCCGAAAAATGCGGTTGTGATGGTCCGTAAGGCCGTCAAGGCTAAAAAATAGGCCCGGTGAATTAGGGATTTGGGAGACAGACCATGGCTAAGATAGCAGTTTACGATATCAACAAAAAACAGGTGTCCGAGCGTGAGCTTGCCGATAACGTCTTCAACGACGATGTCCGGGGCTACCTGATTCACGATATGGTGCGCTACCAGCTGGCGGCTCGCCGGCAGGGTACGGCGGATACCAAGACCCGCGGTGAAGTCCGCGGCGGCGGGAAGAAGCCCTACAAGCAGAAGGGCACCGGCAACGCCCGGCAGGGGACCATTCGCGCCCCCCATTTCGTCGGCGGCGGCACCGTGTTCGGACCTACCCCCCGGGACTACCAGTTCAAGCTCAACCGCAAGGTGAAGAAAGCCGCCCTGCGCAGCGCCCTGTCGGCGCGCTACAAAGGTGAGCAGCTGACCGTCCTCAACGCCCTCGAGCTTGAGAAGATCAGCACCAGGGGGTTCGTGGAGGTTCTGAAGCGCTTCGAGCTCGACAGCACCCTGGTGGTCATCGACCAGGCCAATGTCAACGTCGAACTCTCGGCCCGCAATCTTCCCAACGTCAAGGTTCTGCGTGCCGAAGGGGTCAATGTCTACGACGTGATGAGGTATTCCAACCTCGTCATCACCGAAGGGGCCGTGTCGCAACTGGAAGGAGCGTTAGGGTAATGAGACCGTTGCATCAGATCATCAGGAAACCGCTGATCACCGAAAAGACCAGCCTCCAGAAGGACGCGGTCAAGGAAAAGGTCGTCGCCTTCGAAGTGGCCATCGATTCCAACAAGATCGAGATCAAGCAGGCAATCGAAAAGGCCTTCGACGTCAAGGTGAAAAAGATCAATACCAGTCTGGTCGCTGGCAAGACCAAGCGTCTCGGTCGTAATATCGGCAAGCGCTCCAACTGGAAAAAAGCCTACGTGACCCTGGCCGAGGGGAGCGACATCGACTTTTTCGGCGTCTAAACGACTGTTACCAAGCGATACGGAGTTACTATAATGGGGATCAAAAAGTTCAAGCCGACCTCGCCGGGTCGCCGTAGCATGACCGCCTCCACCTTCGAGGAGATCACGACAGGGGCACCTGAGAAATCGCTTCTGGCTCCCTTGAAGAAAAACGGCGGACGCAACAACTACGGCCGGATCACCAAGCGCCATACTGGCGGCGGGCACAAGCGCAAGTACAGGATTATCGATTTCAAGCGGGACAAGAGAGAGATCCCAGCGACGGTCGTCTCCATCGAGTACGACCCCAACCGCTCCGCCAATATCGCCCTGCTCAACTACGCCGACGGGGAGAAGCGCTACATCCTGGCGCCCCTGGGCATCCAGGTCGGTGACGCCATCATCGCCAGCGAGCAGGCCGACATCAAGCCGGGCAACGCCCTGAGCATCCGCTCGATTCCGCTGGGCACCTGGGTCCACAATGTCGAGCTCAAGGTCGGCAAGGGTGGTCAGCTCGCCCGCAGCGCCGGCACCTACGCCATGATCGCCGCCAAGGAAGGCAAGTACGCCCAGCTGCGTCTGCCCTCCGGCGAAGTTCGCCTGGTGCTGCAGGATTGCTGCGCCACCATCGGCCAGGTGGGCAACGCCGATCACGAGAACATCAAGATCGGCAAGGCCGGCCGCAACCGCTGGCTCGGCAAGCGCCCGCAGTCGCGCGGCGTGGCGATGAACCCGGTCGACCACCCCCACGGCGGTGGCGAGGGCAAGAGCTCCGGTGGCCGGCATCCGGTTACCCCCTGGGGTATTCCGACCAAAGGGTACAAGACCCGTTCCAACAAGCGTACCGACCGGTTCATCGTGCGGCGCAGAACCAAGTAACAAGGTCTATTTTTTTTAGCGATAGAGGAGACGGAAGTGGCTAGATCAATCAAGAAGGGGCCGTACGTCCAGGACAGTTTGAGCCGCAAGGTTGACAAGGTTGGTGGCGCTGGCAGCAACAAGGTCATCAAGACCTGGTCGCGGCGCTCGACCATCGTCCCTGAGTTCGTGGGTTATACCTTTGCCGTGCATAACGGCAAGAAATTCGTCCCGGTTTTCGTAACCGAAAACATGGTCGGGCACAAGCTGGGGGAGTTCGCTCCCACCCGCACCTACTACGGCCACGGCGCGGACAAGAAAAGCAAGAGAAAATAGCGATTCCGCCAAGGAGTTTTAGTTTATGGAAGCCAGAGCTAAGTTGAGCTACGTGCGGCTGTCCCCCCAGAAAACCCGTCTGGTTGTGGATATGATCCGCGGCAAAGGTGTTCAGGACGCCCTGAACGCTTTGAAATTCTCCCCGCAGAAAGCCGCCGCTGTGGTGTCGAAGCTGGTCAGCTCCGCGGTTGCCAATGCCGAGCAGAAGGGCGTGGGGGACGTGGATAAGCTGTATGTGAAAACCATTACCGTGGATCAGGGCCCGGCCCTGAAGCGCTTTCTTCCCCGTGCACAGGGGCGCGCTACCCGCATCCGCAAACCGACCAGCCACATCACCGTGGTGCTGGACGAGAAATAAGCCATTAAGGAGGTGATAGTTTGGGCCAGAAAGTTCATCCTGTAGGGTTTCGTCTCGGGGTCATCAGGACCTGGGACTCGAAGTGGTACGCCGAAGGCGATTACGCCAGTCTGCTCCATGAAGACATCAAGCTGCGCAACTACCTCAAGAAGCGGCTGTATCACGCCGGCATCTCCAAGATCGAGATCGAGCGTGCCGCCAGCAAGGCGAAGGTTAACATTTTCGCCGCGCGTCCCGGGATCATCATCGGGAAGAAGGGTTCCGAAGTCGAGGCTCTGAAGAAAGAGCTGGCCAAACTCACCGACAAGGAAGTCTTCATCAACATTCAGGAAGTCCGCAAGCCCGAAGTCGATGCTCAGTTGGTGGCGGAAAACGTCGCCCTGCAGCTCGAGCGGCGCGTTGCCTTCCGCCGGGCGATGAAGAAGAGCGTCAGCATGGCGCTGAAATTCGGCGCGCAGGGCGTCAAGATCAACTGCAGCGGGCGCCTCGGCGGGGCCGAGATGAGCCGCACCGAGTGGTACCGCGAGGGTCGTGTGCCTCTGCACACCCTGCGGGCCGATATCGATTACGGGTTCGCCGAGGCGAAGACCACTTACGGCATCATCGGTGTCAAGGTTCTCATCTTCAAGGGCGAAGTCCTCTCGCGGGAACAGTAAAGAGTTCGGATAGGAGTAACTAAGTCATGTTAATGCCCAAGAAGGTTAAACATAGAAAAACGTTTAAGGGGCGCATGAAAGGCGCCGCTGCAGGGGGAACCGAGCTGAACTTCGGCGATTTCGGGCTGCAGGCCACCACTTGTGGCTGGCTCTCTTCTCGCCAGATCGAGGCCGCCCGTCGTGCCATGACCCGCTACATCAAGCGTGGCGGGAAAATCTGGATCCGGGTTTTCCCCGACAAGCCGTTGACCCGTAAGCCTGCCGAAACCCGTATGGGTAAGGGCAAGGGTTCTCCCGACAGCTGGGTAGCCGTTATCCGGCCGGGGGTGGTGCTCTACGAAATGCAGGGTGTCGAGGAGAGCATCGCCCGTGAAGCCTTCCGCCTTGCGGCGCACAAGCTGCCTGTGAAAACCAAGTTCGTAATGCGTGAGGAGGCAGGGCATGAAGGCTAAGGAATTGCGGGATCTCGGTGTCGACGAGCTCGAAAAGAAGAGCAGCGAATTGAATCAGGAACTGTTTAACCTGCGCTTTCAGCTGCATACTGGCCATCTGGAGAACAGCTCCCGGATTAAAGAGACCAGGAAGGACATCGCCCGGGTCAAGACCCTGCTGCGCGAGAAGCAGGGCTAAAGAGGATTGTCGAGGAAAGTTATGACGACTGAACGTGGAAATCGGAAAACCCGGGTCGGGATCGTGATCAGTGACAAGATGGACAAGACCGTCGTAGTAAAGGTCGACCACCTGGTCAAGCATCCCGTCTACAAAAAATACATCAAACGCAGAATCACCTTCAAGGCGCACGACGAGCAGAATGCCTGCGGTGTTGGTGACAAGGTGCTGATCGTGGAGACCAGGCCGCTGTCTCGTGACAAGCGGTGGAGAGTCCGCGAGATTCTGGAAAAAAACGTTATCGTTTAGGAGATAAACCATGATTCAGATGCAGACCACGCTTGATGTCGCGGACAATTCCGGGGCCCGGAAACTCTGCTGCATCAAGGTTCTCGGCGGCTCCAAGCGCAAGTATGCCGGCCTCGGGGACATCATCATCTGCTCCGTCAAAGAGGCGCTGCCGAATTCCAGGGTCAAGAAGGGCGACGTGGTTCGCGCCGTGATCGTGCGCACCGCCAAGGAAGTGCCCCGACCTGACGGATCGTACATTCGCTTCGACAAGAATTCGGCCGTGGTCGTCAACGCGGCTGGTGAGCCGGTCGGTACGCGTATTTTCGGTCCCGTCGCCCGCGAACTTCGGGCACGCCGCTTCATGAAGATCGTGTCGCTGGCACCCGAGGTTCTTTAATAAAGCAAGTGGGAGAATAGACAGATGGCGGCAAAAAAACTTCATGTCAAAAAAGATGACATGGTGATGATCATAGCGGGGAAGGAAAAGGGCAAGTCCGGCAAGGTCTCCCGTGTTTTCCCCGAGAAGGGCCGACTGACCGTTGAAAACCTCAATGTGGTCAAGCGGCACACCCGCCCCACCCGGGCCAACCAGGAGGGGGGGATCGTGGAGAAGGAGGCAGCAATCGACGCATCCAACGTCCTGCTGCTCTGCGGCGCCTGCAACAAACCGACTCGGACCGGAATGCGGGTTCTCGAGGACGGCAGCAAGGCTCGCTATTGCAAGAAGTGCAACGAGATCGTGGACAAGTAACGGAGAGTTTCCATGGCCAGACTTAAAGAGATGTACCAGACCGAGGTGGCTCCTCGCCTGATGAAAGAGCTTCAGCTCAAGAACATCATGCAGGTCCCCCGGATCGAAAAAATCGTCGTCAACATGGGGCTCGGAGAAGCGATCCAGAACATCAAAGTTCTCGAATCCGCGGTTGAAGAGCTTGGCCGGATCACGGGCCAGAAGGCGGTTATCACCAAAGCCAAGAACTCCATCGCCACCTTCAAGCTGCGCGAGGGTATGCCCATCGGCTGCATGGTGACCCTGCGCCGCGACCGGGCCTACGAGTTCCTGGACCGCCTGGTGAACATCGCTCTGCCCCGCGTACGTGACTTCAAGGGGGTTTCGCCCAAGGCCTTTGACGGCCGCGGCAACTACACCCTGGGCATCCGGGAGCAGATCATCTTCCCCGAGATCGACTTCGACAAGATCGACAAGGTCAAGGGCCTGAACGTGACCATCGTCACCTCGGCCAGGACGGATGAGGAAGGGCGCGCCCTGCTGACTCAGCTCGGGATGCCTTTCAGAACCGGCCAGCAACGGAAAGCGGAGGATTAAAGTGGCTAAGAAATCGATGATGATCAAGGCTGCCCGGGGCAAGAAATTCGCCGTCAGGGAATACAACCGCTGTCCGCTGTGCGGGCGCCCCAGAGCCTATTATCGTAAATTTGACATGTGCAGAATTTGTCTGCGGAAACTGGCGTCCGAAGGGAAAATCCCGGGTGTCGTCAAGTCTAGCTGGTAACGAGAACTTAAGGAGTTGCATCCATGGCAATGACCGATCCTATCGCGGATATGCTGACCCGCATTCGCAACGCGGGCCTGGCGAAGCACCAGAAGTTGGACATGCCTTCGTCCAACCTGAAAGTGGCCGTAGCCACGGTGCTCAAGGATCTCGGCTATATAAAGAATTTCAAGGTGGTCAGCGACGACAAGCAGGGCGTGCTGAGGATCTACCTGAAATTCGACAATGATAGCAAGCACGTGATCCATGAAATCAAGCGGGTATCGACCCCCGGGCGGCGCGTCTATGTGGGCAAGGATGAGATCCCTCTGGTCAAGAACGGCCTGGGGTGCGCTATCCTGTCGACTTCCAAGGGCGTGATGCACGACGGGGCCGCCCGTGAGGCCCAGGTCGGTGGCGAACTTCTCTGCACTGTCTGGTAAGAGACACCGCCTAAGGAGTTTTAACGATGTCGAGAATTGGGAAAAAACCGATTGATATACCTTCTGGTGTGAAGGTCGCCGTCTCAGGCGAGACGGTCAACGTGCAGGGGCCCAACGGCAAACTCAGCCGTTCCATCGCCGCCGGCGTCACCGTGGCTGTGGAGGCGGACAAGATCACCGTCAAGTCGCAGGACGAAAAAAACACCGATACCTCCATGCTGGGGCTGACCCGCACCCTGATCGCCAACATGGTCGAAGGGGTTACCAAGGGGTTCCAGAAGGTCCTGCAGATCAATGGCGTGGGTTACCGCGCCGAGCTCAAGGGCAGCGTGCTTAACCTGGCCCTGGGGTATTCGCATCCCATCGAATACGCCCTGCCGGCCGGAATCACCGCCGAAGTTGAAAAGCAGACCAAGGTCACCGTCAAGGGGATCGACAAGGAACTGGTCGGCGCCACTGCCGCCAAGATCCGCTCCTTCCGTGAGCCCGAGCCCTACAAGGGCAAGGGTGTCATGTACGCCGACGAGCGGGTTCTGCGCAAAGCCGGCAAAACCGGTAAGAAATAAACAGATAAGTTATTTATAGGCCAAGGAGAAAGACTGTGAACGTCGCTAGCAAAAGGTCACTGGCACGCGCCAAGCGTCAGGTGCGGGTGCGCCGCAAGGTAAAAGGCACCCAGGAGCGTCCCCGGCTGAGCGTATTCCGTAGCGCCAAGCATATCTACGCTCAGATTATCGAGGACTCCACCGGGCGTACCCTGGTTACTGCCTCGACCGTCTCCAAAGACGTCGCCGAGGGTCAGAAATATACCGGCAACGTTGAGGCTGCCAAAGCGGTGGGTGTCGCCATCGCCAAAAAGGCCCTGGAACAAAACATCAAGCAGGTGGTCTTTGACCGCAACGGATTCCTGTACCATGGCCGCGTCAAGGCGCTGGCCGATGCGGCACGGGAAACTGGCCTGTCTTTCTAGGTAAAGGAAGGTATAAGAGGATGTCTTTGCATCGCATCGATCCCAACGAACTGAACTTGAACGACCGCGTCATCCACATCAACCGCTGCGCCAAGGTCGTTAAAGGTGGACGTCGCTTCAGCTTCTCCGCTCTGGTGGTGGTTGGCGACGGCCAGGGCCATGTCGGCTTCGGGCTGGGCAAGGCCAAAGAAGTGCCCGAGGCGATCCGCAAGGGGGTTGAGCAGGCCAAGAAGAGCCTGATCAAGGTCCCCTTGAAAGGGCGGACCATCCCCTTCGACGTGCAGGGGCGGTTCGGCGCCGGGAAGGTTCTGCTCAAGTCTGCCTCTGAAGGTACCGGGGTTATCGCCGGCGGTGCCGTCCGCGCCATCCTCGAGGTGGCCGGGGTGGGTGACATCCTGTCGAAATGCCTCGGTTCCAACAACCCCCATAATGTGGTCAAGGCGACCATCAACGCGCTTTCCCAGCTCAAGAGCCCTGAAGAGATCTATGAGCGCCGGGGAATTGCCGCCGGGGAATAAGGCATCATCGCCAAGGAGATTGTCATGGCCGATCAAATTAAAGTTACCCTTAAAAAAAGCGGCATCGGCCGCAATGAATACTTCACCAAGGTCCTTAAGGGGCTTGGTCTGACCAAGCTGCACAAGACGGTGGTTGTTCCGGATACCCCGGAGATTCGCGGGATGATCCGTAAAGTTGAACACATGGTTTCGGTCGAAGACTGATTCAATAAGGATTGTGGAAATGGATCTGAGCAATTTGAAACCGGCAATCGGTTCGACGAAAAATAGAAAGCGTATCGGCCGTGGCGCCGGATCTGGTATCGGCAAGACTGCCGGCAAGGGCCACAAGGGGCAGAACGCCCGCAGCGGCGGCGGTGTAAAGGCCGGCTTCGAGGGGGGGCAGATGCCCCTGCAGCGGCGGCTTCCCAAGCGTGGCTTCAAGTCTCTCGACAAGAAGGTGTACGCTCTGGTCAACCTGCGGGATCTCGAGCTGTTTGAGGCCGGGACCGTGGTCGACGTGGCCGCCCTCGGCCAGGCCGGTCTGGTGAAGAAAATTCATGATGGCGTCAAGGTGCTTGGTGATGGAGAACTGACCAAGGCCCTTACCGTAAAGGCTCACAAATTCAGCCAGTCGGCCGTGGAGAAGATCGAAGCAGCCGGCGGCAAAGCTGAGGTTATCTAAGGTGTTCACCGCCATCCAGAATATCTTCGGTATCCCCGAACTGCGGCGCCGGATTCTTTTCACCCTCGGCATGCTGGCAGTTTACCGGGTCGGTTGTCATGTGCCGACCCCCGGGGTTGATGCGCAGGTTCTCGCAAAATTCTTTGAAGGAACTCAAGGGACCCTGCTTGGCCTGGTCAGCGCCTTTACCGGCGGTGCTCTGGAGCGCATGACGGTCTTCGCTCTGGGCATTATGCCCTACATCAGCGCCTCGATCATTCTGCAGCTGCTGACGGTTGTCTTCGAGCCGGTCGAGCGGCTCTCGAAAGAAGGCGAGCAGGGGCGCAAGACCATCACCAAGTGGACCCGCTACGGTACCATCCTGCTTTCGATCATTCAGGGGGCGGGGATTGCCATCGGACTGCAGACCATGCGGGGACCGGCCGGTGAACCGGTGGTCCCCGACCAGGGCTACGGCTTTATTCTGCTGACCATCATCACTCTGACTGCCGGAACCGCCTTCATCATGTGGCTGGGCGAGCAGATCACCGAGCGGGGGATCGGCAACGGGATCTCGCTGATCATCTTCGCCGGGATCATGGCCAACGCACCGGCGGCGGTGGTTAACTCGATCCGGCTGATGAAAACCGCAGCCATTTCGCCGGTGGTGATGCTCTTTCTCCTGGTGGTCATGGTTGGCGTCATCTGGGCCATCATCTTCATGGAGCGCGGTCAGCGACGGGTACCGATCCACTACGCCAAGCGCGTGGTGGGGATGCGCAACTACGGTGGACAGACCAGCCATCTGCCCCTGAAGATTAACATGAGCGGCGTCATCCCGCCGATCTTCGCCAGCTCGATCATCATGTTTCCCGCCACCGTTGCCAACTTGGTGGACGTGCCCTGGGTGCAGACCCTGGCCGGCATGATGACGCCGACGCACTGGCTATATAATGTTTTTTTCGTTGCATTTATAATTTTCTTCTGCTATTTCTACACGGCTGTAACCTTTAACCCTGTCGATGTGGCGGACAACGTCAAGAAACAAGGGGGGTATATCCCCGGGATTCGGCCTGGTAAGGCGACTGCCGAATACCTGGATACCACTCTTGGCCGGCTGACCTTTGCTGGCGCACTCTACGTTTCTGCCGTTTGTGTTTTGCCCACCGTGCTTATCGGGCAGTTCAATGTGCCTTTTTACTTCGGTGGGACTTCTCTGCTGATCGTGGTCGGCGTCGGCCTGGATACCGCCTCGCAGATTGAGGCGCATCTCATCTCCCGGTCGTATGAGGGGTTCATGAAGGGTGTGACCCTTAAGGGACGACACGGATAGGAAGGCGGAGAACTGTTATGAAATTGATTCTGCTTGGTCCTCCGGGTGCCGGTAAGGGTACCCAGGCCAAAATGCTTACCGAACGTTTCGATATCCCCCAGATCTCTACCGGGGATATCCTCAGGGCGGCCGTCAAGGAAGGGACGCCCATGGGTGTCAAGGCCAAGGCGTTTATGGACGCCGGCGGGCTGGTCCCCGACGAGGTGGTGGTCGGCATCGTGCGTGAGCGGCTGCAGAAACCGGACTGCGAAAAGGGGTTCATTCTGGACGGGTTTCCGCGCACCGAGGCGCAGGCCGATGCGCTCAAGGCTACGCTGGCGTCCCTGGGCAAGGAGTTGGATGCGGTGATCTCCCTCGAGGTCGACACCGAGGCTCTGGTCGAGCGGCTCACCGGGCGGCGGACCTGCCGCGGCTGTGGTAAGGGCTATCACATCAAGTTCGACCCTCCGGGAGAGGCCGGTCGCTGCGATGCCTGCGGCGGCGAGCTCTTTCAGCGTGAGGACGACCAGGAAACCACGATCCGCAACCGGCTTCAGGTTTATCATCAGCAGACCATGCCGCTGATCGATTACTATCGGCGCGACGGGCTGCTCTCGGCGGTGGACGGCATGCTGCCCATGGACGCCGTCAGGGAGCGGATTCTGGCCATTCTGCAGGCGGCCTGAAAGTGATTATCATCAAGTCCCGCGAAGAGCTGAGGTTGATGCGGGAAGCCGGGGTCATCGTCGCCGAGATCCTCCAGGTGCTGAAAGAGCGGGTCGTGGCAGGGGTAACTACCCTGGAGCTGGACCGGCTCGCCGAGCAAGAGTGCCGGAAGCACAAGGTGCGTCCCGCGTTCAAGGGGTACGGAGGGTTTCCCTTTACGATTTGCGCCTCGCCGAACGAAAAGGTGGTTCACGGTTTCGCCGACAGTGAGCCGCTCAAGGCCGGGGATATCCTGAGTATCGATTTTGGGGTTATCCACAAGGGGTTCTACGGGGATTCCGCCCTGACCATTGCGGTCGGTGATGTTGGCGAAGAAAAGCTTCGGCTGCTGCGGGTTACCGAGAAGTCGCTGGAGTTGGCCATCGAGGCCACGGTGGTCGGGGGACGTTTGTCCGACATCTCCCACGCGGTTCAGGCGTATGTCGAGGCCGAAGGGTTCAGTGTGGTGCGCGAGTTCGTCGGCCATGGCATCGGCCGGCAGTTGCACGAATCGCCACAGATCCCGAACTTCGGTCCGCCCCGGCAGGGGCCGGTGCTCAAGGCCGGTATGACTTTGGCTATCGAGCCCATGATCAACGCCGGGGTTCCAGGCGTCAGGATCCTCTCTGACGGGTGGACGGCGGTGACGCTCGACGGGAAGCCCTCGGCTCACTTCGAGCACACGGTAGCTGTAACCGAGAACGGGCCGGAAATTCTTACCCGGCTGTGAGTGATTGTTTGGCGGGCTGGCAACCCGGAAGTCCGATGCCGGCTCGTTTCTATTTTTGAAAAACATTCAACCCCAGAGGAAACGCACATGAAAGTCCGAGCTTCGGTAAAGACGATCTGCGACAAATGCAAGGTCATCAAACGCAAGGGCATTGTCAGGATCATCTGTGAAAACCCCAAGCACAAGCAGAAACAGGGATAAAGGGATTAGGAGGATCAGACATTGGCACGCATCGCTGGTATCGATTTACCGAGAAATAAACGCATCGAGGTGGCTCTCACCTACATATACGGCATTGGTCGTTCCACCTCCCAGGACATCCTGGCCAAGGCCGGGATCGATTTCAACACCCGGTCGGACGATTTGACCGAGGCTGAAGTCGGCAAGATCCGCGAAGTCATCGACCGCGAAAACAAGGTCGAAGGCGACCTGCGTCGGGAAATTTCCATGAACATCAAGCGGCTCATGGACCTCGGCTGCTACCGCGGTCTGCGTCACCGTCGCGGTCTTCCGGTGCGCGGGCAGAAAACCAAAACCAACGCCCGCACTCGTAAGGGTCCGCGCAAGACTGTGGCCGGCAAGAAGAAATAATTGGAGGAACCATGGCTAAGCCTGGCAAGAAAGTCGTAAGAAAAAAGGTTGAAAAGAAAAACATCGCCAACGGTGTTGTTCATATTCAGGCGACGTTCAACAATACCATCGTCAGCATCACTGACGTGGCAGGTAATGTGATTTCCTGGGCCACCGCTGGGGGGATGGGCTTCAAAGGCTCGCGCAAGAGCACCCCTTTCGCTGCCCAGATGGCGGCGGAGAGCGCTGCCAAAAAAGCCCAGGAGCATGGGTTGCGCAGTGTCGAGGTGCATGTCAAGGGCCCCGGTTCCGGCAGGGAATCGGCTCTGCGTGCGCTGCAGGGAGCGGGGCTGACCATCACGGTCATCAAGGACGTTACCCCCATCCCTCATAACGGCTGCCGTCCCCCCAAGCGCAGAAGAGTTTAACCAGACAAGGAGGATGAACGTTGGCTAGATATACAGGTCCCGTCTGCCGGCTGTGCCGCAGGGAAAACATGAAGCTGTTCCTCAAGGGGGACAGATGCCATACCGACAAATGTGCCGTTGAGCGGCGCAACTATGCTCCCGGCCAGCATGGCCAGGGGCGCATCAAGGTGTCCGATTACGGCACCCAGCTGCGTGAAAAGCAGCGCGTCAAGCGCACCTACGGTCTGCTCGAGAAGCAGTTCCGGGGTTATTTCGCAAAGGCCGATCGGATGAAGGGGGTTACCGGCGAGAATCTGCTGGTGCTTCTCGAGCGGCGGCTGGACAGCATGATCTATCGCCTTGGTTTCGCCACCTCCCGTAGTGAGGCGCGGTCGCTGGTTCGTCAGGGACACTTCCTGGTGAACGGCCGCAAGGTCAATGTTCCTTCGTATCTGGTTCGCCCCGGAGACACCGTGGAACTGCGTGAGAAAAGCCGCCAGGTCGCCCGCATCAACGAGGCGCTGGACGGCGTCATGCGTCGCGGGATCCCCTCCTGGGTGGAGCTCGACCGGGCCGCTTTCAAGGGGACGGTCAAGACCCTGCCGGTTCGCGAGGAGATGACCACGCCGGTATTCCAGGAGCACCTCATCGTCGAGCTTTACTCCAAGTAATCCTGGCATCCACCGGATGTAACCTCAATACGGAGGATACGAATGTATAAAAACTGGAGAGACCTCATCAAGCCCAAGCGCCTCCAGGTCGAAGCCGATACCCTGACCGCCACCTACGGCAAGTTCTTTGCCGAACCCTTCGAGCGCGGTTTCGGTACCACTCTCGGCAACGGGTTGCGGCGGGTGCTGCTCTCCTCGCTGCAGGGTGCGGCCATCACCTCGGTGCGGATCAAGGGTGTGCTTCACGAGTTCTCCACTGTCGCCGGGGTTACCGAGGATGTCACCGATATCATCCTCAACCTCAAGGGCGTGTTGCTCAGGCTGCACGGCACCGAGGCCCGCAACATTCGCATCGTAAAGAAGGGTGCTGGCGTGATCACCGCCGGGGACATCATCACCGATTCCCATGTGGAGATCCTCAACCCTCAGCATCACATCGCCACCTGCTCCAAGGAGGCCGATGTCGAGATGGATATGGTGGTCGCCCTGGGCAAGGGGTACGTGCCTGCCGAGCGCAACCGGGACGAAAAGTCCCCGGTCGGAACGATCCCCATCGACGCGATCTACTCGCCGGTTAAAAAGGTCAACTTTGCGGTGACCAACGCCCGCGTCGGGCAGATCACAGACTACGACAAGCTGACCGTCGAAGTCCACACCGACGGCAGTGTCCGCCCTGACGATGCCGTGGCTTACGCGGCCAAGATCCTCAAGGATCAGCTGCAGATCTTCATCAACTTCGACGAGCAGGAAGAGCCGGAGTTCGAGGGCGAAGCCGAGGAGTCACGCAAGATCAACGAAAACCTCTACCGGACCGTGGAGGAACTCGAGCTGTCGGTGCGCAGCGCCAACTGCCTGAAAAATGCCGATATTCGCCTGATCGGCGAACTGGTGCAGAAGAGCGAGGCGGAAATGCTCAAGACCCAGAATTTCGGCCGCAAGTCCCTGAACGAAATCAAGGACATTCTTGCAGAAATGGGTCTTACTCTCGGGATGAAGCTGGAAAATTTTCCCGATCCCGAATACCTCAAAATGATTCAGAAGGGTGGCGAGGAAGACTGATCGCCGGCCCGAGTCGGGTTTATTAAAGAAAGGACCAGAGAAACATGCGCCACAATAAGACCGGCAGACGGCTCGGCCGTAATTCGAGCCACCGGGCGGCCATGATGCGCAATATGGTGACCTCGCTGATCGAGCACGAAAAGATCACCACGACCGATGCTCGCGCCAAGGAGCTGCGCAAGGTGGCCGAGAAGATGATCACCCTGGGTAAGCGTGGTGATATGCACTCCCGCCGCCAGGCCCTGCAGGTCATTCGTGACCGCAAGGTGGTCGGCAAGCTGTTCGAAATGGTGGCTCCGCGGTACAAGGACCGCCCCGGCGGTTACACTCGGATCATCAAGCTGGGGGCCCGCGCTGGCGACAACGCGGCGTTGTCCCTGATCGAGCTGGTGGAAGAGGAATTCACCGCCAAGCCGAGCAAGAAGGCTGCCGCACCCAAGGCTGCCGCCAAGGCAGCGGCCGTCGAAGCACCGGCTGTCGAGGCGCCCGCCGAAGCTGCCGAGCCAGCAGAAGAAGCCAAAGAATAGCCAGCTTATCCTCCTGCGAGGTGAAGAAGGGCAAGGGAATCAATCCCTTGCCCTTTTTTTTTCCGGGGTTTCCCCGGGGGGCGTTTCTTGACCGTGCGGGGTTTTTCGTGCTACCTTTACGCACTTTACTCTGCGGAGATTTCATGTATTTTCCGAGCCTCGAACAGTTTGTCGATCTTAGCGGAAAGGGGAACCTGATTCCGGTTTACCGCGAGATCCTCGCGGACATGGAGACTCCTGTGTCCGCTTTCAAAAAGATCGACGACGGCCGCACCGCTTTTCTTCTGGAAAGTATCGAGGGGGGAGAGAAGTGGGCGCGCTATTCCTTTCTCGGCAGCGGTCCGGGGCTGGTGTTTCGCAGCAGCGGCACCCGGTTCGAGGTCCTTGAGGATGGCCGGATCCTCAAGCAGGGCGACTCGGTCGACCCGCTGGCTGAGTTGCGACGCTTTCTCGAGCCTTACCGGCCGGTGCAGGTGGAGGGGCTGCCGCGATTTTTCGGCGGCGCGGTCGGCTATCTCGGCTATGACATGGTGCGTTTCGTCGAACAGTTGCCCGATGCCAACCCTCGGCAGATCGGGGCCTACGACAGCTGTTTTCTGCTCACCCGCACCCTGCTCATCTTCGACAACATGCGGCAGAAAATCAAGGTGGTCAGTAATGTCCACCTGGCTCCCGGGGCCGATCCAGCAGCGGCCTACCGGCAGGGAATTCGAGAAATAGAGGCCCTGATCGAAAAGCTGCGCCGCCCGCTGGAGCATAGTGCAACCAAAACCAATGCCTCCCTGGGGGGGGAGCTCAGCGCCAATTTCTCCCGCGAAGGCTTCATGCAGGCAGTGGGACGCTGCAAGGAATACATCCGCGCCGGGGACATCTTCCAAGTCGTGCTCTCCCAGCGCTTCTCCGGGCATCTGGACACCGATCCCTTCGATATCTACCGGGCCCTGCGCACCATCAATCCTTCCCCTTACATGTTTTTCCTGCGCTTCGGCGAGACCCTGGTGGTGGGGGCCTCTCCGGAGGTGCTGGTCCGCAAGGAGGGGGAGCAGGTCGAGGTGCGGCCCATCGCCGGAACCCGGCCGCGGGGCGCATGCCCCGAGGAGGACCTGCGCTTCGAACAGGAACTGCTGGCCGACCCTAAAGAGCGCGCCGAACATATCATGCTGGTCGACCTGGGGCGCAACGATCTCGGCCGGGTCTGTGCCACCGGCAGCGTCGAAGTCAGCGAGCTGATGGTGATCGAACGCTACTCGCACGTCATGCACATTGTCTCCAACGTGCGCGGGCTGCTCGACGGCCAGCGGGACGCCTTCGATGTTTTCCGCGCGACCTTTCCCGCCGGGACGCTCAGTGGTGCGCCCAAGATCAGGGCCATGGAGATCATCGACGAACTCGAGCCGAGCCGGCGCGAGGTCTACGGCGGGGCGGTGGGCTACTTCTCTTTTTCCGGCAACATGGACATGGCCATCGCCATCCGCACCCTGGTGATCCAGGGGGATCGGATCCATCTGCAGGCCGGGGCGGGAATTGTCGCCGACTCGGACCCGGACGCCGAGTATCAGGAAACGGTGAACAAGGCGATGGGGGTCAAAAAGGCGATCGAAATGGCGCGCAGGGGATTGGACTGACGATGTTGCTGATGCTCGACAACTACGACTCCTTCACCTATAACCTGGTCCAGTACCTTCAGGAACTGGGCGAGGAGGTGGAGGTCCACCGCAATGACAAGATCACCGTGGAGCAGATTGCGGCAAGGCGCCCCCGGCGGCTGGTGATCTCGCCCGGGCCCTGCTCCCCCGCCGAAGCCGGCATCTCGGTGGAGGTGCTGCAGAGGCTGGCCGGGCAGATTCCCATGCTCGGCGTCTGTCTCGGCCACCAGGCCATCGGCCACGCCTTCGGCGGCCGGGTAATCCGCGCCGGTGAACTCATGCACGGAAAAACCAGCCCCATCTTTCACGACGGCAGCGGTGTGTTCCGCGGTCTCTCCAACCCCTTTGTGGCAACCCGTTACCACTCGCTGATCGTGGAGCGCCCCTCCCTTCCCGAGTGCCTGCGCGTTTCGGCCTGGACCGAGGACGGCTGCATCATGGGGCTGGAGCATCGCGAGCTGCCCCTCTGGGGCGTGCAGTTCCACCCCGAGTCGATCCTGACGGTAGAGGGGAAGCGGCTGCTGCAGAACTTTCTGGAAATGACCTGACTAAGCGTGCGGAGAGAGGCGTGAGGAGAGAGGCGCAATTCTTTTTTCTCCTCACCCCTCACTCCTTACGCCTCACGGGGGTTGCACATGATCAAAGAGGCGATTGCCAAGGTGGTTGAACGGATCGACCTGAGCGAAGCGGAGATGGTCGACGTCATGGATCAGGTCATGGGTGGCGAGGCGACTCCAGCCCAGATCAGCGCCTTTATCACCGCGCTGCGCATGAAGGGCGAAACCGTGGCGGAGATCACCGGTGCCGCCCGGGTCATGCGTGCCCGCGCCACGCCGATCCGGGTCGGCAGGGTGGTGGGCCTCGACCGGGATGAGATCAACCTTGACCGCGAGACCATCCTCGATACCTGCGGCACCGGCGGCAGCGGCACCAAGAGTTTCAACATCTCCACCACCGTGGCCTTCGTGGTCGCCGCCTGCGGCGCCAAGGTGGCCAAGCACGGCAACCGCAGCATCTCCTCGGCCTGCGGCAGCGCCGATGTGCTCGAGCGCCTCGGGGTAAGCCTCGAGCTGAGCCCTGTCCAGGTCGAGGCCTGCATCAACCAACTCGGCGTTGGCTTCCTGTTTGCCCCCGCCCTGCACGGCGCCATGAAGCATGCCATCGGCCCGCGCCGGGAGATCGGCATCCGCACCATCTTCAATATCCTCGGCCCCCTCACCAACCCCGCAGGCGCCGACCGCCAGGTGCTGGGTGTCTACCGCGAGGACCTGGTCGAAACCCTGGCCCGGGTGCTCAGCCAGATGGGGTGCCGGCGCGGCTTCGTGGTGCACGGCATGGACGGCATGGACGAGGTGACCTTGACCGGGCCGACGCGGGTCGGCGAAATTCGCGACAGCGAGGTCAACTTCTATACCATCGACCCCGAAGACTTCGGCCTGAGCCGCTGCTCGCTGAGTGACCTGCAGGGGGGGGACGCCGAGCGCAACGCGGAGATCGTCCGCGAGGTGCTCTCCGGGCAGGCCGGTCCCAAACGCGAGGTCGTCCTGCTCAACAGCGCTTTCGCCCTGGTTGCCGCCGGGCTTGCCGAGGACGTCCCCGCCGGACTGCAGAGGGCGGCAGGGGCCATCGACGGCGGCCAGGCCCTGGCCAAACTGGAAGCCCTGGTGAAAATGAGCCGGGAGTGCTGAACTCCCAGGGCGGCTTTGCAGAGATCTCAACAGCTGGCAGGAACATGATTCTCGATCAGATACTCGAACACAAGCAGCAGGAGGTGGCCCAGGCCAAGGCCCTGGTTTCCCTTGAGCGGCTGCGCGAAGCGCTGGCCGGGCTGCCGGCACCCCGCGGCTTCGCGCGGGCGCTGCGGACCCAGGCGCAGGGCGGCACCGCCATCATCGCCGAGGTGAAAAAAGGGTCGCCCTCCAAGGGGGTGATCCGGCCCGATTTCGATCCGCTGGCCATTGCCCGCGGCTACGAGCGGGCCGGGGCCTGCTGCCTGTCGGTGCTCACCGACAGCCGGTTCTTTCTCGGCGAACTCGCCTATCTCTCGCGGATTGCCGAAGCGGTGCGCTTGCCGCTGCTGCGCAAGGAATTCATCATCGACCCCTACCAGATCGTCGAGGCCCGGGTGCACGGGGCCGATGCGGTGCTGCTGATCGCCGCCGCCCTCGACCTCGAGACCCTCGGCCGCTTCAGCGAAATTGCAGGAGAGCTCGGCCTCGATGTGCTGCTCGAGGTTCACGACGAGGCGGAACTGGAGATGGCGCTGCAGCTTCCCGTCGAGCTGATCGGCATCAACAACCGCAACCTGAAGACCTTCCGGACCGACCTTGGCACCACCGAGCGGCTGCTCGGCATGATCCCCTCCGAACGCCTGGTGGTCTCCGAGAGCGGCATCGGCAGCCGCGCAGATATCCGGCGACTGCAGGCCGCTGGGGCCCGGGCTTTTCTCATCGGCGAGAGTCTGATGCGCGAGGCGGATTTCGAAGCCAAACTGCATTCCCTGTTAGTCGACTGAATTTTCAATGGAGGCGGCGTTGCAGACCAAGATCCTTCTGGAGGAGAGCCAGATCCCCAAACAGTGGTACAACGTGATCCCCGACCTGCCGGGTCCGCTCGCTCCGGTGATCAACCCCCGGACTCTCAAGCCGGTGACCCCCGATGACCTGACCCCGATCTTCCCCATGGCGATCATCGAGCAGGAGGTTTCCACCCAGCGCTGGATCGACATCCCCGAGCCGGTCCGGGAGATCTACCGGCTTTGGCGTCCATCTCCCCTGTTCCGGGCCCGACGCCTCGAGCAGGCCCTGGGCACCCCGGCCAAAATCTACTACAAGTACGAAGGGGTTTCACCCGCCGGCTCGCACAAGCCCAACAGCGCCATCCCCCAGGCCTATTACAACAAGCAGGCCGGGATTCGCCGGCTGGCCACCGAGACCGGCGCCGGGCAGTGGGGGAGCTCGCTGGCGCTGGCCTGCAGCATGTTCGGCCTGGAGTGCACCATCTACATGGTCAAGGTCTCCTGCACGCAGAAGCCCTACCGCAAGAGCCTGATGGAACTCTGGGGCGGCAAGGTGATCCCGTCCCCCTCCGAGTTCACCAATGCCGGGCGCAGCATCCTGGCCCAGGATCCAAGCAGTCCCGGCAGCCTGGGAATCGCCATCTCCGAGGCGGTGGAGGACGCTGCCAGCCACGCCGACACCAACTACGCGCTGGGCAGCGTGCTCAACCATGTCTGCCTGCACCAGACGGTGATCGGCCTCGAGGCCAAGGAGCAGCTCAAGATCGCCGGCGATTATCCCGATGTGGTCATCGGCTGCTGCGGCGGCGGCTCCAACTTCGGCGGGGTCGCCTTCCCCTTTCTGGCCGACCGTGCCGCCGGACGCCAGGTGCGCTGCCTGGCGGTGGAGCCGGCATCCTGCCCGACCCTGACCAAGGGCGTGTATGCCTTTGATTACGGCGATACCGCCAAGATGGCGCCCATCGCCAAGATGTACACCCTGGGCCACGACTTCATGCCGCCGGGTATTCACGCCGGCGGGCTGCGCTACCACGGCGATTCGCCGCTGGTCTCCCAGCTCTACCACTTCGGGCAGATCGAGGCCAGGGCCTACCGGCAGAACGCCTGCTTCGAAGGGGCGGTGTTGTTCGCCCGCCACGAGGGGATCGTGCCGGCGCCGGAGTCCTCCCACGCGGTGCGTGCCGCCATCGACGAGGCGGTGCTGGCCAAGGAGGAAGGGAAGGAGAGGACCATCCTGTTCTGCCTCTCGGGGCATGGCCAACTCGACATGGCCGCCTACGATTCCTTTCTGTCGGGTAACCTCGAGGACTACGAGTATCCCGAGGAGAGCATCCGCAAGTCGCTGGCCAACCTGCCCGAGGTTGAATAAGGAAATGTTGCGGGCGGCTCACCGCGCCCGGCAGCCGATGGTGGTATCATGGTACGGGTAAAGATCTGCGGCATCACCTGCGTCGAGGACGCCCTGCACGCCGCCGCCTGCGGGGCCGACGCGCTGGGTCTGGTTTTTTACCAGAAGAGCCCGCGCTGCGTGACCCCGGGGCAGGCCCGGAAGATCATAGCGGCCCTGCCGCCCTTTATCACCAGTGTCGGGCTGTTCGTCAACGCGCAGCCTGAGAGCATTTCCAGCATCGCCGCGGAATGCGGGCTGGACGTGATCCAACTGCACGGCGACGAACCCCCGGCGGCCTGCAGCTTCCCGCCGCGGCGGGTGGTCAAGGCGCTGCGGGTCAAAGATGCCTCCAGCCTGGCCGGCGCCGAGGCCTATCCGGTTTCGGCCCTGCTGCTCGATGCCTGGGTGGCGGGCGCCTACGGCGGCACCGGGGAGAGCTTCAACTGGCAATTGGCCGCCGAGGCCGCAACTCGCCGCCCGGTGATCCTGGCCGGCGGGCTCAATCCGGACAACATCGCCGCCGCGGTAGCCGCCGTGCGGCCCTACGGCGTCGACGTCTCGAGCGGCGTCGAAGCGTCCCCCGGGCGCAAGGACCCGCAGAAGGTGGCGGCCTTCATCCGCAACGCAAAGCAAGTATCGGAGTTGTAAATGACCTACCGTTTTCCCGATGACAAGGGGCACTTCGGCCAGTTCGGCGGCCGCTACGTGGCAGAAACGCTGATGCCCTCGCTGGTGGAGCTGGAGCAGGCCTACCAGCAGGCTCTGGCCGACCCCGGCTTCCAGCAGGAGGTCGACTACTACCTCAACCACTACGTCGGCCGCCCGAGTCCCCTCTACTACGCCGGTCGGCTGACCGAAAAGCTCGGTGGGGCGCGCATCTATCTCAAGCGTGAGGACCTCAACCACACCGGCGCCCACAAGGTCAACAACACCGTCGGCCAGGTACTGCTGGCGCGGCGGATGGGCAAGAATCGCGTCATCGCCGAAACCGGTGCCGGGCAGCACGGGGTGGCCACCGCCACCGTCGCGGCGCTGTTCGGCATGGAGTGCGAGATCTTCATGGGCAAGGAGGACATTCGCCGTCAGGCCCTCAACGTTTTTCGCATGAAGCTGCTCGGCGCCAAGGTGCACAGCGTCACCAGCGGCACGGCCACCCTCAAGGACGCCATGAACGAGGCCCTGCGCCACTGGGTCACCCACGTGCGCGACACCTTCTACATCATCGGCACCGTCGCCGGCCCCCACCCCTACCCGATGCTGGTGCGCGATTTTCAGGCGGTGATCGGCCGCGAGGCCCGGCAGCAGATCCTCGAGCTCGAGGGGCGCCTGCCCGACGTGGCGGTGGCCTGCATCGGCGGCGGCTCCAACGCCATGGGGCTGTTCTACCCCTTTCTCGAAGACCGCCAGGTGCGCCTGGTGGGAGTCGAGGCGGCCGGGCTCGGCGTCGGCACGGGCAAACACGCGGCGAGCATCAGCGCCGGCTCCGTGGGCGTTCTGCACGGCAACAAGACCTTTCTGCTACAAGACGACGAGGGGCAGATCGAGCATGCCCATTCCATCTCCGCCGGCCTCGACTACCCCGGGGTCGGACCCGAGCATGCCCATCTGCACGAGATCGGCCGGGCCGAGTACGTCTCGGTGACCGATGCCGAGGCGCTCGAGGCCTTTCAATTGCTCACCCGGCAGGAGGGGATCATCCCCGCCCTGGAGAGTTCCCACGCCATCGCCCACGTGGTCAAGCTGGCACCGACCATGGCCAGGGACCAGGTGATCGTGGTCTGCCTTTCCGGCAGGGGCGACAAGGACATCCACACCGTGGCCGAGGCCATGGGCGTGGAATTCTAACATCTGTTCGACGTTCCATGTTCCGCGTTCGATGTTGTATTGACCAGTGTTGAACCGCAGACAACGAACATCGAACCTCGAACCTCGAATGAGGATACAATGAAATTTACCGAACTGGCACTGCCCGAACAGGTCATGCGGGGCATCGAAAACATGGGATTCACCGACCTGACCCCGGTCCAGGAGGAGTCGATCCCCCTGGCCCTGGACGGGCGGGACGTGGCCGCCCAGGCCCAAACCGGCACCGGCAAGACCGCGGCGTTTCTCATCTCCCTGTTCACCCGCCTGCTGAAACAGCCGGCTGAAACCTCCGGGGATCCCCGCGCCCTGATCCTGGCCCCCACCCGGGAGCTGGTCGTGCAGATCTGCGAAGACGCCAAGGGGCTCGGCATCGGCTGCCCCTTCAAGGTTCAGCCGATCTTCGGCGGCGTCGACTACGACAAGCAGCGCCAGGCACTCCAGGCGGGGGTCGATGTCATCGTCGCCACCCCGGGGCGGCTGATCGATTACGCCAAGCAGCGGGTCTTTTCCTTCAAGCGCATCGAGGCGCTGGTGATTGACGAAGCCGACCGCATGTTCGACATGGGCTTCATCCGCGACCTGCGCTACATCCTGCGCAAGCTCCCGCCCTTCGAAAATCGGCAGACCATGCTGTTCTCGGCCACGCTCTCCACCCGGGTCATGGAGCTGGCCTACGAATTCATGGATCTGGCGGAAAAGGTCTCCATCCAGCCCGAGCAGGTGACCGCCGAGCGCGTCGAGCAGATCCTCTACCATGCGGCGCGGCGCGAGAAGTTTCCGCTGCTGCTCGGCCTGATGAAAAAGGAACCCGGCGCCGACCGGGTCCTGGTCTTCGTCAACACCAAGCGCGAAGCCGAGCACCTCACCGAGCGGCTCAAGGCCAACGAGTTCAAGGCTGCGGTAATTTCCGGGGACATCCCCCAGCGCAAGCGGATGCGGATCCTCGACGACTTCAAGGAGGGCAAGCTGCGCTTTCTGGTGGCCACCGACGTGGCCTCGCGGGGAATCCATATCGAGGGGGTCACCCACGTCGTCAATTACGATCTTCCCCAGGATGCCGAAGACTATGTCCACCGCATCGGCCGCACCGCCCGCGCCGGGGCGGTGGGCAAGGCGATCAGCTTCGCCGATGAGGACCTGGTTTTTCACCTGCCGGATATCGAGGAATACATCGGGCGCAAGATCCCCAGCGATTTCCCCCACGAGGACGACCTGGTCTGGGACTACAAACGCACAACTCCCCGCAAAAAGGCCCCCACTCCCGAGAAAAAGGGGGGCGGGGAGAAAAAGCCGGCTCGGCGCCGGCCCCGGCGTCGCTCCCAAGGGGGGCGGGGCCCGGAAAAGGCCTGATACGGGCAGCGGGAGAATCTGACGTGCTGAAAAAACTCGCAGTGCTGCTGGTTCTGCTGGGGGTGGCCTTTGGCGTGATGATGCTGACCACCCGCTCGAGCACCTTCGTCGTCGCCAACTCGCTGGGCTTTGCCCAGTCGCCGGAGCAGATCTGGCCGACCCTGCTGGCCGTGGAAGACTGGCCCCGATGGTGGCCGGGGGTGGAGAAGGCGTGGCTCCCCCAGGGGTGGCAGCGGGGGGCGTCCTTCGAGCTGGAGCTGCGGGGGACCCCGACGGACCAGCCGGCGAGCGTGTCGGCCATGGTCGAGGCCAAGGAGTTGGCCTGGCGCCGCCCCGGGGTGCTGGGCAGCTACACGCTGACCACCTTCAAGCTGGTGAAGATGGCCGAAGGGACGGAAGTTTTCCTGGAGAGCTCGATCCATGGGCCGCAGGCCTTTTTGGCCCGCATCACCGGCCGGGATGAGTTCGGCCAATACCACGACCAGGTTCTGGGAGCGCTCAGGGCCTTTCTGGAGCGCGGGGGAGAAACGGCCCCCGCCGGACTGGAGCAGTAACAGATGCTGGGAGCCGACCTTCCGGGGCTGCGCGACTGTCGAAAATGTTCGAGGCTGGCCGAGTATATCGCCAAGCTGCCGCCCACCGGCGGTCGTACCCGGGAGGCCTATTGGAATGCTCCGGTCCCCGGGTTCGGCGATCCGGCGGCCCGGGTCTGCCTGGTGGGGCTGGCTCCCGGGGCCCATGGGGCCAATCGCACCGGGCGCCCCTTTACCGGGGATGGGGCCGGGGATTTCATGTACCCCCTGCTGCACCGTGCCGGGTTCGCCAGCCAGGCGCAGGCCACCCATGCGGGGGATGGTCTGGAGCTTCGCGACCTGTACATCACCAACGCGGTCAAGTGCGTGCCGCCTGAAAACCGCCCGCGCCCGGACGAGTTCGAAACCTGCCGCCCCTTCCTCCAGCAGGAGCTGGCTGCCCTGGAGAATCTGCGGGTGGTGGTCGCGCTGGGGCAGGGGGCCTTCACCAGTTATCTCCGGCGGCTCAAGCAGCAGGGACAGATCCGGCGCCTTGCCGAACTGCCCTTTGCCCACGGGGCGGTCTATCGGCCGGCTGCGGGCCCCTGGCTGGTGGCCAGCTATCATACCAGCCGCTACAACGTGCAGACCGGGCGGATCACCGAACCGATGTTCCTGGATCTGCTGAACCGCGTGCGGCAGCTTGCCCGGGGAGAAAACGGTTGAAATGCCCCGGGGGTTCGATTAAGATTTCAGGATTCGCATTCGGGGAAGAGCTATGAGTATTGGACGCATCGAGGCGACATTCAAGCGCCTGAAACAATTGGGGGAGGCGGCCCTGATCCCGTTTGTCACAGCGGGTGACCCCAGCCTCGAGCGGACCGAGGAGATCATCCACACGCTGGTCGATGCGGGCGCCGACCTCATCGAGCTCGGTTTTCCGTTTTCCGACCCCATGGCCGACGGGCCCACCATCCAGGCCGCCTCCGAAAGAGCCCTGGCTGCCGGGACCACGCTGCCCGGAATTCTGCAGATGGTCGCGCGGGTCCGGCGGCATACCAACGTTCCCATCATCCTGATGGGTTATTACAACCCGGTGTTTCGCTACGGGGCCGAGCGGTTTGCCAAGGATGCGGCCGCCGCTGGGGTGGATGGCCTGCTGCTGGTCGATC
The DNA here is from genome assembly GCF_019704135.1 of Desulfuromonas versatilis. Taxonomy (NCBI): domain Bacteria; kingdom Pseudomonadati; phylum Thermodesulfobacteriota; class Desulfuromonadia; order Desulfuromonadales; family Desulfuromonadaceae; genus Desulfuromonas; species Desulfuromonas versatilis. Next base: position 1,304,640 of record NZ_AP024355.1, read on the forward strand.
TGCCGCCGGAGGAGGCCGGCGAGATTCACGGCTTTTTGCGGGATGCCGGGGTGAACCTGATTACCCTGCTTTCCCCCACCACCCCGCCGGAGCGGGCCAGCCGGCTGGCCGCGAGCGGGGAGGGGTTTATTTACTATGTCTCCATGACCGGGGTGACCGGAGCCCGCCAGGTCGATGCCGGCGGGATTGAAACCGCGGTTCGCGAGCTCAAAGCCTTCAGCCCGGTTCCCGTGGCGGTTGGCTTCGGTATCTCTACCGCCGCGGACGCCCGGTCCGTCGGGCGTTTCGCCGATGCCGTGGTGGTCGGCAGTGCCCTGGTCAAGGTCATCGAGGCCTACGGCACCTCAGGCGAACTGCTGGTCCAGGTGGGGACATTCGTCCGGGGCCTGAAGAGCGCCGTGCGCGGCCAGGCCGCCTGAACCCCGCTGGCCGGGGGGCTGAGAGCAACTGGCGGGGGCAGGGGGGGCTCGGAGCCGATGCCGGAAGAGAACCGATTGACAGTCAAGGTGCTGGGTTGCTACGGGTCGCGCATGCCCGGCCACCAGACCAGCAGTCTGCTGGTGAACGGCCGCCTGCTGCTGGATTCCGGCACCGCCACCTCGCTGCTGCCCCTGGAGCAGCAGTTGGCCATCGACGATATCCTGCTGACCCATGCTCACCTGGATCATATCGTCGATCTGGCCTTTCTGGCGGACAACGTCATGACTCTGCGCAAAACCCCCTTGCGGGTATGGGGGCCCGAGCAGGTTCTGGAGGCTGTGCAGGAGCACCTGTTCAACGATCGGATCTGGCCTGATTTCACCCGCTTGCCCGGGCCGGACGGTCCCGCTGTGGAACTGGCGCCGCTGGCGGCCGGCCGGGATGCCCGGATCGGCGGCGTCGCTGTTCGCTGGGTGCAAACCAACCACCCGGTGTTTGCCGCCGGCTACTGCCTGAGTCAGGGTGAGTCGGCCGTTCTGTTTTCCGGCGATACCGGTGTGACCGAGGAGCTCTGGGCCATGGGGCGCTGCTGCCCGGGGCTGGCGGCGGCATTCGTGGAAACCACCTTTCCCGACCGCCTGGAGGGTCTGGCCCACGCCAGCGGCCATCTGACTCCGGCCCTGCTGGCCGCCGAATTACGCAAGCTGGATCGCGGCTCTTTGCCGATAAAGATTCTGCACATGAAGCCCCAGTTTCTCGACGAGATCCTGGGGGAGCTTAGCGCCCTGGGCGAGGATCGATTGCAGGTCCTTCGCGGCGGCGAGGAATTTTCCTTCTGAGTGCATTTTTTCTGGAAAAAACGAGGTAACCAAAATGGCCTGGTTCAGAAAATCCAAGGCGCCCATCGCGTCGGCTGACACCAAGAAAATGCAGATGCCCGAAGGCGTCTGGACCAAGTGCAAAAACTGTAATGAAATCATCTATACCAAGGAAATCGAGCGCAATCTCAATGTCTGCCCGAAGTGCGACTACCATTTCCGCATCAGTGCCCGGGCCAGGATCGATCTGATCCTCGACGCCGGCTCCTTTGCCGAACTGGACGCCGAGATGCTGTCGGTGGACTTCCTCGATTTCAAGGACTCCAAGAAATACAAGGACCGGATCAAGGCGGCGGTGAAAAAAAGCGGCCCCGGCGATGCCGTGGTCTGTGGCACCGGAGCCATCAACGGCCTGCCCGTGGTGGTTTCGGTCTTTGATTTCGGCTTCATGGGCGGCAGCATGGGCTCGGTGGTGGGCGAGAAGATCACCCGGGCCATCGAAAAGGGGCTCGAGGATCGGCGCCCGGTCATCGTGTTCTCCTCCTCCGGGGGGGCCCGCATGCAGGAGAGCATCCTGTCGCTGATGCAGATGGCCAAGACCAGCGCAGCCCTGGCCAAGCTCAAGGCCGCCGGCATCCCCTTCATCTCCGTGCTGACCGATCCCACCACCGGCGGGGTCACGGCCAGCTTCGCCATGCTTGGCGACATCAATATGGCCGAACCCCGGGCGCTGATCGGGTTTGCCGGCCCGCGGGTCATCGAGCAGACCATCCGGCAGAAGCTCCCGGACGGGTTTCAGCGCTCCGAATATCTGCTCGAGCACGGCATGGTCGACATGATTGTCCGTCGCCAGGAAATGAAGGCGCGGCTCTCCCAGATCTTGCGGATTTTCACCAAGAGCTGAGCCGTGGGGTACGAGCAGACCCTGGATTACCTCTACGGGCTGCAGCGTTTCGGGATCAAACTCGGGCTCGAGAATATCCGCCTGCTCCTCGAACGCCTGGGGCATCCCGAGAGAGATTTCGGGATCGTGCATGTCGCCGGGACCAACGGCAAGGGGTCCGTCACCGCCTGTCTGGCCGAGATCCTTACCCGGGCCGGTTACCGGACCGGCCACTACAGCTCTCCCCACCTGCATTCCTTCACCGAGCGGATTCGCGTTGACGGCACAGCCATCGCGGAGCCCGAGGTCGTTCGCCTGACCGAGGAGCTCCGCCTGCTGTGCCAGGACATCCCCGTCACCTTCTTCGAGTTCACCACGGCCCTCGCCTTGCTGTACTTCAGTCGGCGGGGAGTCGATTTCGCGGTGCTGGAGGTGGGGATGGGCGGCCGGCTCGATGCCACCAACGTGGTCATGCCTCGCCTGTGCGTGATTACCCCGATCAGCCTCGACCATGCCGAACATCTCGGCGCCGACTTGGTCAGCATCGCTGCGGAAAAGGGGGGGATCATCAAGGACCGGGTGCCGGTAGTGATCGGCCGGCAGGCGCCGGAAGGCCTGCAGGAGCTCCGCCGGTTGGCGCGTGAGCGGCAGGCCTCGACCGTAATTTTCGGTGCGGATTTTTCCGCCGCCGCCGAGCCCGGGGGATTTTCCTACCTGGGGCTCGACGTGCAGCTGAGCGGCCTGCGGCCAGCGCTGGCCGGCGCCCACCAACACGAAAACCTCTCGCTGTCCCTCTGCGCCGCCGAGCTGTTGCGCCGGCAGGGGAGCGCCATCCCCGAGGGGGCGCTGCGGGCCGGAGTGGAGCAGGTCCGCTGGCCCGGCCGGCTCGAATGGTGGCAAGGGCGGCGCGAGGTGCTACTCGACGGTGCGCACAACGAGGGGGGCGCCCGGGCCCTGGCTGCCTATCTGGCCACCCTGGAGATCAGCGGGGTGCGTTGGGTTGTCGGGCTGAAGGCCGACAAGGCCGTCGCTTCGGTGTTGGCCCCGCTGCTCCCCCTGGTGGCGGCCGTGTATTGCACGGTGCCGCCGGTTGATCAGCCCGTCGCGGCCGAGCGGTTGGCCGCCGAGGCCACCGCTGCGGGCAGGCCTGCCAGGGTTTTCGCCTCCCCCGCTGATGCCCTGCAGGCGGCCCTGACCGAGCGCCGCCGGGGAGAGATCGTCTTGGTCGCCGGTTCGCTGTTTCTGGTGGCCGCAGCCCGCGAAGCCCTGTCCGGTATGCTGATCCAGAGCCCCTGAGCCGACCGGCTCGCTCGGCCCCTGGCCTGCTTGGCCACTACATCGTGTGATTTTATGCTGTTTCGACTGCTGACTTTTTTTCTGCTGATCGCCTGCTTCGGTTCCGGCTGTGCCTGGGGGCTCACGCTTGGCTTCGTCCCGCGGGCCAACGCCGTGCTGGTCAACGATCAGCAGGTCCGCAGCCTGCAGGAGTACCTGGAGGCGCGGCTCGAGGAGCCCGTCGATCTGCAGATCTTCGCCGATGGTGAAAAGCTGCGCGAATGGATCAGCCGCCACCGCCAGATTGACTTGGCGGTATTTCCCGAGGCGGTTTTTTCCGCCAGCCCGGCGGGAGAGGTTTTACCTCTCTGTCAACTGAGACGGCTCGCGGATGAGGGCTCGGGGGAGGTTGATCATCTGGTGGCGAGGCAGGGACTTGGCGCCGAATCCCTGGAGCGGCTTCGCCTGCTCCCCGGGGTGCTGGGCGTTGACGAGTCGGGGCTGGCCGGCCGGTCCGACGCCCCAGCCGCGCCTGCGGAAGCTACGCCCGCCGTCGAAACCCAGCCCGGAGCCGGACCGGAACCGACTCCGGAAGTTTCCGGCCAACCGGCCCCAACCGCCCCGCCCCAGTCTTCCATCCCGGCTCTGCCCGGGGAGGGGCTTAAAGACCTGGGAGAGTTCTCTCCCGTATCCCTCGAGGCCGACCAGCTCGACTTCGACCAGGCCAACAACCTCTATCGGGCCGCCGGTCAGGTCAGGTTGCGTAAGGGGGGCGTGACCCTTACCTCCGATTCAGTCACCTGGGACGACGCCAGCGGGGTCGCCACCGCCGAGGGGAACGTGCTGATCACCGAACCCTCGGGAACCATGGAGGGGGAGCGGGTCGCCATCAATCTGGGCGAAGACCGCGGCCGGGTCATCAATGGCAGGATCCTGCTGCGCGAGAACAATTTTCACATTGCCGGGGCCGAAATCGAAAAACTCGGAGAGCAGACCTACCAGGTGAAAGACGGCAGCTTCACCACCTGCGATGGCGAAACACCCAGCTGGAAATTCGGTGCCGGCCGCCTCGACGTCACTCTGGGCGAGTATGCCAAGGCCCGGCATGTGGTCTTCTATCTGCACGAACTGCCGGTTTTCTACCTGCCCTACCTGATCTATCCTGTGAAGACCGAACGTGAATCCGGGCTGCTGATGCCCCGCTACGGTTACTCGGACAATCGCGGTCTCCAACTCTCGCTGGCCTATTACCAGGTGATCGACCGCAACATGGACGCCACCTTCTACCTGGACTACCTTTCGGAACTCGGGGTGGGGACCGGACTGGAATACCGCTATATTTTCGGCGAAGATACCGCGGGTGAGGCGACCGCCTACCATGTTGCCGGCACCAGCGGAGAGGACGACCGTTATGCCCTGAACTGGAACCACAGCGGCCTGCTGCCGGGCCGGGTGCGGATGGCCGCTGATGTTGAATACGTAAGCAGCCGGGATTATTTCGAGGATTTCGGCGAGGTTTCCGGGGAGTACAACAAGGACAAGGCCCAGTCGGTGCTTTACCTGAGCCGCAATTGGGACAAATCCCACCTCGGAGGGCAGCTCAAGTACACCAAGGACCTCGAAGGGGACAACGACCTGACCCTGCAGCGCCTTCCGGAGGTGCGTTTCAACCTGCTGCGCCAGCGGATTGCCGACAGCCCCCTGTTTTACGAGGTGGAGAATTCCTACACCTACTTCTGGCGCCAGGGGGGAGTCAAGGGGCAGCGACTGAGCGTGCGGCCTGCCCTGGCTGCGGTTTTCCAACCCGGGGGCATGCTGGGGATCGAGCCTGAGATCGGTTACCGGCAGCGTTTTTACACGACTTCCCACGATGGCCCCGGCGAGGAGCAGGAAGGAATCTTCGATTTCACCACCCGTATCTCCACCCAACTCGAAAGAATCTACAACCGCCCTGGAAAGCGGATCGAGAAGATTCGCCACAGCCTGGTTCCGGAGGTGGTTTACAGCTACATCCCCGACGAGGACCAGAGTCACCTCCCCCAGTTCGATGCCGAGGACGGCATCGGTCCCGACAATTCCATCGAGTACGCCCTGACCAACCGCTTTACCGCCCGGCTCGAACCGGAAAACGGGGAGTTCGCCTACCACGAATTTCTCTACCTGCGCCTGTCGCAGGAGTACGACATCGGCGAGAGCCGCCGCGACGTCCTCGATCCGTCGGATCAGCGTCGCCCGTTTTCCGACCTGCGTACCGAATTGATTCTGCGGCCGACCCGCTGGAGTTATCTCGACCTGGACAGCAGCTACGACATATTCTATGCCCGAGACGGTTTTTCCGCCTTCAACCTGGGAGGGGGAATCCAGGATGGCGCCGGCAACGGACTCAGCCTGGATTACCGCTACGCCCGCGATGCCCAGGAATATTTTGCCGGGGCCGTGGACACCTCCTGGCTCAAACCGGTCTATCTCAACTATCAGCACCGCTACGATTTTACCGACAGCAAAACCCTCGAGCAGGTGCTGAACCTGGAATACCGGGCGCAGTGCTGGAGCCTTTTTCTCACCCTGCGCGACCGGCTCGACGACCAGGAATACCTGGTTTCCTTCGCTCTGTCGGGGCTCGGACGGGTCGCCAAGCTTGGCGGAAGTCTTGGCACCACGGCCGATTGAGGCTCTTCCAAGGTACAGCCCCCAACCCGCTTCTCTCCTCCGCACCCTGCCTTGCTCCTGTCCGACCCACGGCCGCCACCAGTCCAGCCCCCTTCTTCGTGGAAGTATTTTTTCATGAAAAAAGCAAACTAATGGTTGATTAATGTCTTAAGGGGTGGTAATAAAAACCGATCAATGCATGGCGAGCAGAGTATGCAGCAAGGTATTTCAATCAGTTAAATGAACAAGGAGGAAAAAAGATGAAAAAAATGCTTTACCTCGCTATTATCGTGCTGGCAATCTGCGTCAGCCAGCCCGCGAACCTATTTGCCGCAGCCACCGCGGCGGCCGGCCAGGAGCAGACGCTGGTCAGAGTCAATCTCAACCAAGCGACTCTCCAGGAACTGCAGACGCTGCCCGGAATCGGCAAAGTTACTGCCGAGCGGATCCTTGAATATCGCGCGCAGAAGCAGAGCTTCGCAACTGCCGAAGAGATCATGGCGGTCAAAGGGGTCGGCAAAAAGACCTTCGAAAAAATACAGAATCTCATTTACGTGGAATAGCCCCTGGGGAGAGTCGGCTGGTGACCGGGTCCGAAAGGGGCGCAGTAATGCCGGGAGCCCAGCATGTCGGAGCCGGAAAAGGCGGCATCTCCAAGGAAAATTCCCCTATTGCCCCTGCTGATCGTCCTGCTGTTGCTGGCCGTGGCGGTATTCGGGGATAAGGGACTGGTTCAGGTGATAAAGCTCAACAGCCAGAGGGCTGCTCTCGAGGATGAGATCCGTCGCCTGGAGGATGCCAACCAGGCCTTGCGGGAAGAAATCCAGGCCCTGCGCTCCGACCATCGTCGCCTGGAGGCCATCGCCCGCAGGGAATTCGGCATGGTCCGCGAGGATGAGTTGATTTATCAGTTCCGCACCCAGGAAAAGCGCCCGGCGGAACAGGGCGCCGTCGTGCCGCCCGAAGAACTCCAGGGCGGCCCGGACCTCGCCCCGGCCCCAGCCCAGTAGCCGATCAGACCGTTCGCTGTTCGCCTTGCCAGCCCCGGGAAAATAAGCCCGGGGCTGATTTATTTCCGGCTTTCGGGTTTTCTTGACAGCCCGCTCAGCGAAGGGCTAACATACAGCCCTCCTTTTTTGCCAGGCCAGAATGGAGAATGTCCAGTGAGCCCCTGGGCCTGCCGACCCCTCGCGCCGTCGGCCTGGCGAGGCATCCGTCGTGAACCGCTCAGTACGGGGGAATCGCAGGATTGTTGGGACTTCAGTCGGCATCTTGGATTGCGGTCCTCATTCCTCAATGGCCCCCGGCACGAAAATTCCCAAGGAAGACCGAACATCCATGAAAGAACGCCTCAAACTGCACATCCATCGTGCCCTGGAGATCTGCTACCGCGAAGGGTCGCTCGATTCGGGCACCTTCCCCGAATTCACCCTGGAGGTTCCCGCCCACCCCGAACATGGTGATTTTGCCACCAACCTGGCAATGGTCCTGGCCCGCGCGGAAAAGAAGGCGCCACGAAAAATTGCCGAGGCCCTCATCGCCGCCCTGGGTGAAAGCGACGGCCTCTGGCGAGAGGTTTCGATCGCCGGTCCGGGTTTCATCAATTTCTTTCTCACCAACCGCTGCTGGTACGGTGTGCTGGACGAGGTCGTACGCAGTGGCGAGAGTTACGGCCGCAGCAAAAATGGCGCCGGGGTCAAGGTGCAGGTCGAATTTGTCAGCGCCAACCCTACCGGCCCCCTGCACATCGGCCATGGTCGCGGTGCCGCGACCGGTGACGCCGTTGCCGCCCTGCTCGAGGCCGCCGGCTACGAGGTGCAGCGCGAATACTACGTCAACGATGCCGGCAACCAGGTGGCCATGCTCGGCCGCTCCATCTGGGTGCGCTGTCGGGAACTGCAGGGCGAAACCCTGCCGTTTCCGGAGGACGGCTACAAGGGCGACTACGTGCGGGACATCGCCCGCTCGCTGCTCGCCGAGGGCCAGGCCGAACTGGCAGGGCTCGACGAGGCGCAGGCCATCGCCCTGTGCAGCGATTACGGCGTGCGGAAAATGACCGAGTGGATCGACGGCGACCTGCGCGAGTTCGGGGTGCATTTCGACAACTGGTACAGCGAGCGCACCCTCTATCAGCGCGACCTGGTCACCAAGGAACTGGGCAAGCTGCGGGAACGGGACCTGACCTTCGAGCAGGATGGCGCCCTGTGGCTGCGCACCACCGATTTCGGCGACGACAAAGACCGCGTTTTGCTGCGTTCCGGGGGCGAGCCGACCTATTTCGCTTCCGACGTTGCCTACCATATCGAAAAATTCGAGCGGGGCTTTGACAAGGTCATCGACGTCTGGGGCGCCGATCACCACGGATATGTGCCGCGCATGAAGGCGATGCTGGCCGGCCTCGGCCATCAGCCCGATGACCTCGAGGTGCTGATGATTCAGATGGTCAACCTGCTGCGGGACGGGCAGCCGGTAACCATGGGCAAGCGCTCCGGCGAGTTCGTGACCCTGCGCGAAGTCATCGACGAAGTGGGGCGGGATGCCTGCCGCTTCTTTTTCCTGACCCGGCGCTCGGACAGCCAACTCGATTTCGACCTGGCGCTGGCCAAGAAGCAGAGCAACGAAAACCCCGTGTTTTATGTCCAGTATGCCCATGCCCGGGTCTGCAGCATCAACCGCAATGCCGCCGACCAGGGAGTGCAGGCGCCGGCCATGGGCGAGGTCGATTTCGACCGCCTGGTTCTCGAGGAAGAACTGGCTCTGGCCAAGCTGCTGGCCCGTTACCCCGAGGTGGTGGAAGGGGCGGCCCGGGTGCTGGAGCCGCACCGTATCACCTTCTACCTGCAGGAGTTGGCCGCCCAGTTCCACAGCTACTACAACCGCCAGCGGGTTTTGAGCGATGACCTGGAAACCAGCCGCGCCCGGCTTTACCTGGTCAACAGTATCCGTATCGTCCTGAAAAACGCACTGCTTCTGCTGGGGGTTTCGGCACCGGAGCAAATGTAGCGGGGAGGCTTTGGCATGGTTCGACAAGTGGTGACCCGGACCGAGCGCCGGATGGAGAAGAAGCAGGCCCTGGTCCTGCTGTTCCTGGTTCTTGGAGTGTCCCTGGTGAGCTTCGTGCTGGGGGTGATGGTTGGGCGCGGCGGCTCGGACCAGCCGGCGCCCGTTGCGGTCGCCGAGGAGCGCAAGCCGGTGCCCATTGCCGCCGAGCCCCCGCCGGCGCCCCCCGCCGACCCGGCGACCCCGCCGGCTGAAGCAGCTGCGGCCGCGGAGGCCCCTGCGCCGGCCGCTGAAAAAGGGGCGTTGACCTTCTTCGACACCCTTCCCAAGGGGGAGCAGACCCCGCTGGGCAGCGGCATCAACCGCCCGCCAGAGACCAAACCCGCCGAGGAAGCCCCTGCCGCGGCGGCCACCGGCTCCCAGCCGGCCAAGGCCGAAACCCGTCCCGCCCCCGCCGTTGTCGAGACTCCCTCAGCCCCTGCAGCGGCCATGCCCGCGGCCAGCGCCCAGGGCGCCTACGTGGTGCAGGTGGCCTCCTTCAAGGACGCTGCCGACGCCCAGGGGCTGAGCGGCAAGCTCGTCGCCAAGGGCTACCAGGCGTTCACCCAGCAGGCGGACCTCGGCGACAAGGGGGTCTGGCATCGGGTCATGGTCGGCCCCTTTGCCGACAGCCAGGCCGCGGGCCAGGTCGTGGACCGGCTCAAGGCCCAGGAGAAGCTCTCCGGCCTGGTGAAGAAGCGTTGAGCGGGCCCAAGGCGGAAATCACCTCGGTCCTGGTCACCGGAGGTGCCGGCTTCATCGGCTCCCACCTCTGCCAGGAACTGCTGCGGCTGGGACGCAGGGTGGTGATCCTCGACAACCTGAACGAGTTTTATGCCTCTTCGCTCAAGTTGGCCAACCTCGCCGCGGTGCGCGCCTCGGCCGCTGCCGGAAGACTGGCGGTGCTCAAGGGGGACATCCGCTCGGCGGCGGATCTCGAACGGGCCTTCCGCGCCCTGGGGGACCCACAGCAGGGTGCCGTTGTCCACCTGGCCGCCATGGCCGGGGTGCGACCCTCCATCGAGCAGCCGCAGCTCTATCACGATGTCAACATCGGCGGCACCCTGCAGGTGCTCGAGGCCTGTCGCCGCTTCGGGGTGATGCGGCTGGTCTTCGCCTCCTCCTCTTCGGTGTACGGCAACAATGAAAAGGTGCCTTTTGCCGAGAGCGATGCCGTCGACTACCCCATCTCTCCCTATGCCGCGACCAAGAAGGCTGGGGAGCTGCTCTGCCACAACTACCATCACCTCTACGATATCTCCGTGGCCTGTCTGCGCTTTTTCACGGTCTACGGTCCCCGCCAGCGCCCGGACCTGGCCATTCACAAGTTCGCCCGGCTGATGCGGGCTGGCAAGCCCATTCCCTTTTTCGGCGACGGCACCACCCGGCGCGACTATACCTACATCACCGACACCCTGCAGGGGGTGACCGGCGCGCTGGAATGGCTGTCAGGGCAATCCCGCCCGGGCTACGAGATCTTCAACCTCGGTGAATCGCGCACCGTGGATCTCTCCACCCTGGTGCGGCTGCTCGGTGAGGCACTCGGTTGCCGACCCGCTCTCGAGCGTCTGCCCATGCAGCCGGGGGATGTCGAGCGCACCTTTGCGGATATCTCCAAGGCCCGTGCCACGCTCGGTTATGACCCACAGGTGGCCATTGAGGAGGGGATTGGGCGGTTTGTCGACTGGTTCCGGAACCAGGGGTGAAACAGGCCAAAAAAAAATCTTGACATTTGTAGCCGAAGTAGATAAATTCCGGGCTCCGTGACGCGGGGTGGAGCAGTCTGGTAGCTCGTCGGGCTCATAACCCGAAGGTCGGAGGTTCAAATCCTTCCCCCGCAACCAAAGCAAATCGGGTCCTGCAATCTGGACCGTTCAAATATAGCAGTCTTCGGCGGTGTAGCTCAGTTGGTTAGAGCATGCGGCTCATATCCGCAGTGTCCGGAGTTCGAATCTCTGCACCGCCACCATTTTTCCATAAACCCTCTCCGGAATCCGGAGGGGGTTTTTGTTTTCTCGCTCCCTGCACCCTTGCCAAGAGTCTCCCATGCAGGATGATCTGCTCAGCGACCTCGAAAAGCTCAGTCTGTTTCACCCCGGCGACCGGGTGCTGGTGGCTGTCTCCGGCGGCGCCGACTCGGTAGTTCTGCTGCACCTGCTGCTCGAGCTTTCCCGACGGGTCCCCCTGGTGCTCCAGGCGGCCCACCTTGATCACGGGATGCGGCCGGAGAGCGCGCAGGACGCCGCCTTCGTTGGACGGCTTTGCCAGAAATGGGGGGTGGCACTTGCCTCGGGCAGTGAGGATGTCCCGGCCCTCGCCCGGCAGGCGGGGGGCGGGCTCGAGGATGCGGCGCGCCAGGCCCGGCGGCGTTTTCTATGCGAGACGGCAGAGCGCAGCGGTTGCGGGTGGATCGCCCTGGGGCAGCACCGGGATGACCAGGCCGAGACCTTCCTGCACCGGCTGCTCAGGGGCTCCGGGACCGGCGGATTGGCCGCCATGCGTCAGCAATCCCCCCCCTTCGTCCGTCCCCTGCTGCATTTCGAGCGCAGCCGGCTGCGCGCCTATCTTCGCCAGAGGGAGATCCCCTTTGTCGAGGACCCAAGCAATGCCGACCCGCGGTTTACCCGCAACCGGATTCGTCATGACCTGCTGCCCCGGCTGCGGGAGTTCAACCCCCGCATCGAGGAGCAACTGGCCGACCTCTGCGCCAGTCTCGCCCTGGAGGAAGATTTCTGGCGTCGGCAGGAGGAGCCGGCGCTGGCCGCTCTCGCGATGGAGGTAGACGGCGGGCTGGCCCTGGACCATGGGGGCCTGCTCGAGCTGCACCCCGCCCTGAGGCCGCGGGTGCTGCGCGGGGCCATCGCCAGGGTGCGCGGGGGCCTGACGGGGATTTCCAGGCGCCACATCGAGGCGCTCGACGGTCTGCTGCTGGGCGATGCCCCCCAGGCCGAGGCACATCTCCCCGGGCTGTGGGCCGGGCGCCGTTATGACCGTTTGCTGCTTCGTCGGCAGCCGCCCGCCATCGAGGAGGATTTTTCCCTGCAGATCAGCGGGCCCGGAGTCTACCTGCTCCCCCAGGGGCGGGTCATGACCGTGAGTATCGAAACCGACGCCCGGGGGGAGGGGCCTTTGGCGGTTGAGTTCGCCGCAGACCGGGTGGGGTTCCCGCTGGTGGTGCGCAATTTCCGTCCCGGAGACCGGTTTCGCCCGGCGGGGGGACGGGGAGAGAAGAAGCTGAAGGACTTTTACATCGACGCCAAGCTCGAGCGGGAGCGGCGGGCCGCGCTGCCGCTGGTGGTCGGCCGCGAGGTCCTTTGGGTGGTGGGGATCAGGCGTTGTGACGGCATGCGGCCCGAACCGGGCGGCGGGAAGGTCCTGCGGATGGTCGTAACCCAGCAGAATTTGACGAGAATTGGGTTGTGAATTGGGGGGCTTTGTGGTAAATTTCCGGGTGATTCCAAGGGGCCGAAGCAGGTTCACCCGAGCCTGGCTGTCGGCAAAAAAACCAAGAATTCAGGGGGTAAAGTGAACCAGTTCTATAAAAACCTGGCTCTCTGGCTGGTCATCTCGCTGGTGATGATTCTGCTTTTCAACATGATGACCCAGAAAGAGCGGGACCATAAGCCGATCAGCTATACGGCGTTTCTCGAGGCTGTCGAGCGCGGGGATGTGCGGGAAGTCACCGTGCAGGGGTCCAACATCGATGGCAAGTACAAAGACGACACCATGTTCAAAACCTTTGCTCCCGATGATCCCGGCCTGATCGCCGAACTGCGGGGCAAGGGGGTGGCCATCCAGGCCAAACCTGCCGAGGATCGCAGCTTCTGGTTCACCCTGCTGGTTTCCTGGGGGCCGATCCTGCTGTTGATCGGGGTCTGGATCTTCTTCATGCGCCAGATGCAGTCCGGCGGCGGCAAGGCCATGAGCTTCGGCAAGAGCAAGGCCAAGCTGCTCTCCGAAACCCAGGGGCAGGTCACCTTCAACGACGTGGCCGGCATCGACGAGGCCAAGGAGGAACTCGAGGAGATCGTCTCCTTCCTCAAGGATCCCAAGAAATTCTCCCGGCTCGGCGGGCATATTCCCAAGGGGGTGCTGCTGGTCGGCTCTCCCGGTACCGGCAAAACCCTGCTGGCGCGCGCCATCGCCGGCGAGGCCGGGGTGCCGTTCTTCTCCATCTCCGGTTCCGACTTCGTCGAGATGTTCGTCGGGGTCGGTGCCAGCCGCGTGCGCGACCTGTTCGTGCAGGGCAAGAAGAACGCTCCCTGCATCATCTTCATCGATGAGATCGACGCTGTCGGCCGCCACCGAGGCGCCGGCCTGGGCGGCGGCCACGACGAGCGCGAGCAGACCCTCAATCAGCTGCTGGTGGAGATGGACGGCTTCGAATCCAACGAAGGGGTCATTTTGATCGCCGCCACCAACCGCCCCGACGTGCTTGATCCGGCGCTGCTGCGCCCCGGGCGTTTCGACCGCCAGGTGGTGGTGCCCCGCCCCGACATCAAGGGGCGCACCAAGATCCTCAAGGTTCATGCCCGCAAGGTACCCCTGGCCGAGAACGTCGACCTCGAGGTGGTGGCCAAGGGGACGCCAGGCTTCTCCGGCGCCGACCTGGCCAACCTGGTCAACGAGGCCGCCCTGCTGGCGGCCCGGGCCAACAAGGACAAGGTCGACATGGACGACCTCGAGGCGGCCAAGGACAAGGTTATGATGGGCGCCGAGCGCCGTTCCATGGTGATCACCGAAAAGGAGAAGAAGGTGACCGCCTACCACGAGGCGGGCCATGCGCTGGTTGCCCTGATGATCCCCGGCGCCGACCCCGTGCACAAGGTCTCCATCATCCCCCGGGGCCGGGCCATGGGCGTGACCATGTACCTGCCCGAGGAGGAAAAGTACAACGAGACCAAGGAGGGGCTGGAGACCATCATCTGCACCCTGATGGGCGGCCGGGTGGCCGAGGAGATCACCTTCCGCAGCATCACCAGCGGCGCCAGCAACGATATCGAGCGGGCCACCAACATCGCCCGGCGCATGGTCTGCGAATGGGGGATGAGCGAGAAACTCGGGCCGCTGGCCTTCGGCGAGAAAGAGGGCGAGGTCTTCCTCGGGCGCGACATGGGGCACGTGAAAAACTACAGCGAGGCCACCGCCATCGAGATCGACAACGAGATCCGGCGCCTGGTGCAGCAAAACTACGACCGCACCAAGGGGATCCTGGAAAAAAACAAGGACCACCTGGGGGCCATTGCCGAGGCCCTGCTGGAGAGGGAAACCCTTGACGGCGCAGAGATCCGCCAGATGGTGTTTGGTGCCGCGGGTGCCGATGCCCCCGCGGGGAAGGGCGAAACCGTGTCGCCTTCAGCCGGCCCCTGCATCGAGGAGTCGGCTCCCCTGGAGAGCTAAATGGCACACCCGCCCCGCCTACTCTGGGTCGAAAGCGAAATCGATATCCGCCGTGAGCTGCTGGCGGTGGGCATGGACGCCGGCGGGGCGGATCGGCTGGCGCGCGAGGCCGGCAGTCGCATGCTCAAGCTCAGCGGGGTCCCCTGCGAGGCTCTTGCCTCCCTGAAGGAGGAATTCGCCGCCCTGGGGGGGCGGATGGGGGCCGCCCGGGGCGGTATGGTCTGTGCCGTGGCCGAAAGCGACGTGATCCTGTCGGGCTCCCTGGCCTGCCTGGGCGATTTCAGCAGGAAATTGGCCAGCGGCAATCCTGCCCTGGCCGACATCGGGGCGCGGATCGGCAGTCTGCTCGAGGTGCTTGAACATCCGCCCAGAGTCCTTAGGGGGCGCACCTGCCAGCTTGAGCTGAATCGGCCGCTGATCATGGGGATCTTGAATGTCACTCCGGATTCGTTTTCCGACGGGGGCGCCTTCAATTCCGTGGAGCGGGCGCTGCAGCGGGCGCGGGAGCTAGCTGCCGAAGGAGCCGACCTGATCGACGTGGGCGGGGAGAGCACCCGTCCCGGCGCGGCCCGGGTCGCCGACGACGTGGAGATCTCCCGGGTGGTCCCGGTGATCCGGGCGCTGCGGGACGAACTCGATCTGCCCCTCTCGGTGGACACCCGCAAGAGCCGGGTGGCCGAGGAGGCCCTGGCCGCCGGCGCGGAGTTTATCAACGACATCAGCGGGCTGGAACACGACCCCAGGATGGTGAAGGTTGCAGCCGCACAGGGGGCCGGGCTGTTTCTGATGCACGCCCGGGGCGAGCCCGAAACCATGCAGCGGGACACCCGCTATGGCGACCTGGTCGGGGAGATCCTCGGCAGTCTGCGCCGCTCTCTGGATACCGCTCTGGGCGAGGGGATCGCACCATCCCGCCTGGCGGTCGACCCGGGGATCGGGTTCGGCAAGAGCGCCGAGGGAAACCTGGAAATTCTGCGGCGGCTGAACGAATTTCGCTGCCTGGGCCGCCCCATTCTGCTGGGGACCTCGCGCAAGAGTTTTATCGGCAAGGTGCTTGGGCAGTCCGATCCCCAGGGGCGCCTGCACGGCTCCAATGCCACCGTGGCCCTGGGCGTGGCCCGTGGTGCCCAGATCTTCAGGGTGCATGATGTCGGCCCCGCCCGCGAGGCGGCCCTGATGGCCTGGGCGATCTGTCATGGAGCCCGATAACCCATCCCGTTTTTTCTAAACCTTTCCAGTGTGACGTTGGCGGCATGCTCGATTTTCTAAAAAATTTCAGGTGGTTGCTCGACCTCCTCGATATCGGGCTCGTCGCCTTCATCATTTATCGGATCATCTTGCTGATCAAGGGGACCCGGGCGGTGCAGATGCTGCTTGGCCTTGCGGTCATCCTGATCGTCTATGTGGCCTCGCAGCTGGGCGGACTCTATACGCTGCACTGGCTGCTCGACAATTTCCTCTCCTCGATCATCCTGGTCATTGTCGTGCTGTTCCAGAACGACATCCGCCGGGCCCTCATCCATGTGGGACGCAATCCGTTCTTCGCCGATCTCTCCTACAAGGAGGAGACCGAGGTCATGGAAGAACTGGTCAAGGCCTGCGTCAGCATGGCCAACAAGCGTATCGGCGCCCTGATCGTCATCGAGCGGGAGACCGGCCTGAAGGATTTTCTCGAGGTCGGCGTGGAGATCGACGCCAAGGTCTCTTCCGATCTGATCACTTCGATCTTCTTGCCCTTTTCGCCGATCCATGACGGTGCCCTGGTCATTCAACAGGGGCGGCTCAAGCGCGCCGGCTGCTTTTTGCCCCTGTCCCAGAACCCCGACATCAGCAAGACCCTCGGCACCCGGCATCGGGCCGCCATCGGCCTGACCGAACTGGTGGATGCGGTGGCCATCGTCGTTTCCGAGGAGACCGGCAAGATTTCCGTGGTGGTCGGCGGGCGGATCACCCGCGATCTTGACTCCACCTCGTTGAAGCGGGTGCTCAAGCGCCTGCTGGAACCCCGGCTGAGCAAAAAGAAAAAGTAGCCATGTTCAAGACGCTGACGGAAAACTGGGTCGCAAAACTGCTCTCCTTCATCTTTGCGGTGATCCTCTGGTTCTTTGTGATGGGAGAGCAGAAGCTCGAGGTCGGCTATGCGGTCCCCCTGGAGTTGAGGAACATGCCCTCGGGGATGATGGTGGCCAACGAAGTGCCCAGCCTGGTGGATGTGCGGATCAGCGGTCCGCGCACCCTGCTGGTGAATCTGCGTCCATCAGACATCAGCCTCGCTGTCGATCTCAAGGACCTGCAACCGGGGCTGACCTCCTTCAAGCGCCTCGAGGAGCGGCTCAATATCCCCAGTGCCCTCAAGGTGACCCGGCTTTCCCCTTCCTTCGTCGACGTGAAACTGGAGCGCATCCAGGAGAAGAAGGTGCCCGTCCGTGTCGAGCTCTCGGGCCTGCCGGCGGAAGGCTTCCAGGTGGGCGCGGTCAAGGCCAATCCCGTCCAGGTCCTGGTGCAGGGAGCGGAAAGCGAGCTGAAAAACGTCAGCGAGGTGGTCACCGAGCCGGTCGATCTCGAGGGGGTCAAGCAGAGCTTTACCATGATCGTCCCCATCAACTACCGGGGAAAGTACACCAACCTCAAAGACCAGAAAACCGTCGACGTCGGGGTCGCCATCGAAGAAATGCCCCAACCCGAGGCGGAAACCAACTCCGGGAGCAGTCAGCAATGAAGAAAAAACTGTTCGGCACCGACGGTGTCCGCGGTGTCGCCAATATCTACCCCATGACCACCGAGATGGCCCTGCAACTCGGGCGCACCGCGGCCTACCTGTGCAAAAAGGGCGACAAGCGCCATCGCATCGTGATCGGCAAGGACACCAGGCTCTCCGGCTACATGCTGGAAAACGCCCTGGTGGCCGGGATCTGCTCCATGGGGGTCGACGTGCTGCTGGTCGGTCCGCTGCCGACCCCGGGGATCGCCTTCATCACCGCCTCGATGCGCGCCGACGCCGGGGTGGTGATCTCCGCCTCACACAACCCCTACCAGGACAACGGCATCAAATTTTTCTCCCGCGACGGCTTCAAGCTGCCCGACGAGGTGGAGTACAAGATGGAGGAGCTGATTTTCTCCAAGAAGATCGACTCGCTGCGCCCCATCGCCTCGGAGGTCGGCAAGGCCTTCCGCATCGACGACGCCCAGGGGCGCTACGTGGTCTTTCTGAAAAACTCCTTCCCCAGGGACCTCGACCTGAACGGGCTCAAGATCGTGCTGGACTGCGCCAACGGCGCGGCCTACAAGGTCGCCCCCGCGGTGCTCACCGAGCTGGGCGCCGAGGTCATCCCCATCGGCGTTTCGCCCAACGGCACCAATATCAACGCCGGCAGCGGTTCGCTTCACCCGCAGGTGATCGCCGAGGCGGTGCAGCAGCACCGCGCCCACCTGGGCATTGCCCTCGACGGTGACGCCGACCGGGTGATCTTCGTCGACGAATTCGGCAACCAGGTCGACGGCGACCACATCATGGCGATCTGCGCCACCGACCTGCTGGCCAAGGGGCAGCTCAATAAAAAGACCCTGGTGGCGACGGTGATGAGCAATATGGGCCTCGACATCGCCATCAAGAAGGCCGGCGGCCAGGTGGTCAAGACCGCCGTGGGCGATCGCTACGTGGTCGAGGAGATGCTCAAGCACGGCTACAACCTCGGCGGCGAGCAGTCCGGGCATATGATTTTCCTCGACCACAACACCACCGGCGACGGCATGATCAGCGCCCTGCAGGTGCTGGCGATCATGCAGCGCACCGGCAAGCCCCTGTCGGAACTGGCCGAGGTGATGATCGCCCTGCCCCAGGTGCTGCTCAATGTACGCGTCGAAAAGCGCCGGGAGCTCGAGGAGGTTCCCGCGGTGCAGAAAGCGATCGCCGACGCCGAGCAGAAGCTGGGGGAAACCGGCCGGGTGCTGATCCGCTATTCGGGGACCGAGCCGCTGCTGCGCATCATGCTCGAGGGGCAGGACAAGTACCAGATCACCGAAATGGCACACAACATCGGCGAGGCCATCGAGCAGCACCTCGGCGGCAAGCGGGAGGCTAAGTGAGCATGGCCAGGCTGGGAGTCAACGTCGATCATGTCGCCACGGTGCGCCAGGCCCGGGGCACCAGCGAGCCCGACCCGGTGACCGCCGCCGCCCTGGCCGAACTGGCCGGCGCCGAAGGGATCACCGTGCATCTGCGCGAGGATCGCCGCCATATCCAGGATCGCGACGTGGAGCTGCTGGCCCGCACGGTCAAAACCCGGCTCAATCTGGAGATGGCCGCCACCGACGAAATGGTGGAGATCGCCCTGCGCGTCAAGCCGCATTGCGTCTGCCTGGTGCCCGAGAAGCGCCAGGAGCTGACCACCGAGGGGGGGCTCGATGTGCTGGGTAACCGCGATCTGCTCACCCGCCAGGTGGGCCGGCTGGTGCAGGGGGGGATCTGCGTCAGCCTGTTCGTCGATCCCGACCGGGCGCAGATCGAGGCCGCCCGGCAGGTCGGCGCCGACTACATCGAGATTCATACTGGCACTTACTGTGAAGCCGCCGGCCCTGTCGCCCGCCAGCTCGAACTGGACAAGATCGAGGCCGCCATCCAGGCCGGTCACCAGTTGGGGCTGGGGGTCAACGCCGGCCACGGCCTCGACTACCGCAACATCGCCCCGGTGCTGGCGCTGGGCGGGGTGGAGGAGTTCAACATCGGCCACAGCATCATCTCCCGCGCCGTCCTGGTCGGCCTGGAGCGGGCGGTGCGCGAGATGGTTACCCTGGTCAAGGGGGGCTGAGCTTGTCTGCGGTGGCGGGGATCGGCATCGACCTGGCCCGTGTCGAGCGTTTTCGCAGGTTTCTCGCCGAGGGGAAGGCCGGGGTGATCGACCGGATCTTTACCGCGGGGGAGAAGGCCTACTCTTTGGGCAAGAAAGACCCGGCGCCCCATTTGGCGGTGCGCTTCGCGGCCAAGGAGGCCTTCCTCAAGGCCCTCGGCCTGGGGCTGCGCGAGGGAATCAGCTGGCAGGACATGGAGGTGGTCCGTGACGAGCTGGGCGCCCCCTCGCTGCGTCTTACCGGGCGGGCCGCGGAGATCTTCGCCGAGCGTGGGCTGAGCGCCCTCCATCTGTCCTACAGCCACGACGGCGATTACGGCGTGGCCAACGTGGTGCTGGAGAAGCCATGAAGCTGCTGACGGCCGAAGAGGTGCGGGAACTGGATCGGCAGACCATCGAACAGGTCGGCATTCCCGGCGCCGTGCTCATGGAGAACGCCGGCCGCCAGGCGGTGGCGCACCTGCTGCGCCGTTTCGGCTCGCTGCGCCCCGGGCCGGTGCTGGTGCTGGCCGGCAAGGGGAACAACGGCGGCGACGGCTACGTCATCGCCCGCTGCCTGCTCGATCTCGGCTGGCGGGTGCGGACCCTGGTCCTCGGCGAGCGCCAGGCGATCGGCGGCGACGCGGGCATCAACCTCGAGGTCCTGCTCAAGCTCGGCGGCGCGGTTGAGTTCGCAGCCGACGCCGCCGCCCTGGCCGAAGCCCTGCAGCGCCAGGAGCCACCGGCGCTGATCGTCGACGCCCTGCTCGGCACCGGGCTCTCCAGCCAGGTGGGGGGGCTTTACGCCCGGGCCGTCGATTGGATCAACGCCAGCGGCGCCAGGGTGCTCGCCGTGGATGTCCCCTCGGGGGTGGACGCCACCACCGGGCGCATTCTCGGCAAGGCGGTGCGGGCCGACCTGACCGTCACCTTTGCCGCCGCCAAGGTGGGGCTGGCAGTCTACCCGGCCGCCGAGCGGGTGGGGGAGCTGGCCGTGGCGGAAATCGGCATCCCCGCCGCGCTCAGCCGGGCGCTTCCCGACCGGCACCTGCTGGTGGAGGCCGGCGAAGCTGCGGCGCTGTTGCCGGCGCGGCCGGCCGCGGGGCACAAGGGGACCTTCGGGCACCTGCTGGTGGTGGCTGGCTCCACGGGCAAGTCCGGCGCGGCCGCCATGACCGCCGAAGGGGCTCTGCGGGCCGGGGCGGGCCTGGTGACGGTCGGCTGCCCGCGCTCGATCCACCCGACCCTCGAGGTCAAGCTCACCGAAGCGATGACCGCGCCCCTCGACGAGGTCGACGGCGGCCTGAGCCTGCAGGCCCAGGAGCAGGTCCGCGAGCTTTGGGCCGGCAAGCAGGTGCTGGCCATCGGGCCGGGACTCGGTCTGGCCGACGAGACCCGGGCCCTGGTGCGCCACCTGGTGCGCGAATGTCCGCTGCCGGTGGTGCTCGACGCCGACGGGCTCAACTCCCTGGAGGGAAAACCTGCTATTCTGAACCAACGCACCGCGGGGACGGCGGTGCTCACCCCCCACCCGGGGGAGATGGCGCGGCTGACCGGGCTGAGCATCGCCGAGGTCGAGGCGGACCGGCTCGGCGTCGCCCGGCGCTTCGCCACGGCCTACGGGGCCGTGCTGGTGCTCAAGGGGGCGCGTACCGTCATCGCCCTGCCCGACGGGCGGCTGCGGATCAATGCCAGCGGCAACCCGGGGCTGGCCACGGGGGGCATGGGGGATGTGCTGACCGGGCTGATCGCCGGGTTGATCGCCCAGGGAAGCCCGGCCGAAGAGGCGGCCGTGCTGGGAGTCTTCCTGCACGGGCTGGCCGCCGACCGGCTGCGGAAAACCCTTGGCGAGGCAGGCATGACCGCCTCCGACCTGCTCAGGGAGTTGCCCGCAGCCAGACGGGAATTAACTCAACAAGGAGAATGCAATGCTCAAGGCTAAAGATATCATGACCACCGAGGTGTACTCGGTGACCCTGGATACCGGTCTCGAGGAGCTTGGCCGGTTGTTCGAGGAGAAAAACGTCAATGCCATGCCGGTGGTCGACGATCAGGGAAGGCTACAGGGGATCGTCACCCAGACCGACCTGGTGGAACAGGACAAGCCCCTGCACATCCCCACGGTCATCTCCATCTTCGACTGGGTTTTCTACCTGGAGAGCGAGAAGAACTTCAAGGACGAAGTCGCCCGGATCACCGCTCGCACGGTGGGCGAGATCTGCACCCGCGAAGTGGTCACCTGCACCCCGGAAACCCCGGTCAGCGAGGTTGCCGCGCTGATGGTCGATCATGCGGCGCACCTGGTCCCGGTGGTGGAGGAAGAAAAGCTGGTCGGGGTGGTGGCCCGCCTCGACATTATCCGCTCCATGGGGAAATAGCCCTTGCGCGAACTTGTCCTGACCACAGCCTCGCCGGAAGAGACCCGGGAGCTGGGCAGGCTGCTCGGCAGTCTGCTGAGCGGGCCGATGACCCTGCTGATCTCGGGCGATCTGGGCGCAGGCAAAACCTGTTTCACCCAGGGGTTCGCCCGCGGGCTCGACGTCCCGGCGGAGGAAGCGGTGGCCAGCCCCTCCTACACCCTGATGAACCAGTATCACGGCCGGCTCGAACTGGCCCACTTCGATCTGTACCGGCTCAACCACCCGGATGATCTCGATGACCTGGGGTTCGACGAAGTGGTGGCCGGCGACGGGGTGACCGTCGTGGAGTGGGCGGACCGCTTCCCCGATCTGAAGCTGCCGGGACTGGTTCTGCACCTGGAGTACCTGGATGAACAGCGCCGCAGCATCGCGTTGCGGGCCAGGGGGACGGCGGCCGAAAAGGAACTGGAGAAGCTGGCGGTGCAGTGGCAGCAGAAAAGGGGTGATAAATGATCGAGTTCGATCTCGCCGTCATCGGCGCCGGTCCCGGCGGCTACGTCGCCGCCATCCGCGGCGTCCAGAAGGGGGCCAAGGTCTGTGTCATCGAAGAGGACAAGGTGGGTGGCACCTGCCTGAACCGCGGCTGTATCCCGACCAAGGCCCTGTGCAGCACCGCCCATACCCTGGAGCGGATTCGCCATGCCGCCGCCCACGGCATCCTCGTCGAGGAGCCGCGAATCGATTATGCCCTGGTGGCCGAGCGCAAGGACAAGATCGTGGCGACCCTGGTCGGCGGCATCGAGCAACTGCTCAAGGGCAACGGCATCGAGGTGTTTCGCGGGCGCGGTTCCATCGAGGGCCCGGGGCGGGTCAAAATCCGCTGCAAGGACGTGGTCGGACATATCCGGGCCAAGCAGATTATCCTCGCAACGGGGTCGGTTTCCGCCCGCCCGAAAGCCCTGCCCATCGACGGGAAAAATATTTTGACCAGCGATGAAATTCTTGCTATTAAAGAGCTTCCCAAGAGCCTGTTAATTATCGGCGGTGGCTACATCGGCTGCGAGTTTGCCAGTATTTTCGGAACCCTGGGCACTGAGGTCACCCTCGTCGAACAGCTTCCGCAACTGCTCAGCTACACCGATCGTCAGGCGGTGCGGGAACTGGAGAAAGCGTTCAGGGAAAGCGGGGTCAAGGTCCATACCGGCACCTCGGTGGAGAGCCTGGAGGTCGGCGATGGCGCGGTGAGCGCACGACTCTCCAGCGGCGAAACCCTGAACGTGGAAAAGGCGCTGGTCGCCGTGGGTCGGGTGCCGAACAGCGCCGGGTTGGGCCTGGAAGAGGCCGGGATCAAGGTGGAGAAGGGCGCCGTGGTGGTCGATGAGCGCCTGCGCACCAGCCTCGAGAACGTCTATGCCATCGGCGATGTGACCGGCGGCATCCAGTTGGCCCATGTCGCTTCCTACCAGGCCGCCGTTGCGGTGGATAACGCATTGGGGGGCGATGTGCGGGTCGACTACAGCACCGTGCCCAGCGTGATCTTCACCCTGCCCGAGATCGCCCAGGTCGGACTGACCGAGGAACAATGCAAGGAAAAGGGGCTGGCCTACCGGGCCGGGCGGTTCGCCTACCAGGCCTCGGGCAAGGCGCTGTGCGACGGCGAGCCCAGGGGCAGCGTGAAGGTCCTGGCTGCCGAGGCAGATGGCCGGATTCTCGGCGCGGTGATCGCCGGCAACGAAGCCTCGTCGCTGATCTCGGAAATCTCGACCGCCATGCACAACGGCCTGAGCGTCGCCGAACTGGCCCACGCTATCCACGCCCACCCGACGCTGCCGGAGATGATCATGGAGGCGGCCGAGGATTGTGAGGGTGTGGCGGTGCACAAGGTCAGCCGCAAGACCCGCGAGCGGGCATCGTCCAAAAATTAGAGTGCGTACGGCGACCATCACGGCCGCCTTTTTGCAAAAAGGAGGAAGAGGGAACTATGGCCCTTGTCGTGCAGAAGTACGGCGGAACGTCCGTCGGTACTATTGAAAGAATTCGCAACGTGGCCCGTCGCGTAGCCAAGACCTACGACGACGGCAATGATGTCGTGGTGATCGTTTCGGCCATGGCCGGCGAAACCAACAAGCTGGTGGCCCTGGCCAACGAGATGTGCGAATTCCCCAGCGAGCGGGAATACGACGTGCTGGTCGCCACCGGCGAGCAGGTCACCATCGCGCTGCTCTCCATGTGCCTGCAGTCCATGGGGTACAAGGCGAAAAGCTACATGGGGCACCAGATCCCTATCTGGACCGACAATTCCTTCTCCAAGGCCCGCATTGAAAAAATCGAGGACAAAAAGGTCCGCGAAGACTTGAAGAACGGCAACATCATCGTGGTGGCCGGCTTCCAGGGGGTGGACAAGGAAGGCAACACCACCACCCTCGGCCGCGGCGGCTCCGATACCTCGGCGGTGGCAGTGGCGGCGGCACTCAAGGCCGACGTGTGCGAAATCTACACCGACGTCGACGGGGTCTATACCACCGATCCCCGGATGGTGCCCGACGCCTCCAAGATCGACAAGATCTCCTACGACGAGATGCTCGAGATGGCTTCGCTCGGAGCCAAGGTCCTGCAGATCCGCTCGGTGGAGTTTGCCAAGAAATACGGCGTGGTGGTCCACGTCCGTTCCAGTTTCAACGACAATCCAGGTACGCTGGTGATGAAGGAGGATGCTGATATGGAGACCGTTCTGGTTTCGGGGATTACCTACAACAAGGATGAAGCCAAAATTTCCGTGATGCACGTCCCCGACAAACCGGGGATCGCCGCTCTGCTGTTCACCCCCCTGTCCCACGCCAACATCACCGTGGACATGATCATCCAGAACGTCTCCCACGACGGCTACACGGACATGACCTTCACCGTGCCCAAGGCCGATTTCAAAAAGTCGCTGAAGATCGTCGAGGAGACCGCCAAGCAGATCGGCGCCGGCGGCGTGCGCAGCGACGAGAACATCGCCAAGGTCTCCATCATCGGCGTCGGCATGCGCTCCCACTCGGGTATCGCCAGCAAGATGTTCCAGACCCTCTCCCAGGAAGGGGTCAACATCCAGATGATCTCCACCAGCGAGATCAAGGTCTCCTGCATCGTCGACGCCAAGTACACCGAGCTGGCGGTACGCGTGCTGCACGAGGCCTTTGGCCTGTCCAAGAAAGACGTCAAGCCTGAATAATCCGCGACGGACCACTGAAGTAGCTTTGTAGTCTCGGGCAGGGCCGGTCTTTTCCTCTTCGGGAGGAGCCGGCCCTGCCTGTCCATAGCAGGGGATGAAATGCAATGAGCCTGATCCGACTGTATGACACCACCTTGAGAGATGGAACCCAGGCGGAGGATGTCTCCTTCCTGGTGGCGGACAAGATCCGCATCGCCCAGAAGCTGGACGAACTCGGCATCCACTACATCGAAGGCGGCTGGCCCGGCTCCAACCCCAAGGACATCGCTTTTTTCAAGGACGTCAAGAAGGTTTCCCTCAAGCAGACCAAGATCGCCGCCTTCGGCTCGACCCGCCGGGCCAAGACCACCCCGGACAAGGATGCCAACATCCGTACCCTGGTCCAGGCCGAGCCGGACGTGGTTACCATCTTCGGCAAGACCTGGGATTTTCACGTTCACGAGGCGCTGCGCATCAGCCTGGAGGAGAACCTCGAGCTCATCTACGACTCGCTGGCCTATCTCAAGCAGCACGTGGCCGAGGTCATCTACGATGCCGAGCACTTCTTCGACGGCTACAAGGCCAACCCCGAGTATGCCCTGAAGACCCTCAAAGCGGCCCAGGACGCAGGCGCCGACTGCATCGTGCTCTGCGACACCAACGGCGGAACCCTTCCCTACGAGCTGCCGGCGATACTCGCCGAGGTGAAAAAGGCCGTTTCCACGGACCTGGGGATCCACACCCACAACGACAGCGAATGTGCGGTGGCCAATTCGCTGGTGGCCGTCGAGCACGGCATCGTCCATGTCCAGGGGACCATGAACGGCTTCGGGGAGCGCTGCGGCAACGCCAATCTCTGCTCCATCATCCCGGCGCTGCGCCTGAAGATGGGCCGGGAGTGCGTCAACGACGCCCAACTCAAGGCCCTGCGCTCGACCTCGCGCTACATCTACGAGCTGGCCAACCTGGTGCCCAACAAGCACCAGGCCTACGTCGGCAATTCAGCTTTTGCCCACAAGGGCGGGGTACATGTCTCGGCCATCCAGCGCCACCCCGAGACCTACGAGCACATTCGCCCCGAACAAGTCGGCAACGTCACCCGGGTGTTGGTCTCGGACCTTTCTGGGCGTTCCAACATTTTGGCCAAGGCCGAGCAGTTCAGCATCAACCTCGACAGCAAGGATCCCATCACCCAGGAGATCCTCGAGAACCTCAAGGAGATGGAGAACAAGGGGTTCCAGTTCGAAGGTGCCGAGGCCTCCTTCGAACTGCTGATGCGCCGCGCCCTGGGGACCCTGCGCCAGTTCTTCTCGGTGATCGGCTTCCGGGTCATCGACAGCCGCCGCCACGAGGACGAGATGCCGCTGTCCGAGGCGACCATCCAGGTCAAGGTCGGCGGCAAGATCGAACACACCGCGGCCGAGGGTAGCGGTCCGGTCAACGCCCTGGACAACGCCCTGCGCAAGGCGCTGGAGAAGTTCTATCCCCAGATCAGGGAAATGCGCCTGCTCGATTACAAGGTGCGGGTGCTGCCGGCGGGCAAGGGGACCGCATCGATCACCCGGGTACTGATCGAATCCGGGGACAAGGATGGCCGCTGGGGGACCGTGGGGGTCAGCGACAACATCATCGACGCCTCCTACCAGGCGTTGGTGGATGCGCTGATCTACAAACTGGTCAAGGACCTGGAGGAAAAGAAAGGCTGATGGTACCGCGCGGCACCACGGCGCTGGTGCTTCTGCTGTGCTTTTACCTGCTGCTGCAATCTGGCCGGGCGGTTTTCCACGAGGAAAACCCCCCGGCCTTTTTCGTCAGAGAGGGCGAGGGTATCTGGGTCCTGTTGGGATCGGGATTTCCCAGGCCGGGCCTCCATCAATTTTATGACGGTTGCACTCTGGCGGGCGCCATTGAAATGACGGTCCCGTTTGGGGCCGGAAAGGAGATTTGCGGGGCAGATCCCGAGCACATCCTGCTCCCGGGCGAAGCCCTGGAAATCCTGGCATTAGAAGAGCAAGTCATTGAAATTGAATTGAAATGGATGCCTGCCGAACAGCGGATGGCGCTGGGGATTCCGCTGCATCCCGATCGCATGGTTTGCACGGACTGGCAGGCGCTACCGGGCATTGGCCCGAAACTGGCTGAACGAATCGAGCTGGAGCGTCAATCGAATGGCGATTTTGGAGCCCTTGAGGGGCTCCGGCGGGTCCGGGGGATTGGAGAGCGGCGTATGGAGGCCTGGAAGAAATTTTTCGGAGGCTAAGCCGTTAACCTTAACTTGCTGAAAATAAACGAAAAAATAAAGCGTAATGAAGATTTGTTCTCCATGCTGATGGCGCACCTGGTGGAGCTGGCACGTCTCGTGTAATTGATAGGACCGTACTAACCAGCCACACCTAAATGAACAATAGCGCAAACCACATTACTTGCAAGGGGGAAAACCATGAAATGTCCGAAATGCCGCGGCAGGATGTACGCTGAGAAATACTACGATTTCGTACGGTCCTTCGATGCATGGAAATGCTGTTCCTGTGGGGAGGTTGTTGATCCTACCATTCTGGCCAACCGGGCCCGCAACCATAACCTGGTGCTTGGCTGATCAGTCAGCGCCAGCTGCAAATCAATATAAGACCAAAGGCCGGAGATGTTCTCCGGCCTTTTTATTTGGTGCGCTTGCCAGGGTCACGGCGACTTGTCAATGCTCCCGGGGTTGTTAGAATTTTAGCGTTGCCCAAGCCGATTCGAGGCCTGCCGACGTGCTCGAGGAATCTGTCGTGCCTGACTGGGCTGTTGGACCAGGCATCCCTCTTTGGCGTATCGGAGAGGCGTCCTGCGTTGAGCCCGGGGCGGAAAGAGGAGACCGGTTGGCATCGCCGGTTCAGGTGTCGAGCAGGCTTCACCCCTGCTGATTGATATGGAGGAACCAGATGGCGGTTGAAGTTACCATGCCCAAGCTCAGCGATACCATGGTGGAGGGGACGATTCTCAACTGGCGTATCAAAGAGGGGGATCGGGTGGCCAAGGGGGATATCATTGCCGATATTCGGGCCGAAGATGCGGCCATGGTGCTGGAGGCGGTCGAGGACGGGGTGGTGGCCGCCTTGAGGGTCGATGCGGGAGAGTCGGTCAGGGTAGGGTGGGTCATTGCCGTTTTCGCTGGTACGGGGAGCGTGCCCCAGGTGGCCCAAGGACGAACCGCTCGGCCCCGGGGGGCTGACCTGGACAAGGTCGGCGTGCGCAGCCCGGCCGGACGGCGGGCGCTTGGCGGGGTTGAGGGCAATGCACTGGATCTGGCCGGGGCAGCCGCCGGCCGCACCCCGGAGAGCGGCCCGGGAACCGCAGAGCCGCGAAAGGCTGAAAAAGCTGTGAGAATCCGCAGGATTCTGGCTCGCAAAATGGTCGAGAGCTGGCAGAGCATTCCGCATTTTTTCGTCACCATTGCCGTCGACATGACCGACGTGATCAAGTTCCGCAAGGATTTGAAGGTTTCGGTCAATGATTTCGTCCTCGCGGCCGTGGCCCGTTCGCTTCAGGAGCATCCCTGGGTCAACAGCCTCTGGATGGAGGGCGAGGCGGTGGAGCAGAAAACGATCAATCTGGCCATGGCTGTGGCCTCCGAGCGAGGACTCTACAGCCCGGTGCTCAAGGACTGTGGCCAACTGTCCCTCAAGGAAATCAGTCGCAGGGCGGCTGATTTGGCGGCCCGCTCCCACCTGGGACAGCTGCGCCAGGATGACCTGGAAGGGGGGACCTTCACCGTCTCCAACATGGGGATGCTCGGCGTGGAGTCTTTCAGCGCCATCATCACCCCGCCCCAGGCCGCGGTTCTGGCGGTGGGAACAATCAAGGGGGAGGTGGTGGTGGACGACAACGGCGAGCCGGGGATCGCTCCAATGCTCAGGCTGACCCTCTCGGCGGACCATCGCATTCTCGACGGCGCCGACGCCGCCGAATTCCTGGCCACGCTCAAGAGCTATCTTGAAGCGCCCGTCACCCTGGTGACCTGTAATTACGGAACGGAGGGGAATTGAACCGTGAAAGCGAACCGTCTTGATCCCCAGCAACTGTCCTGGCGCTGCGACCCCCTCCAGTTCGAGTTCCAGAGCACCGAGGAGCTCCCCGAGCTGGAAGGGACCATCGGCCAGTCCCGCGCCATGACCGCCATCGAATTCGGCCTCGGCATCAAGGACAGCGGGTTCAACCTCTTCCTGATCGGCGAGCCTGGGTCCGGGCGCTCCTCGACGATAAAAAAGCTGCTCAAAGCGCGAGCCGGCGGGGAGTCCGTTCCCAGCGACTGGTGCTACCTCAACAATTTCGAAGACGCAACCCGTCCCCGCTGCATTCCCCTGCCGGCCGGGCTTGCCCGGGATCTGCACCGAGACGTCGAAGAGTTGGTGGCCAGGCTGGCAGAAGAGATTCCCAAGGTTTTCGAAAGTAAGGAGTACGAACAGCAGAAAAACCGGATCTCCGGCGATTACCAGGAGAAAAACCGCAAGCTTTTTCAGGAGCTCGAGGAGCAGGCCAACGAGGAGGGGTTCCTGCTGCAGCGCTCGGTCAGTGGCATGGTGCTGGTGCCGCTGCGTGACGGGCACCCCATATCCCAGCAGGATTACGAAGATCTCCCCGATGAGGAGAAGGCGGCCCTCGACGAAAAGGGGACCGGCCTGCAGGAGCGGCTCAACGAGGTACTGCGCAAGGGGCGAGACCTGGAAAAGGAGTTGCGCGAGGCCACCCTGTCCATGGAAAAGGAGATCCTGCTGTTCGCCGTGGGCCACCTGTTCGAGGAACTGGAACAAAAATACCAGGAACAGCAGGAGGTGCTCGATCACTTCCAGGGGTGCAAAAAGGACATCCTCGAGCGCATTGACGAGTTTCGCCCCGCCCAGGGCCCGCAGATTTCTCTGCCGGGCCTGAAGCAGGGCGGCCAGGAGCCATCCTTCGACCGCTACCGCATCAACCTGTTCATTGACAACCGCGACCTCCAGGGGGCGCCGGTGGTCTACGAGGCCAACCCCACCTATTTCAATCTCTTCGGGCGTATCGAGCATGTCATCCACATGGGGGGCGCCACCACCAATTTCACCATGATCAAGGCGGGGGCCCTGCACCGGGCCAACGGCGGGTATCTGATCCTCGACTGCCGGGAGGTGTTGCTGAATGTCTTCTCCTACGAGGCGCTCAAGCGCTGCATCCGCAACAAGGAGGTCAAGATCGAGGACATGGCCGAGCAGTTTCGCCTGTTCGCCACGGTTTCCCTCAAGCCCCACCCGGTCCCCCTGAAGTGCAAAATCATCATGATCGGCACGCCCTTGTTCTATTACCTGCTCTACCGGCTGGATCCCGATTTTCGCAAGTACTTCAAGGTCAAGGCCGATTTCGATTTCATGATGAAAAACACCTGGGAGAATGTGCAGCAGTACGCCCTGTTTATCGGTGCCAAGTGCCGCGAGGAGCAACTGAAGCATTTCGACCCCTCGGGGGTGGCCCGGGTGGTCGAGTACTCGGCGCGGTTGATCGAGGACAAGGAAAAGCTCTCCTCGCGCTTTATCGACATCGCCGACCTGATTCGCGAGGCCTCTTTCTATGCCGAGCAGCAGGGTCGCGAGCGGGTCTCCGAGGAGCACGTCAATCTCGCGGTCGAGGCCAAGATCTACCGCTCCAACAAGGTCGAGGAGCGTATCCAGGAGGCCATCGAGGAGGGCTCCCTGCTGGTCGATACCGAGGGCGAGGTGGTCGGGCAGGTAAACGGGCTCTCGGTCTACCTGTTGGGCGATTACGCCTTCGGCAAGCCGTCGCGGGTTACCGCCCGCACTTTTCTGGGCAAGGCCGGGGTGGTCAACATCGAGCGCGAGGCCAAGCTCTCCGGACCCATCCATGACAAGGGGCTGATGATTTTGAGCGGGTTTCTCGGCGACCGCTACGCCCAGGACAAGCCGCTTGCCCTGGCCGGATCGGTCTGCTTCGAACAGTCCTACGGGGGGGTCGAGGGGGACAGCGCCTCCTCCGCCGAACTCTACGCGCTGCTCTCCTCCCTCGCCGCTCTGCCCCTGCGCCAGGAGATCGCCGTTACCGGCTCGGTCAACCAGCGCGGGCAGATTCAACCCATCGGCGGGGTCAACGAAAAAATCGAGGGTTTTTATGCCGTGTGCAAGGCCAAGGGGTTGACTGGAGGCCAGGGGGTGATCATCCCGGTGCAGAACGTGAAGAATCTCCTGCTCAAAGAAGAGGTTGTCGACGCCGTGCGCGAAAACAGGTTTCACGTCTGGGCCATATCCACCGTCGACGAAGGGATCGAAATCCTCACCGGCGTTGCGGCCGGCACCCGGCAGGAAGACGGCTGCTGGCCCCAGGGAAGCGTAAACCAGCGGGTCGACCAACGCCTGCTGGAGATGGCCGAAGCGATCCGCAGATTCGGCAAGGGGAGCGAAAAAAACGGCAAGGAAGATTCCTGAGGGGCAGCTTTCGTTCCTGGCGGATCCCCATCCCCCCGGCCTGGTGCCCGACCCATCCCGATGCCGTAACGGCGGAGTCAATGCCATCCGTGCGTAAAGGCAAAGCTCCAATCCTTCCCTTCAGTAGAGCCCCCCTCCAACCCCCTTTTCGTTTCGGGAGCCGGGATCATTCCGACAATGGACCCGAAATGGGCGGGCGAACTTGGGCGGCAACCCCGCGATGTAAAAAAGCTTTACAGGCCCTGTCGGAAAAAAATACAGGGGCGGGCCTCGTTCTTGAGCATTTTTCCTGTAAAATTATGATAATCAAACCACATAAATCAGTTGGCGGGGTTTATGCAGTTTGAAAAACCCAAAGGCAGGGTTGCAAAGGCCAAGACCTGCCGGGTTCTCCGGAGGGGTTCCGAGCCGGCCACTACACCGACCAGACCGGCATCACTTTCCATTCCCGGCAGGATTGAACGTATGCTGTTGAAGGGAGTGGGATATGAAAACGTTGCTGTTGCTCCTGATGGCACTGATGTATCCACTGAAGGTGCTTGCCGGCGAGGTTGATGAAGAGCCCTCCGGCAAATATGATGCGGCCCGGGCTCTCGCCAGCGAGGTCTTGGTGCGCTATGCCCCGGACGTGGAGGAGGCGATGAGGAAGATGGCGCAGAAAATCAAGGACCTCACCCGGTATTCCGGCCGCATCGCCTACGAAAAGGACAAAAGGACCCTGCTCATTGAAACCCTGGATCCCGACGACCGGGTCGTGGAGGTTCTGCGGAAGAAAAAAGAGCCGCCATTGGTGCGCTGGGAGACCCGGGGGAACTTTGAATACGTCAAGGGGGGGCTGGAACTCAACCTCAGCCGCGCTTTGGGCGAACACAGCAAAATCGCCCTGAGGGGGCTGGTTACCCAGGAATTTTTTGAACCGCGGGATTCGGAGTTTTCCATCCAGGCCAAGGTCACCATCCGCTTCTGATCAAACTGGCCGATCCACCTCAACCCTTCTTCTGCCGCTCCCGGGCCAGGGGCCTGCCTTGTCCCTTTGCTCTGCCCCTTGGGGGTGCGGTCTTATGTGTGCGGTCACGCCTTTTCCCCAGCCAGCAATTTCGCAGGAAACCATTGGCAACTTGCATTTAGACCGGTACCTGTGGTCAAATGGGCGGAATTAATTTTCTCTCCGGCCGAAGGACTGGCGCCCATGGACACAGCCCGCACCGAAGAAACCCGCTTCGCCCCTCCCCATCGGGCCGACGCTTGCACCATCAAGCGCCAGGCCGATTATTTCCGTGAGGACTTCATCACCAAACACCTCCTCGATGCCGTCCCCAACATCCTGATGATCCTCAACCGGCAACGGCAGATCATCTACACCAATCGCGCCTTGGTGGAACTGGTCGGCAGTGGTGACGAGGCGATGATCCATGGCCTGCGGCCGGGCGAGGTCCTGGGCTGCCACGAAACCGGCGAGGCCCCGGCGGGGTGCGGTACCGGCGAGGCCTGCAACACCTGTGGCGCGGTGCTGGCCATCCTGGCAGGGCTCTCGGGTCAGCGGGATGTGCGCGAATGCTGCATCACCCGCACCGTAGACGGCCGGACCGAGTCCCTGAATCTCAGGGTCTGGGTGACCCCCCTGGAGTTCGAAGAAGAAAAATTCTGCATCTTTGCCGTTTCCGATATCACCCATGAAAAACGTCGTCGCACCCTGGAGCGGATATTTTTCCACGACATCCTCAACGTGGCCGGCAGTATCCGGGGCTTTGCCGAACTGCTCCGGGATTACGATCCCGCCGACAAGCAGGGGATCTTCAACCTGATCCACGCTACCGCCGGGAGGGTGATCGACGAAATCGAAGCCCAGCGCACCATTACCGCTGCCGAGAACCATGAACTGCATCTGGACCCCGAACTGCTCGATGCCAAAATGGCGCTGGTGAAGACTGCCGAACTGTTCCGGCATCACGAGGTGGCCAAAGATCGCCGCCTTCTGGTGGATCCAGAGAGCGAGCATGTCATGTTTACCAGCGATGAAACCCTGGTCGGCCGGGTAATCGGCAACATGATAAAAAATGCCCTGGAAGCCTCCTCTCCGGGGGAGACAGTGACCCTGTGGTGCGGCCGCAGCAGCACGGGGGTCGAGTTCCGGGTGCACAACCCCGCCGCCATGCCCCCCGAGGCTCAGCTCCAGGTTTTCCGTCGCTCCTTTTCTACCAAGGGCCCCGGGCGGGGGCTGGGAACCTACAGCATGAAACTGCTCAGTGAACTGCTCAACGGTGAGGTTGGCTTTAACAGCACCGAGAAAGCCGGCACCACCTTCTGGGCACGCTACCCGAAAAAATTCTCCAAGAACTGATTCCTGCTGCAGGGAACTGAAAGCCAGGCGAGGCGGGCCCCGTGGTCTGTCTCGCCTGGCTGTTTCCGGGGTCGGCTCACCCCTCGGAGCGCATGCGCTCCAACTTCGGCAGCGGCTGACTGTTCCCCTCCTCATCGACACGGACGAAGGTTATGGTGGTGGAGAAAACCTTTTTCTCCTCCGGCCCCCCCGGTTCGTCGGCAAACACCTCCACGCCATAGGTCACCGAGGTCCTCCCCTGCCGTTGCGGCAGGATGCTGAAACGCAGGATGGAGCCGTTGCGCACCCGGTGCTTGAACTGGATGTCGTCCATGGCGATGGTCACCAGCGTGCAGCCGGTGAAATCAAGGGAAGCGACCAGCCAGGCGTATTCGTCGATCCACTTGAGCAGCGCTCCCCCGAACAGGTAGCCGTGGTGATTGAGGTGCTCGGTTCGTACAATGGTGAAATTGTCCATGCCGCTCCTTTTTCGATGGGTAACTTGCCCGGGGTCAAGGCCGAAGCCCGCGGAAACAGTTTCTCAGCCGCAGCCTTCGATGATCTGCAGAGCTATCAGGCTGATGGCTTTTCGGACCATCTCCAGAGGCATGAAGGGGTCCCCCGGGTAGCTGTCGAGCTGCAGGGGATTGACGGGCAGGTGCACGAACCCCGCCAGCGGCCCCCCGCCCTGCATCTGGGCAAGGCGCAGCGCCGAGTAGAGCAGGTGATTGCAGAGATAGGTTCCGGCATGGCTGGAGAGTTCAGCGGGGATGCCATGCTTCAGCAGCAGCCCCGCTAACCTCGGCAGGTCGGGCAGCGTGCTCCAGCAGCCGACCGGACCGCCGGGCTCGATGACCTCCCCGCCAAACAGGTTCAGGGCCAGCCGCTCGATGGAGATGCGGTTACGTCCCGGCGCCTGGCCGGTGAACAGGCAGATCTGCGGAGCGTGCCTGCTGAGAATTTCACTCAGCTGGCGCTGCAGGCGCGCCTGCTGGCTCGGGCCATCGGCGGCCTCATCGTAATCGAGCAGTTCAAACCGCAGCAGTCGGGCCTGGAGGCGCAACTCTTCGGGCAGATCCCGGCGCAGCGAATCGACCAGCAGGGCGGAGGCATTCGCTGCGCCGTCGGCTCGGCGAAATCCGCTGATCAGAACGGTCATGACACGCCTCGCAGCCAAACGCCCATCGCTCATTCCCTGGGGGGATAAAAGCCGCTCAGGGCCCAGGCGGTCAGCATCACCATCCCCCCCACCAGCAGTGCCCAGAGTGCGCCGATACGCAGCCAGGAGCCCCATTGGATGCCGGCGCCGGAGCGCACTTGCTCGCCGCCGGCAAGCAGCCAGGCGGCATACATGGCCACGGCTCCGGCGAACAGCCCGCTCAGGGTGCCGAACCAGAGCACCGCTTTCAGCCGTTTGGGTTTCCCCTTTCCCGTCATGTTCCCTGCCCGACTAGAAGTGCACGCCGAATTGGCGCAGCAGCAGGATGAGCAGCAGGTACAGCGCGATCATCACCCCCATGGAGGCTCCCAGCGCCCAGAAAAAGCCGACCTGCTGGCGCAGCAGCAGCGGCAGCAGCACGAACAGCGACAGCGAAGGGAGCACCAGCCAGAAAATGCCGGCGGAGAGTTTCGCCACCTGCTCGGTGCTGCCGGTTTCCAGGTAGAGCCACAGCAGAGCGAGCACCGAGACCAGCGGCACCGAGGCAAGCAGGGCGCCCAGCAGGGTGCTGCGTTTGGCGATCTCGGAGACGGCGACCACCAACAGCGTCGTCAGGACGATCTTTACCAGGTAATAGGCCATGTTTTCCCAGACTTGCGCGAAAAGGTCGGTCGCTCTTCAAGCATAGCCGATTTTTCCTCCCTGTGGCTCACCCCCGCCCGCGTTCCTGCTGGCCCATCCAGCCCGTGGGGAGCGCTTTCTGCCAGCCAAGCTGCTCCAGCACCCGCAGAAAGTCGCGGTCCAGGGGGGACCGTAGGGTGATCTCGCAATCGCTCGCCGGGTGGGGAAAGGAGAGCTCCACGGCGGAAAGCAGCAGGCGGTGGCAGGCGAAATGATCTCTGAAAAAGCGGTTGTGCCGCCCTTCGCCGTGCTTGGTGTCGCCGATGATGGGATGGAAGATATGCTTGAAATGGCGCCGGATCTGGTGCTTGCGCCCCTGCCGGGGATACGCCTCGAGCAGAGCATAGCGGCTGCTGGGGTAGCGTCCCACGGCGAAGGGGAGTTCCACCTCGGCCAGCCGGCGGAATCCGGTGACGGCGGGCTTGGGGCCTTTTCCCTGCCGGGCGCGGGCATCGCTCATCCGGTCGAGCTCTTCGCTGAGGGGGTGATCGATCACCCCCTGGGCCTCGGGAACCCCTCGCACCACCGCCAGGTAGCTCTTGCGCACCCGCCCCCCGCCGAAGGCCTCGCTCAGGCTTCTGGCCGCCTGCGGGGTCAGGGCAAACAACAGCACCCCCGACGTAGGCTTGTCGAGGCGGTGCACCGGGTAGACCCGCTGGCCGATCTGGTCGCGGACCATCTGGATGGCGAAGCGCTTTTCCCGCCGGTCGATTTCGCTTCGGTGGACCAGCAGCCCGGCCGGCTTGTTGACGGCAACACAGTGCTCGTCGCGGTAGATCAGATCGAGAGTCTCCAGGTTGGCCTCCAGGGGAGCGGGGTTCTTGTTATACTGAAGCGAGCGGTAGAGTAAAACCACCCAGCCCATTCGTCAAGAAGGAGAACGCCATGCCCGGACTGCTGATTCGCTGGGGCATCCAGACCCTCGCCATTCTGGCAGCTGCCTACCTGCTGGAGGGGGTGGAGGTGACGGGGTTCTTTTCCGCCCTGTTCGCCGCCGCCCTGCTGGGCATTCTGAACGCCTTGTTTCGCCCGGTGCTGCTGCTGTTGACCCTGCCGTTCAACATTCTCACCCTGGGGCTGTTCACTTTCGTCATCAATGCGCTGCTGCTGATGATGGTCAGCGGGGTGGTCGGAGGCTTTGTGGTGCAGGGCTTCTGGCCCGCGGTGTTCGGTTCGCTGATCATCAGCCTGGTGAGCTGGCTGTTGACCACCCTGGTCAGCGACCAGGGGCGGGTCGAGGTCATCGCCCTGCAGCGACGCGGCGGTCGCTGGGAGTAGGCTCCGGGCGAGACGGCTTACCCTGCGCCCGCTTCGGGGAGCTGCCCCGAGCTCGCCCCGTCGACCATGGTCAGGGCCTGTTCGGCTTCGACCAGCACCCGCCACAG
The DNA here is from genome assembly GCF_019704135.1 of Desulfuromonas versatilis. Lineage (NCBI taxonomy): Bacteria > Pseudomonadati > Thermodesulfobacteriota > Desulfuromonadia > Desulfuromonadales > Desulfuromonadaceae > Desulfuromonas > Desulfuromonas versatilis. The sequence goes on from NZ_AP024355.1 coordinate 1,341,497, forward strand.
GTCGGCGCTGTCGCCAAGCCCAACCTTAATCAGGAACGCGGCGATGCCAAGGTTGGTGCGGGCCCGGTAGAGTTCGACCTGGCGCAGGAAATCCGCCGCCGGGGTTTCCCGGTGTTCGAGGTAGGCGTCGAGAAACACCGCCTCGGGACAGTTTTCGAGAACCTGCGGGTGCCTGAAGAACTGGTTGCGGAACTGGGCAAGGAAACAGCCGACGTCGAAGGCCGGCGGCAGGCGAAAGGAGCTTTCGAAATCGATGGCGGCGACGAACAGGGTGTTGGGATTGTCCAGGTTGTCCTGGCCGATGAAGATGTTTTTCGGGTGGTAATCCCCGTGCCCCTGGATCAGCAGCTCCGGCTGCTCGACACCCAGGCGCTGCTCCTCGGCGGCGATGCGTTCCATGATCTCCTCGGCACGGCGGGTGTGGGGGTGGTCGATCTCCCTGAAGCGCTTGACATAATTTTCCAGCCGTTTCTGCTCGCGCTCCGCGAACTCCCCCGCCGGGGTGAGCTGCAGGCGGCCGTTGTGCAGGCGGGCAAGCCAGCAAGCCGCCAGGCGCACGAAGTGCTGGCCATCCTCCACCGGGGCCTTGAGCAGTTTGTCGAAAAGGGATTTGCCCCGCAGCCCCTGCTGAATCAGGGTGCGCGTGGCGGGGTCCTCGTCGATGGCCCGCGGCACGCGGAAGCGCCCCTCGCTGAATCCCTGCGCGGCGATGGCCGCCATGATTTTGTGGGCCCGTTCGGCGGAACGCCACTTGTAGGAACTGTCCAGGGTCTGGATGATGATGCGTTCGCGGACCTCGTCCTGACCCTTGGCGCCGAAGGTGACCTCGGTGACCTGGCTTTTGGAGCCGGCCCGGGGGATCTCCTTGAAAAAGGGGCGACAGCGCCCCCGGCGGATTTCCAGCGCGAGTTCGTCGATCGTTTTCACCGGGTGATCGAAGATGGTCGGATAGAGCCCCGCGTAGTCGGCGCCGTGGGTATCGGTGCCGGCGATGGCGGTGAAGCGATGGCGGTGCCAGTCGCAGAGCCCCCGGCTGTTCTCGCGGACCGTGTGGTTGGAGTTGAAAATCTCGATGGCGTCCAGCAGCGGATGGTTCAGCTTGGCGGCTGTGGGAAGGCGCTGCTTGCGATAGGGGTGGGCCCACACCAGGGCGGCATCGGGAGCGCTCTGGCGGATCCGGGCCAGCGGCGTCCCCCTGGCGAAGGTTTCCCGGGCCCCGTAGATCAGCACGTCGCCCAGTTCGGCCGAACAGGTCTCCTGCCCGGAAAGGATCAGGAAGTGGTCGGGAACCCCCGCCTGCCGCCGGAGCCTTGCCAGCTCGAGCGGGTCCCAGAGGAAATGATGATCGGTGAACACGACTCCCTGCAGCCCCTTGGCGAAAACCCGCTCAATCAACTCCAGGGCTCCAATATGGCTGCAGGCCGAGTGCTCCCGGGTATGGCAGTGCATTTCGATGAGCATGAATGCCTCAGCTTAGAGGTTTGAACAGGTTTGACCAGGGCGACACTTCGATTTTACAATAAACGGATAAAAAATATATCCTGCCCGCAATGATCCTTTAAGCGTGGAATCTGGGGGGAGTTTCTTGACATGTCAGGGAATGGGGATACAATCAAGGTATTCAGTGTAACTCACTGTTTAGTAAAGGTTTTGGCCTTGTGGGTGCGGAGGGGACCGTAACCCTGAGACCTGGAAAACAGAAGGAGTCCGCTATGAATGTGTTTGATTTTGCCATGGATGTCGAACGCAGCGGCATGAAATATTACCGCAGGCTGGCCAATAAAACCGAAAACAAGGGCATTCGCAGAATATTTTCCATGATGGCCAAGGATGAAGAGATGCTGCTGCGACGCTTCCAGGCGATGCGCGGCCGGGTGCAGAATACCACCATGGAAGACAGCCGGGTGCTGGATTATGCCGCCAACATCTTCGAGGGGTTGCTCGATGACAACGACGCCCTGCGGATGGAAACCGACCTTGACGCCTACAATTACGTCCTCGAGGTGGAAAAGGCGATCTGCCAGCTTTACCGGGATGCAGCCGAGCGCGAAAAAAACGACGAGGTTCGCGGTCTGCTCAGAAAGATCGGTGCCGAGGAGCACCGGGAACTGGAAAGCCTGGAGAAAATCTACGATTTCGTCAATGCCCCCAACGAGTACCTGGCGTGGGGCGAATTCAGCAACCTGGATGAGTTTCACAATTTCGGCCGCTATGAAGGCTGAGCGGAAGCCGGGGTGTGGGCACGCCCGTCAAGCCCTCCCGACCGGGAGGGCTTGACCGGTTTTTGCCTGCCGCTTGCCGTCCCACCACATCGTTGCAGGAGCCCTGTCATGAACAAAGTCGCAGGTTTGGCGTTTGCGATGCTGGTTGCCCTGTTGCTGGGCTGCGCAGCTGGCGGAACCCGCGATAAGGCCCCCCCGACTGTCGACGAACTGGCGGAGAAGGACCTCAAAGCCCTGTCCGACAGCGAGCTGTTGGCCTATTATTACGACCTCGACGAGCAGATCCGGCGCCGGGAAGGCAGCTACGGCGGAACCTCCATCGGCTTCGGGGTGGGCAGCGGTGGTCGTGGCGGCGGGGTCGGCGTGGGGGTTACCCAGCATGTGGGGGGCGGGAGCGTGGCGGAGGCGCTGCGGGCACGGCGTACCGAGGTCCGGGTGGAGCTGTTGCGGCGGGGGATCAATCCCTAGGCAGGGCGGAGGCCGTAGCCTGCTCATCCCAGTAGTGTTCAGCTCCCGGGTGAAGCGGGGTCAGGATGTTCTCGAGGCCTCCGTCCCGGGGCATCTGCCGGGCCGTGGTCTTTACTCTGGCCAGATGGACCAGCCCGGCGGCGGAGAAGACCTCCCGCAGCGCTGCCGAAACCTGTTCAGCCCTGAGCTGCTTGCCGGCGACCCAGACCGCGGTGTCCTGAAAACTCTGCACCGCCCTGTCCTGGCCGGGGTAGGTGCCTGCGGGGATGAGAACCTCGGAATAGAAGGGGAAGGGGGCAGAAAAATCGGCTTCTTCAGCCGGGGGCGGGATATCGAGAAACCGGATCTCGTGGCTGGCAGCCAGCTCAACAACCGCGCTGTTGGGCACTCCCGCCAAAATCCACAGGGCATCGATCTGCTCACCTGCCAGGGCTTTCGCCGCATGGCTGTAGCCGATGAACCGCGGCTCGATCCGGCTCCAGAGGTCCAGGGAACGGAAGTAGCGCTCGGCGGAGGCCGCCGCGCCGGAACCGACCCCGCCGACGGCCACCCTTTTCCCGACCAGCTTCGCCACTGAATCTATGCCGCTGCTGCGCAGGGTTACCAGGTGGGCGGGGGCGTCGTAAAGGGAGGCCATGGCGAGGACCCCTTCATATTTTTTTTGGTCCTGAGGCAGTTTCCCCTGGCGGGCCAGAAACAGGTCGCCCGCATAAACGATGGCAAAATCAGCGGCCCCCGCGTTCACTCGGCGGATGTTCTCCACCGATCCAGGCGAGGTCCTGTTGATGACCACCAGATTCCCGGCGTTTCTCGAGAGGTGTTCGGCAATGCCTGCCGAAAAGAAGTCGAAGGTCCCCCCGGTCGGGCCGCCCGAAAAAATCAACTCGAGCTTCACTGCCTGGCCGAAGATCGTAAGGGGGGCCAGAAGCAGCAGGTTCAGGGTCAGAATGATGATGCAGGCGCTACGCTTCATCCTCGGTTCGCTGGGTAGCCGCGCGGCAGGGATTGCCGCCGGAGGCTTGGAGAGACGACCCTGGGCGCCGCAAACCGGCCCCCAGGGGATTTGCCATTGGAAACCGCGACCGTCAGTCCGGCAGGGGGATGACGAACACCGGTCGCTTGGATTTGCGCAGGACCTTTTCCGTGGTGCTGCCGAGAAAGGCGTGCTCGATGGCACCCTTGCCGTGTGAACCCATGACGATCACGTCGATTTTGTTCTGGTCGGCAACCTGGAGAATCTTGGCCACCGGGTGCCCATGGGACACCTCGATGCTGGCGATCCTCTGCAGGTCTTCGGGGTGGTCGGCCAGTTCGTCCTCGGCGAATTTCTTCAACCGTTTCTGAATTTCCTGACGCGCTTCCTCCTCGTGCTGGGCCTCGAACTTGTCCAGGCTTCCCTTGACCATCATCGCCGAGATGTAGGCCCGCATCGAGGCGTCGACTTCTGGAACCACGTGAAGCAGGTGGATTTTCGCCTGGTTGCGCCGCGCCATCATGACGGCGTGCTTGAAGGCGTGAACGGAGTTTTGACTCAGGTCGGTTGCCACCAGAATATTGCTGTAGTTGGGTAGCATGGTACTCTCCTTGTTCCCGGTCCGTCGTTGCTACGCTATAAGTTTAGCACTATAACCTGAAACCGTGGGCTCGGGGCGGGAAACGAATGCAAGCCCAGGCAGGTCAATGACTTTCGCAAATGCCCGCTTCGGACTCACCGATTCAGCGCCAATACAGGAGATAGGTCAGCCGTTCCACGAAAGAAGGGGAGGCTTGGTGCCTCCCCTTGGCTTTGGTGGAAGTCCCCGACCTTATTTGCCTGCGGCCAGGGCCCCTTCGATCAGGTCTTTGCCGACGGCATCATAAAACTCGGAATAGATCGGCAGCAGCTTGTCTTTCCATGCCTTGCGCTGCTCCGGGGTCAACTCATGGATCTTGGTAGTGCCGGCGGTCTTGATCTCGGCCAGGTACTTTTCATCCAGTTCCACCGCCAGTTTGTTGGCATACTCGGTGGACTCCTTCATCGCCTGGGTGATCAGCGCGCGCTGGTCGTCGTTGAGCTTCTTCCAGAAAATCTTGCTGGCGACCACCATGTAGCCGAGGTAGCCGTGGTTGGACATGGTCAGATCGGTCTGCACTTCATAGAATTTCTGGGTGTAGAAGTTGGACAGCGGGTTCTCGCAGGCGTCCACGACCTTCTGCTGAAGGGCGCTGTAGACCTCGGAGAAGGGCAGCACCTGGGGATTGGCGGCGAGGGCTTTGAACTGGGCCTCGAGAACCTTGGAGGACATGATGCGGAATTTCAGCCCGGAAGCATCCTCAGGCTTGATCAGGGGCTTGTTGGCGGAGAGTTGCTTGAAGCCGTTGTCCCAATAGGCCATGCCGACCATCCCTTTTTTCTCGACCATGTTGAGCAGCTTCTGGCCCACTTCACCGTTGAGCACCTGGTGCAGGTGGTCGATGTCATTGAACAGGAAGGGGAGGTCGAACAGCTCGAGCTGGGGGACGAAGGTGGTGAACTTGGAAAAGCTGGGGGCGGCCATCTGCACGGCGTTCATGCTCAGCGCCTCGAGGGCGGCGCGATCGTCGTAAAGCGAGGCGTTGGGGTAAACCTCAACCTTGATCTCGCCATTGGAGCGCTCCTCCACGAGCTTCTTGAAGTACTCCGCGGCCTGGCCCTTGGGGGTGTCGACGGCTACGACGTGGGAGAATTTGATGGTTACCGGTGCTGCCATGGCGGGTACCGCAACCAGTGACAGGATCATCAGTCCGACAAGAAATCCAAATTTGCGCATGTGTTACTCCTCCTCTGTTTTTGCGGGAGCCTGGCCAGGTTCACAACGACCCCGGCCAGCTCCCAGGCGTTCGAGTGGTGTTTCCGGGCTTTAACGGCCGAACATCAGGTTGGGAAGCCACAGGCTGATGGCCGGCACGTAGGTGATGATCAGCAGGCCGATCAGCAAGGCGAAAAACCATGGAATCGCCGCTTTTACCACGTCGCCAAGGCTCAGCCCCGATATGCCGCTGGCCACGAACAGGTTGAGTCCGACCGGCGGGGTCAGCATGCCGATCTCCATGTTGACGGTAATGATCACCCCGAGGTGGATCGGGTCAATGCCGAGCTTCATGGCCACCGGGAAGATTAGCGGCGCGATGATCATGATCAGGCTCGAGGGTTCCATGAAGTTGCCAGCCAGCAGCAACAACAGGTTGACGAAGATCAGGAAGGTGACCTTGCTCAGGTTCATGTCGATGATCCAGGCGGCCAGCTGCTGGGGAATCTGCTCGATAGTCAGCATGTAGGCGAAGATCATCGCGTTGGCGATGATGAACATGATCATCGCCGCGGTTGCCGCGGAGGCCTTGATGACGTCGGGAACCTGTTTCCAGGAAAGATCGCGGTAGATGAACTTGACCACGATGAAGCCGTACACCGCGGCGACGGCGGCCGCCTCGGTGGGGGTGAACAGGCCGCCGTAGATGCCGCCGATGATGATGATGACCACCAGCAGCGCCCAGACGGCATCCTTGAAGGCCACCCAGATCTCCTTGCCGGAGGCGGCCTTGGTCTTTTTGAACCCACCCCTTACCGCGGCGATGTAGGTCACAACCATCAGCATCCCGCCAAGGAAGATCCCCGGAACCACCCCGGCCATGAACAGCTTGCCGATGGACTGGTCGACGGTGACCCCGTAGACGATCAGCACAATGGACGGCGGAATCAGGATCCCCAGCGAGCCGGCGCAGACAATGCCGCCCACCGAGAAGCTGTCGCTGTAGCCGTCCTCGCGGATGGCGCCGATCATGATCGAACCGATGGCTGCCACGGTCGCCGGGGAGGAGCCGCTTACGGCGGCGAAAATGATGCAGGCGAAGATCGCCGAAATCGGCAGGCCCCCCGGCAGGTGGCCGACCACCGAGCGGGCAAAGCGGATGATGCGCGCCGCCGCCCCCCCCTGGGAGAGAAAGTTCCCGGCCAGGACGAACAGGGGGATGGCCATCAGGGCGAATTTGTCCAGCGAGGTGAACATTTTCTGGGCGATGATCAGCGTCGGCTGATCGGTGAACAGAAGCAGCGCCGCGGTAGTGGAAAGGCCCAGGGCGACAGCGATCGGCACCCCGATCAGCAGAAGAATCACCAGCAGTCCGAATAGAGTCAGGGTAGCCATCAGGTCAATGCTCCTTCATAACCATGTCATAGGAAAATTCATCTCCCGGCACTTTCAGGAGCTTGACGATCTTCAGAATTACCTGGTAGGCGGCGATTCCCATGGTGATCGGGACACACCCGTAGATGATCCAGAAGGGGATCCCCATGTCGACCGAGGACTGTTCGAGTTCATAGTTGAAGACGCAGAAGTTGTAGCCCCAGACGATCAGGGCGAGCAGGTAGCCGAGAATGATCAGCAGGCTGAAGGTCAGTACGACCTTGGCGACCTTCGGCTTGAGTTTGTGGATGACGATGGTCACCCCCAGGTGCATGCCTATCTTGAAGCCGTAGGCGGCCCCGAACAGGGCGCTCCAGATGAACAGGTAGGAGGTCATCTCCCCCGCCCAACTGAGCGACATGTTGAATCCGTAGCGCAACACGACGTTGATGAACGCCACCAGGGTCGCCAGCGACATGGTGATCATCATCACGGTGGTGCTGAAAATTTCCAGGTACCTGTCTAGTCTGTCAAACATTCTCGGCCTCTGTCCTTCCTTGAAATGTCATGGGTATGGCACTCCCCGCGCGGGCGCTCTTGCCCGACGCAGGCACGCTGAATGGGCTCGGGGGAGGGAGGACCGGGAATGGCTGACGCCAAATATAACGCAGTTACCAAGTCGGCCCACAAGTCCATTAGGCAAGGAAGATGCCATTTTTAAAAAGGCGTTTTTCTTTGGTGGCCGACCAGGTTTTTCGCGGGTCTGTCTTTAGGTTCTGGCAGTTTAAGTAGCGATTTTGGCGGATGGATGTGGCGTAAAATCGCCAGCTGTGGCCAAAAAAAGCCTTAGCTGGATCTGGTCTTGGTTTTTGATAGAACCATGTTTATGGTGTCTCAGCCGGCTGCTTGTAATGCTTGTGTGGGGGAAAATAACCCTATTTCAATGGTGTTGGCGTGGGGGCGACATTTTTTTCCGCGCCCCGGGCGGGGCTCGGCGGGCAGTTTTCTCCCGCGGTCAATAGCGGTGAGCCGACTGGCTTTTTCTGGAGGGTGATCAGGCTTCGCGGAAGATCCTGCCGAGAAATCCGAAGGCCTTCTTGATGGCCACCCAAAGCTTGGGGAGCAGCCAGATCATGAACAGGATAAACAGGATGAGCAGGCCTATGAATACCAGCGGATAGTTCAAGGCAACCCACAGGCCGCCGATCACCGCGATGTCTTCGCCCAGCGAGGCGACCCAGTTGCTTACCGGTTCGGGGGAGGTGTTGATTACCACCCGGGAGCCGGCCTTGGTGGCATGGGTGGCGGCGGTCAGGCTCCCGCCGAGGATTGCCGCGGCCAAGGCCAGGGCGGGGTTGACCTCTCCGACGGCGCCCGCGGCCAACAGGGCTCCGGCGGGAATGCGAATGAAGGTGTGCAGGCCATCCCAGCCGGTGTCGGCTCCAGGCACCTTGTCGGCGACAAATTCCACCGCATACATCAGCCCGGCCGCTGCGATGACCACGGGCTCGGTGAGAACCATCAGGTTCTCTGGCAGGGTTATGTTGCCTGTTGCGCCGAGCAGTCCAAGCACCAGGATGGCGGCATAGAGGTTGATTCCGCTGGCCCAGGCAACCCCCATGGTCAGGGCGATGGTACGGGCGACCTCGTGCAACTGTTCCATCTTGATTCCTTTCCGGTGGCTGCTCCGCTGAGGAGCGCACGGGGAGCTTTCGGACGGCGATGGTGAAGTTTTTTTATTTTAGCACGAAATGTCGCAGAAATGCGGGAGGCTCCGTGTCGGGTTTCCTGGAGAATTTCCCGGAGGACTTGACAAGGGCCCCGCCAAGCCATTAGATTGACGATGAATTTATTCGCTGGAGGATTCAGTTATGCCGTTGTACGAATATCAGTGCGAGAGCTGCAATCAGGTTTTCGAGGTCCGTCAGAAGTTTTCCGATCCGCCGGTAGCCGAATGCAGCGCCTGTGGCGGTCCGGTAAAAAAGCTCATATCCCAGGCCGGTTTCGCTTTGAAGGGCGGGGGCTGGTACCAGCAGGGCTACGCCGGCGGGTCGCAACCCGCGGCCTGCCCTTCCGGTGGCGGCGGTGCGGCATGTGGCGGTTGCCCGAAGGCCGCCAACGAGTGACAGATTGAATTTGAAAAAAAATCCCCGGCCGCAAGGACCGGGGATTTTTTTTCCTGATTATTGATTGGTTTGCTCGGCCGCGATCAGATGGCCCTGGCCAGGGTGGCGGGGTCGATCTGCCCGGAAAAAAAGGCGGAGGGGAAGAATCGCTTGCCGTCGGCATAGACTTCGGTTCGGTTGCGGCCGTTTTCCTTGGCTCGATACAGGGCCTGGTCGGCCTCCTCGATGATTTCGAGGTGGCCGGCGCTGCCTCGACCGCTTGCGGTGCTGATGCCGATGCTGGCGGTAACCCGCAGGTCGATGCCCAGCTCGGCGGGAGTCAGGGAGGCGATCCGGGCCCGAACGCGCTCGGCGACCAGGTGGGCCGCGTCTGAACTGGTCCCCGGCATGATCAGGGCGAATTCTTCGCCGCCGAATCTGCAGACGGTATCCGGTTTTCTCAGGCTGCGGCGCAGGGCGGCCGAGACCGCCCGGAGCACCGCGTCACCGGCCGGGTGGCCGTAGGTGTCGTTGATCGACTTGAAATGGTCCAGGTCTACCAACATCAGCGAGTAGGTGGTTGCGGAGCGACTGCTGCGGGAGGCCTCGGCTTCAAGGGTCTGGTGGAAAAATCGCCGGTTGCCCAGCCCGGTCAACTCGTCGGTCAGGCTCTGGCGCGCCAGGTCGGCATTGGCCTTGCGCAACTGATCCATGCGTCTCTTGTTGGCGAGGTAGCGGTGAATGCGCGCGGCGGCCTCCTTGGTCGAGGTGGCGTAGGTCAGGCAGTCGCTGGCCCCGGATTCGAAACCGATGATTCTATCTTCTTCACTGCCTTCTGCTGCGAGAGCAAGCAGGGGGATATCGCTCCACTCGGCGCGCTGTTTCAGATAGCGGGTCCACTCGAAGGCCTCCTTCGATAGTTTCTCCATCCCGAAGAAGATCAGGTCGATTCTGAAATTCTCCAGCATCGCCAGGGTCTCCCTGGGGGTGCTGCTGTGCAGAATGCGGTCGAACAGTTGGGTCGATTCGGCCAGGTCGGAGATTTCCTGCCTGCGCCTGGTGGATTGTCCGATGATGAGGGTCGTTGCGGCCATCGAATTTACCTTATCGCGAAAATTTGCATGCTGACATGGATGTTGTTCATGAGAAGCCGGCATGGTCAACCTTAAAGCATCATGCGTGCCAAGATGGGAGGGGGTACCCCTGCTGTCAAGCCAGAGGCGCCGGGTTTGAACCTGATGTTGGTTTAAGGTGTTGAAATGAAGCATGAAAAGTAGGCTGGCCAAGATTTTTCCGGGGCGAAGAAAATGAATTTCATCGCCGGGGCAAGGCTGGCCCGGCTGCCTCAAAGACATAGTTTTGACCCGAAGCTGGGGACTTTTGCTGCATCGGAGGTTGTGACTGCGATTTGACGTCATTTTGACATGTTGGGTGTAAGGTGCTGAAATTTCATCGATGGTCGCAGAAATGAAAGGCTTGGCTCAATTTGACTGGATCAGGGGTTTCTGGGCCTTTACAATCCTGATGGTGTTTCGTATAGTTGCTGCATTTCCAGGGAGGTGTTTTTAGTGAGCAAAATTATTGATGGCAAGGCGATTGCCGCTGATATCCGCAAGCAGATCGCGGCCGAGGTTCAGGTTCTCAAGGCCGAAAACGTGACTCCGGGGCTGGCGGTGGTACTGGTGGGGGACGACCCGGCCAGCCGGGTGTACGTGTCGATGAAGGAGAAGGCCTGCGAGCAGGCAGGGATTTTTTCGGACGAGCACAAGCTGCCGGCCGAAACCTCCGAGGCCCAGCTCCTGGCCCTGATTGACGAACTCAACCGCGACCGGCGCATCGACGGCATCCTGGTCCAGTTGCCGCTGCCGGGACATATCGACGAGAGCAAGGTGCTCGAGGCGATTTCTCCGGAAAAGGACGTGGACGGTTTTCATCCCTATAACGTCGGGCGCCTGGCGACCGGCAATCCCCTTTTTCAGCCCTGCACCCCCTATGGGGTAATGAAGATGCTGGAGCACAGCGGCGTTGAACTGGCGGGCAAGGAAGTCGTCGTGGTCGGCCGCTCCAACATCGTGGGCAAACCGGTGGCCTTGATGTGCCTGGCCAAACACGCCACGGTCACCATCTGCCACTCCCGGACCCGGGACCTGGCCGACCAGGTGCGGCGCGCCGATGTGGTCGTCGCCGCCGTGGGCCGACCGGAGATGATCAAGGGCGATTGGATCAAGCCCGGCGCGGTGGTGATTGACGTCGGCGTCAACCGGGTGGGCGAGAAGAAACTCGTAGGCGATGTGGATTTCGCCGCGGCCAGCGAGCGGGCCAGTGCCATCACCCCGGTCCCCGGCGGGGTCGGCCCCATGACCATCACCATGCTGCTTTACAACACCGTGGAAAGCGCAAAGCGCCGCGCCGCAAAATAGCTCGATTGGGGATCAGCGCCCGGGTATGGCAAACCGTACCTGGGCGTTGGTGTCTCATGGCGCCTGCGCAAGGGCGCCGAGGGTGACAACGATGATCATCAGCAAGCAGAAGGACCGGCAGGAGTTGCTCGCCGCCCTCGAGGGCCGCGACCGGATCTTTCTGGTGGGGTGCGCCGCCTGCGCCACCGCCTGCAAGTCCGGCGGCGAGGAAGAGGTGTTTCAGCTCCAGGAGTGGCTTGGCGGCCAGGGCAAGGAGGTCACCGGCAGCGTTGTCATCGATGAGGCCTGTCACATCATGCGCGCCGCCAGGGACCTGCGCCAGCACTATGCTCAGATCGAGGAGGCGCAGGCCCTGCTGGTTCTCGCCTGCGGGGCGGGGATCCAGTCGGTCTCAGGCAGTACGGACAGGCTGGTGATCGGCGGGGTAAACTCACTGTTTCTCGGCAACGTGCGGCGATTCGGCCAGTATGAGGAGAAGTGCTCGCTGTGCGGTGAATGTATCCTCAACGAAACCGCCGGCATCTGTCCCGTCACCAATTGCGCCAAGGGTTTGCTCAACGGACCCTGTGGCGGAATGGAGGAGGGGCGTTGCGAGGCTGATCGCGACAGCGAATGCGCCTGGGTGCAGATCTATGAGCGGCTCAAGACGCAGGGCCGCCAGGGCGTGTTCGCCCGCACCGTCGCCCCCAAGAACTGGGCCAAGGGGGGCAAGCCGGGGAAACATAAACTCAAGTGATCCGTGGACCGTGGTCCGTGGGCAGTAAATGCTTCTCACGGCCCACGGCCCACGGCCCACGGGTTCTCAAATGTCCAAACTTCAACAGCAGCTGGACGCCGGTCAGTTCGTCGTCACCGCCGAAATTGCCCCGCCCAAAGGGTCCGACCCGAGCGAGGCACTGGCCAAGGCGCGGTCCTTTTCCGGGGTGACGGCGATCAACGTCACGGACAACCAGGGGGCCAACATGCGCATGTCCCCCCTGGCGCTGGCGGCGCTGCTGGTGCGCCAGGGGCAGGAGCCGGTCCTGCAGCTGACCTGCCGGGACCGAAACCGCCTGGCCCTGCAGTCCGACCTGCTCGGGGCCGCGGCGCTGGGGGTGGAGAACCTGCTGATTCTCTCGGGCGACCATGCGCGCTTCGGCGACCACCCCGAAGCGAAATCGGTGTTCGATCTGGATTCGGTTCAATTGCTGCAGGCGGTCGAAGGCTTGACCCTTGGCCAGGACCTGGCGGGGCGTTCCCTGGAGGTCGCTCCCAGATTTTGCTGCGGGGCCGCGGTGAGCCCCTCGGCCGAACCCTTTGAGCTGATGTTTCAGAAATTTGCCAAGAAGGTGGAGGCGGGGGCCGGTTTCTTCCAGACCCAGGCGGTTTTCGACCCCCCGGCCCTGGAGCGATTCATGGCCGCGGCTCGGCCGCTGGGCGTTCCTGTGCTGCTCGGGGTGCTGCTGGTCAAAAGTGCCCGGATGGCGCGATTTCTCAACCAGCATATCCCTGGGGTGCAGGTGCCCGAGCCGCTTGTCGAACGCCTCGAGCAGGCAGCCGACCCCCTCGACGAGGGGGTGGCCATTGCCCGGGATATGGTGGCCCAGGCCCGCAGCCTCTGCCAGGGGGTGCACCTGATGACCCTGGGGCACGAGGAGCGCATCCCGGAAATCCTGCATCAGACTGGCTGATCATCCAACCCGCATCCTTACCGGAGGGAATTCATGTTGAAACAAACGCCCCTGAACGCGGCGCACAAGAGACTGGGTGCGCGCATGGTCGATTTCGGCGGCTGGGAAATGCCGGTGCAATACCGGGGAGTCATCGAGGAACACCTGGCGGTGCGCAACGCTGCCGGGCTTTTCGATGTCTCTCACATGGGCGAGATCGAAGTGAAGGGGGAGGGCGCCTTCGCCTTTATCCAGGAGCTGACCGTCAACGACGCGGCCAAACTGGTCAACGGCCAGGTGCAGTACAGCGCCATGTGCTATCCGCATGGCGGGGTGGTCGACGATGTCACCCTGTACCGCTTCGACCAGAACCATTTCCTTTTCTGTGTCAACGCGGCCAATATCGACAAGGATTTCGCCTGGATGGAGGAAGTCCTGGAAGAGGGCGGGTTTGCCGGGGTCACCCTGCGCAACCGCAGCAATGAATTCGCCCAGTTGGCCCTGCAGGGGCCGGCCGCGGACGCTATTCTTGCCCGGCTGACGGCAACCGACCTGGGGAAAATCGCCTATTACCATTTCTACGAGGGGCTGGTCGGCGGGGTCCCGGCGATCATCTCCCGCACCGGCTACACCGGGGCGGGCGGCTTCGAACTCTATTTCGCCCCCGAGGCCGCGGAGAAGCTCTGGGATGCCCTGCTCGCGGCCGGCGAGGCCGATGGCCTGGTTCCGGTGGGCCTGGGGGCCCGCGACACCTTGCGGCTGGAGATGAAATACGCCCTTTACGGCCATGAGCTGAGTCCCGAAATCACCCCCCTCGAGGCCGGGCTCGGCTGGATCACCAAGCTCGACAAGCCGAGCTTCATCGGTCGCGAGGCCCTGGTGAAAATGAAGCAGCAGGGGATCCCCCGCCGCCTGGTCGGCTTCGTGATGACCGAGCCGGGGGTGCCCCGCGCCGACTATCCGGTTCTGGCCGGTGGGCGCGAAGTCGGTGTCGTGACCAGCGGGACCATGTCCCCCTCGCTGCGCGTCGGGATCGGGCTGGCCCTGGTGGAGAGCGGCCAGGCTGCCGTCGGGACCGATTTGCAGATCGGCATCCGCAGCCGCCAGGTCGGCGCCCGGGTCGCCCACACCCCCTTTGTCAAACAGAATTCCTGATTCCCCCCCCCTCGGGACGGCAAGAAGGTCCCGAAGCCGGGTTAGAACCGGGCCTGGGGCAACGGCCTGCGCCCGGCCCGGCGGGAACCCGGGGATTCTGAAATCAGTCATCAGCTCAAGGCGATTCGCCCGTTAGAGAATTTTGCCAGCCGCATGGCCAAGGAGGATGAAAAATGGAATTTCCCGAGGACTTGAAGTACACCGAAGAGCACGAATGGGTTCTGCTCGAGGACGGCATCGTCACCGTAGGGATCACCGATTTTGCCCAGGACTCCCTGGGGGACGTGGTATTCGTGGAACTGCCCGAGGTCGGGACCATGGTCGAGGAAGGCAAGGCCTTCGGCGTGGTCGAGTCGGTCAAGGCGGTCTCCGATGTCTATGCCCCGGTCTCCGGGGAGGTGGTCGAGGTCAATGAGGACCTGCCCGATACCCCCGAGCTGATCAACACCTCCCCTTACGAGGACGGCTGGATGATCAAGATCCGCCTGACCGAGCCCGGGCAGGTCGACGATCTGATGGACGCCGAGCAGTACCAGGCATTCGTCGAGAAGGAATAACCCGATCCCCTCCCGGGGAGAGGTACTGCCCGAAGGGCGATAATCGATCCGCCCGGCAACAATCCCGACACCCGGCGACCCCCATGGGGCCGCCGGGTGCTCGTGCTGGATGGGCCGGATGGATTTTCCAGGAGATACCCATGCGCTATATTCCCCACACCCAGGAAGACATCCAGCAGATGCTGGAAACCGTCGGGGTCGGATCGCTGGAGGAGCTGTTCGAAGAAATCCCCAAGTCGGTGCGTCTGCAGCGGCCCCTCGACCTTTCCGCGCCCCTGTCCGAACCGGAACTGCTCCGTCATCTGCGGAGCCTGGCCGATCGCAATGCCACCCCTGACTCCATGCCGAGTTTCCTCGGCGGCGGCGCCTACAATCATTTCATCCCGGCGGCGGTCGACCAGTTGATCTCCCGCAGTGAATTCTATACCGCCTACACCCCCTACC
Organism: Desulfuromonas versatilis; assembly: GCF_019704135.1. Taxonomy (NCBI): domain Bacteria; kingdom Pseudomonadati; phylum Thermodesulfobacteriota; class Desulfuromonadia; order Desulfuromonadales; family Desulfuromonadaceae; genus Desulfuromonas; species Desulfuromonas versatilis. Next base: position 1,356,659 of record NZ_AP024355.1, read on the forward strand.
AGCCGGAGATCAGCCAGGGGACCCTGCAGGCGATCTTCGAATACCAGACCCTGGTCTGCCAGCTGACGGGGATGGACGTGGCCAACGCCTCCATGTACGACGGTGCCTCGGCCTGTGCCGAAGCGGTGTTGATGGCGGTGCGCGCCACCCGGCGCAAACGGGTCCTGATTTCCGAGGCCCTGCATCCGGAGTACCGCGAAACGGTGGCCACCTACTGCCGCTACCTCGATGTGGAGCTGGTCCCGGTCCCCTTCGATGCTTCGGGAGGCACCGACATGAGCGCGCTCTCCTCGCTGCTCGACAAGGAGACCGCCGCGCTGGTCGTGGGCTATCCCAACTTTTTCGGCGTAGTCGAGGATCTCGCGGCCCAGGCCGAAGTGGCCCATGGGCTGGGGGCGCGGCTGGTCGCTGCGGTGCAGGAGCCCATCGCCCTGGGATTGCTCAAATCCCCCGGGGAGTTGGGTGCCGACATCGTCGCCGGCGAGGGGCAGAGTTTCGGGATCCCCGTTGCCTTCGGCGGCCCCTACCTGGGGTTCTTCGCCGCCCGCCAGAAGGATCTGCGCACCATGCCCGGCCGGCTGGTGGGGGAGACCCTCGATACCCGGGGGCAGCGCGGCTTTGTCCTGACCCTGGCCACCCGCGAGCAGCACATCCGCCGCGAAAAAGCCACCTCCAACATCTGCTCCAACGAAGGCCTCTGTGCCCTGATGGCGACCATCTACCTGTCGCTGATGGGCAAATCCGGTATCCGCGAGGTCGCCGTGCAGAACTTCTCCAAGGCCGAGTATGCCAAGCGGGCCATCGGCGCCCTGCAGGGCTTTTCCATCCCCTTTGCCGGGGCGACCTTCAACGAATTCGTGGTCGAGGCCGGCGTGGAGGCCGGGGCGGTGCTGGAGCGGCTGGAACGCCAGGGGATTCTGGGCGGCATCGCGCTGGGAGGGTATTTTCCGGAAATGTCCAACCGGTTTCTGGTCTGCGTCACCGAGCAGAACAGTCGGCAGGAGATCGACGCCCTGGTGGCGGCCCTGGCAGGAGGTGAAAAATGAGCAGTGTCGGTACCAGCGGACTGGTTCTCAACGAAAAACTGATATTCGAGCATTCGGACCCCGGGCGCAAGGGCTACAGCCTGCCGGCGCTCGACGTGCCCGAAGCGCAGCTCCCCACGGCGCTGGTCCGGGAGGAGGTTGCCGGCTTCCCCGAACTCTCCGAGGTCGACGTGGTGCGCCACTTCACCCGGTTGTCCACCTGGAACTACGGGGTTGATTCGGGCTTCTATCCCCTGGGCAGCTGCACCATGAAGTACAACCCCAAGGTCAACGAGGCCGCGGCGCGCCTGGCCGGCTTCGCCGGGGCGCATCCGCTGGCCCCCGAGCATCTCAGCCAGGGGGCGCTGGAGCTGATGTTCAGCCTGCAGCAGGAACTGGCCGAGGTCTCCGGGTTCCCCGCCGTCACCCTGCAGCCGGCGGCCGGAGCCCACGGCGAGTTGACCGGCATGCTGATCATCCGCGCCTGGCACGAGGCCCAGGGCAACCCGCGCAGGAAGGTGCTGATCCCCGACACCGCTCACGGCACCAACCCGGCCACCGCGGCTCTGTGCGGCTACGAGGTGGTTTCCATCCCCTCCGACGGGGTGCTCAGCGCCGAGCGGGTCGCCGAACTGATGGACGAGAACGTGGCCGGGCTGATGGTGACCAACCCCAACACCCTGGGGCTGTTCGAATCGCAGATCAAGGAGATCTGTGAGGTGGTGCATGCCAAGGGCGGGCTGGTCTACTGCGACGGTGCCAACCTCAACGCCCTGATGGGGATCGCCCGGCCCGGGGATATGGGCATCGACGTGATGCATTTCAACCTGCACAAGACCTTCTCCACGCCCCATGGCGGCGGCGGGCCGGGGGCCGGCCCCGTCGGGGTCACCGCGGCCCTGGAGCCGTTTCTGCCGGTGCCGGTGGTGGTGCGCGAGGCGGGGCAGTATCGCCTCGACTCCCAGCGGCCGCAGAGCATCGGCCGGATGCGGGCTTTTCACGGCAACTTCGGCATCCTGGTGCGGGCCTATGCCTACATTCGCACCCTGGGCGGCGCGGGGCTCAAGCACGCCAGCCAGATGGCGGTGCTCAACGCCAACTACATCCGCGCCCGCCTGGAGGGGACCTACCATCTGCCCTACAAGCAGCGCTCGCTGCACGAGGTGGTCTTCTCCGAGCGCAACCTGCCCAACGACTGCCATACCCTGGATGTGGCCAAGCGGCTGATCGACTACGGTTACCATCCGCCGACCGTCTACTTCCCCCTGGTGGTCAAGGGCGCGATCATGATCGAGCCGACCGAAACGGAAAGTCAGGAAGTCCTGGATGAGTTCTGCGAGGCGATGCTGGCCATCGCCGCAGAAGCCAGGGACAACCCCGAACTGCTGCACCAGGCACCGGTCCGCACGCGGGTCGGGCGCATGGACGAAACCGCAGCGGCGCGCAATCCGCGGCTGAAGTGGGAAGGGTAGGAGGATAACGACGAAGGGCGCCGCGAGGCGCCCTTCGTCGTTGCCGGAGCTTCAGTAGATGACCCGGCGGGTCAGGTTGTAGCGGAAGAACGCGAAAATGCTCAACTCGTCCTTGGTAAAGGAGCGCGGCAGGGGGCCGAAGGGCGAGCCCTTCTGCACCGCCTGGAGGGCTTCCTCGTCGAGGACCTTGTGGCCGCTGCTTTCCATCAGCTGCACCTGGCGCAGCGTGCCGTCGCGGTTGACGGTGATTTTCAGCAGGCAGGTCCCTTCGTCGCCGCGTTCCGCCGAGCGGGCCGGATAATTCCAGACCGCGTAGATGTTGTCCCGGAAACGCTTGAAAAACGAATAGAGCAGGTCCCTTTCCATGTCGAGCCAGACCGCGTCGCCCTGCTCGACATCCGCCCGGTATTTCTGGCGCCATTCGCTCTCGAGGCGGGCGACCGTCGTCTGGGGCAGCGTCAGCAGCGACTGCAAGTCGGGGAGCTTCTCCCTCGGCGGAGCCGTCTGCGGGGCGGCCTGGGGCTCCGCTTGAGATTGCGGGCGCGCCGCCTCCTCGGCGGCGGCCCGGTTGCGCGGCTCCTGCTGCCGCGGCGCGGCGGGCGCGGCAGGCTTCGGTTGGGGTCGGGTCTGGGGCTGCGGGCGGGGCTGGGGAGCCCCCCGCGGTGAAGGCGCAGCGGGCAGCCTGTCCTCGACGTCCGCGCCGCGGGGGGCCGTCTCCCGGGTCACGACCTGGTCCTGGGGCCCGAGGCGCCTGGCCGGGGTTTCCCGGGGCTGCTCCGGCTCGGGCGGGGCAGGCACGTCGAGTTCGCGCTCGCGGGGCGGCGCGGGGCGGGGGGGGCGCACCTCGACATAGACCGGTTCGGGCCGGGGGGCCGGGACCAGGGAGCGCTGCGGCAGCAGGTAAATCAGCAGCAGGTGCAGCAGCAGCGAGAGGATGAAAAAGGCTGCCAGGAGGTGGCTTTGTCGGCGTTCTTGAAACATCGTCAGGGGCAGGCCATTGGGAGGTCAGTGTCGCCACATTATACATGAAGCCCGCCGCCGGGAGGCAGAAATGTTTCGTTTGCCAAAATCTGTGACCCGGTCATGAAAAGCGGGTTGACCACCTCTTCCGCATCGGCTATAAGTTAACCTTTAAAATCAACGCTTTCCACACGGAGGATGTTCCATGCACTTAGTCGATCAGATAAAAGCCAAGGCCCGTCAGAACCTGCAAACCGTGGTCCTGCCCGAGGGGTACGACGACCGCATGGTCCAGGCTGCCGGCCAGATAGTCAAGGACGGCCTGGCCAAGGTGGTCCTGCTGGGCAACCCCGCGACCCTCGGGACCAAGGCGCAGGAACTCGGCGCTTCCCTCGATGGGGTGACCCTGCTCGACCCGAAGAGCGCCCCCAAGCTGGAGCAGTACATCGATGAACTGGTGGAGCTGCGCAAGAAAAAAGGGCTTTCGCGCGAGGCGGCCAAAGAGCTGCTCACCGGGGACGACAACCTCTACTTCGGTGCCATGATGGTGCGCATGGGCGATGCCGGCGGCGCCGTGGCCGGGGCCTACAACACCACCGGCGACGTGCTGCGGGCCGCCTTCCAGGTGGTCGGGACCGCGCCGGGCATGAAGACCGTATCCTCGGTATTCCTGATGGTCACCAAGACCCCCGAGTTCGGCGAGAACGGCACTCTGCTGTTCGCCGACTGCGCCGTCAACCCCAATCCCGACGCCCAGGCCCTGGCCGAGATCGCCGTGGCCACCGCCCGCAGCTGCAAGAGCTTCCTGGGGGTCGAGGCCCGGGTCGGCATGCTCTCCTTCTCCACCAAGGGGAGCGCCAAGCACGAGGACGTGGACAAGGTCCTCAAGGCCCTGGAAATCGCCAAGGGGATGGACCCGGCCCTGCAGATCGACGGTGAACTGCAGGCCGACGCCGCGCTGCTGCCCAAGGTCGGGGCGAAAAAGGCCCCCGGCTCTCCGGTGGCGGGCAAGGCCAACACCATCATCTTCCCCACGCTGGACGCGGGCAACATCGGCTACAAGCTGGTCGAGCGCCTCGCCGGCGCCGAGGCCGTCGGCCCCATCATCCAGGGCCTGGCCAAGCCGGTCAACGACCTGTCCCGCGGCTGTTCCGTGGAGGATATCATCAGCGTCTCGGCGATCACCGCGGTGCAGGCGCAGGCCTGACATTGCCGACTGGTGAAAATCGCAGCAAACAAGAAGGCCGGCGGGGTTTCCCGCCGGCCTTCTTGTTTGCTGCGCAACCTGGCGCCGGTTGTCCTACTTGCGCTGAAATTCGCTGCTGGCGAAGGAATAGCGGAAGTTCATGTGGTCTGCGTAGGTCCCCTCGAGGATGGCGACCACATCCTCGGTGAACACCAACTCCTCGTCCGTCGGGATGACGAAAACCTTGACCGGGGAGTCGGGGCGGGTGATCACGCTCTCCCGCTTGCGGGTCATGGTGTTGCGGTTTTTCTCCTTGTCCAGGTGGATGCCCATGAACTCGAGCCCCTCCAGGGTTTTTTCGCGGATCTGCCAACCCATCTCCCCCACCCCGGCGGTGAAGACCACCGCGTCGATGCCGCCAACGGCAGCCGCGTAGGAGCCGATGTACTTTTTCAGCCGGTAGGCTTCGATCTCCAGCGCCAGCTGACAGCGCTCATCGCCGTTTTCGGCCCCTTCGATCACGTCGCGCCGGTCGGTGTAGTGCCCGGTGATCCCCAGGACCCCCGATTTCTTGTTGAGGATCGAGTCGATCTGCTTGGGGCCCAAGTTCTCCTTCTCCATGATGAAGGCGGGGATGGCCGGGTCGATGTCGCCGCAGCGGGTCCCCATGACCGCCCCCTCGAGGGGGGTCAGGCCCATGGAGGTGTCCACTGAAACCCCGCCCTTGATCGCCGAGTGGGAGACTCCGTTGCCGATGTGCATGGTGATGATGTTGCAGTCCTTGGGCGCCTTGCCGAGCAGGACCGCCGCCCGCTTGGAGACGTACAGGTGGCTGGTGCCGTGGAACCCGTAGCGGCGCACGCCGTATTTCTCATACCACTCCAGGGGCAGGGGGTAGGTGTAGGCGGCCTTGGGCATGGTCTGGTGGAAGGCGGTGTCGAAGATGGCGATGTGCGGCACCTGCGGCAGCACCGATTTGGCGGCCTCGATGCCGGAGATGTTCGGCGGGTTGTGCAGGGGGGCCAGGTGCTGAACTTCCTTGATCGCCTCGAGCACCGCGTCGTCGATGAGGACCGAGCGGGTGAACTTCTCCCCGCCGTGGACCACGCGATGGCCGACCGCGGAGATCTGCTGGATGTCCTTGACCACCCCGTGCTTGGTGTCGGCCAGCATCTTGATGATCAGATGGATGGCGACTTCGTGGGTGGGGCATTCGTATTCTTCGCGGTAGGTTTCGCGGCCGGGGACCTCGTGGATGATGAACGAGTCGCCGATGGTGACCCTTTCCACCATCCCCTTGGCGATCACTTCCTTCTTCTTCCAGTCGAAAAGCTGGTACTTGACCGATGAGCTGCCGCAGTTCAAAGCGAGAATGTCCATTTTAAATCACTCCTCCTCGGGTTTCGCGCTATGGAAAAAGGTTATGCCAGTATACGGAAAAACTATGTTTTGAAATTTATCATGACTGAAAAATTTCAGCGATATTTTATAGGTGCAACGCTAGTACTCTAAGCCTGTTGCGATGTGGAAAGGCGTTATGAAAGACTAGCGAATGCCACCCCCATTTGCAAGGTTTTTGTTCCCCCTGGGCCCGTGCAAGGGGGTGGACAGCGGCGGCCGATTTGGTGTACTATTTTGCGAATGACGATTAGTCATATCCAACCCCATGATGGAGGAGGTGATACCCTTGGCCCACAACATTACCGAAGAGTGCATCAACTGCGGCGCCTGCGAGCCGGCTTGCCCGGTCGACGCCATCAGCGAGCAGGGCGATGTCCGTGTGATCGATGCAGCCACCTGCACCGACTGCGGCGCCTGTGTCGACACCTGCCCGGTGGACGCCATTCAGGCTCCCTGATCCACCCCGGAGGGCGGCCTGCGGGCCGCCCTTCAACTTATCGCCCAATTTTACCTCAACCGCTCCCGGCAGCAAGGGACAGGAGATATAGATGTTTGGACTGGGTACGACGGAACTGATCATCATCCTGGTACTGGTGCTGGTAATCTTCGGCGCCGGCAAGCTCCCCGAGATCGGCGGGGCCCTCGGCAAGGGGATCCGCAGTTTCAAGAAAGGGATCAGCGACCGGGACGAGATCGACATCACCCCCGAGGAGAATGCGAAGAAACCCGAGGACAAGGAGGGGGAGAAGCAGTAGCCGTTGCGCCGCGCCAGGCCTCGAAACGCAGAAAAGCCGCACCTGGGTGCGGCTTTTCTGCGTTTCGAGGCTTTAGGCCGGACTACTTGGAGGCCGGCTTCGAGTCGACCACCTCGACGATGAACTCGGCGAGATCCGGCGGCAGGTTCTTGAACACGATGGTGAAGGGGATCGCCTTGCCCGCGCCGATGTTGAGATTGGAGAGGGAGTCGCCGAACTGGTTGTTCATGCTCTCTTCGATGCGGGAAAACGGCATGCTCCGCAAGGCGTCCTCGTCCAGCGCGTTGCCGCAGAAAACCGTCTGCTGCACCAGGGCCTTGCCGTTTTTGTCGAACAGCACCCCTTTGACGGTGACCGCGGAGCGGGCCTCGGTAAATTCGTTGATGGCCTGGCCGCTGATTACGAACAGCTGGCCCTCGGCGAGGTTGTTGACGAAAAAGCTGTTCAGTTCGCTCAGGCGGATCTGCCCCGCCGGCCGGGCGGGGGCCTGCTGGCCGGTGAGCCGCTGCAGGGCCTGGTCCAGCGACCCCTCGCTCCAGATGAAATACCCCGCCGCCCCGAGCAGGCCGAACAACAGCAGCAGCAGAAACAGGGTCAGCCCCGAAAGCGCGCTCTTGCGTTTTTTCGGCACCGGCAGGGGGGCTTCCAGGGGTTCTTCTTCGGCTTCGGCGGCCTGGCGCTCCGCCGCCGCTGGGGGCACCGCCGCAGCCGCCGCCGGGGCGGCCGCCGCAGGCTCGTCCAGGTCCAGAGAGAGGCTGCCGAAGGCGTCCTCCTCCGGGTCCGGTTCGCTGCGGGCCGGCTCGGGGGACTCCTCCTCGCCGAAGGTCATCCCGCTGAAGTCGAATTCCTCGGCCTCTTCGGAGGCCTCCTCCGCATCGCCGAAGTCAAACTCGTCGGCGGCGCCGGAAAGCTCCGCCGCACCGCTCTCCGTTTCCTCCTCCCAGTTGAAGGCGGGCGGCTCCTCGGCGAAATCGAGACCCTTCTCCCCGGCGCCGGATTCCAGGGCCTCCTCGAAGGCGAAATCATCCCCGGAAAGTTCGTCGGCCGCTGCCTCAGGTTCATCGCTGAAGGAGAACTCATCCGGGGAGTCCAAGCCCGCTTCTTCCTCGCCGGCTAACTCCTCCTCCATGGTGTCGGGACCCGCTTCACTTGGGAATGGTTCACTCTCCGCGCCGAAGTCGAACTCATCTTCCAGGGGGCGTTGCTCCTCGTCGCCGGCAAACTCCGCGCCGAAGGCCTGCTCGGCGCTCTCTTCCCCGAACCCGGCATCCCAGGTCTCTTCGCTCTCGTCGGGCTGCTCTGCCGGGGGGACCGACGCTATGGCGGCATCCGGGGAGGTCGAAAACTCTTCGAATCCCTCGAAATCCTCTTCGGCGGGGCCCTCCGGGGTGGCGTCCAGGCTGAAGCTGTCGAATTGGTCCTTCTGCTGGGGTGGCGGCTCCGGCGGTCTGGCGGCGGTAGCGGTCGGAAAGGCGGCGGGCGCCTCCGGTTGGGTGGGCGGGGGAGTTTCCTCGGGAGGGGCAAAATTTTCCGCAGGCTTTTCAGCCGCAGGCTCCGGGGGTTGCTGCTCTGGCGCCAGGGCCGGCTGGGGACGCTGGGCGAGGAAGATGTGCCGGCACTTGGCGCAGCGCACCTTGATGCCGCCCGGCTTTACCTTGTCGTCGGCCACCTTGAAGCGAGTCTGGCACTCGGGGCATTGGATGATCATGGCGGAATCTCCCTTGAGCCCTGGCTATACGCCTTCAACCAGGTGAATGTCGGGAAGGTTGCGGTATTGTTCATCGTAGTCGAGGCCATAGCCGATGATGAAGCCGTCATCCATGGTGATCCCCACGTAATCGGCCTCGATGTCGACTTCGCGGCGGTTGCGCTTGTCGATCAGCGTGCAGATCTTGAGGGACTTGGGCTCGCGCAGCAGCAGCCGGTGGTAGAGCGACTCCAGCGTGTATCCGCTGTCGACGATGTCCTCCACGATGATGACATTGCGACCCTTGATCGGCTCTTCGAGGTCCTTGCGCATTTCCACGATCCCGGAGGAGCGGGTCTCGGAGCCGTAGCTGGCCAGGCGCACGAAATCGACCTTGGCCGGAACGCTCACCTCCCGGGCCAGGTCGGCGCAGAACAGGAACGAGCCTTTGAGCACCCCCACCAGCAGAACCTCGCTCTCGGCGAAATCACGGCTGATTTCCTCGCCCAGGCGTTTGACCTGCTCAGCGATGTAGTTTCTGGAATAAAGCAGCTTCAATTTCAGATTCTGGTTGTTCTGCGGCATGTCGTTCCTTAGGAAAAAAGCGAGTACTATTGCGGGGTATTCTATATCAATATACTTCGCATGTGTCAATTTATTAGCACCGGGATAAAGGTCTGTTCATTTTGAGTTTTTGTGTGCTACAATCTGAGGCGTCGCACGGGCCCGGCCCGGGCGGTGAAACCGAGGAAAGGATACGGATTGAGATGATCTATCGTTTTCTGCTGGTACTGCTGGTGTTGCTGCTCCCGGCCATCGCCTTTGGCGAGGGGTCGCCCCGCCTGGCGGTGGAAAATGCCGACTACAGCTTCGGGAAAATTTATGCCGGAATGAAGGTCGAGCATACCTTCCGCTTCAAAAACAGCGGCGACGCTCCCTTGATGATCGACCGGGTGCGCAGCTCCTGCGGCTGTACCGCGGCCCTGCTCTCCTCCACCATCATCGGGGCAGGGGAGATCGGCGAGGTCAAGACCACCTTCGATTCGGCCCGGTTCAAGGGGGCCGTGGTCAAGACCATCTATCTCTATTCCAACGACCCGACCCAGAGCGTGACCCAGCTCTATATCCGCGGAACCGTTCAGGAGGAAATCGAGCAGGAGCCCGCCAAGGTCGATATGCGGGCCCTGGTTCCGGGGGCCACCAAGGAGGCCAGGGTGACCCTGACCAACCAGGGCGACAAGGAACTGCTGCTGAGCAACCTGCAGGTTACCGCCAGTGAATTGAAGGCGGAGGTCACCGCCGACCGCCTGGCTGTCGGGGAGTCCGCCGAAGTGATCATCCGGGCCACTCCCAAGGAAGGCCAGGCCCACCTGAGCGGCTATGTCATCATCTCCACCAGCAGCGCCAATATGCCCGAGCTGCGTATCCCGGTGTACGGAGCGGTGGCCGTGGCCAAGCCGGGCACCTGAGCGGGCCCGCCGCTGCGGCGGCAGACCTGGGATTACAGCAAAGCCCCGGCACGCGCCGGGGCTTTGCTGTTTCAGGGCGCAGGGGGCCGGGCCGGGAGCAGTCCCTCGAGGTAATCGAGGACGTTGGCCTCCAGGCTCAGTCCGTAGAGTTCGTTCATCTCCCGCAGGCAGGAGGGGCTGGTGATGTTGACCTCCAGCACCTTGTCGCCGACGATGTCGACCCCGGCCAGGTGGATGCTGCGCTCTGCCAGCCAGGGGCCGATCCGGGCACAGATCTCCCGGTCGCCGTCGGTCAATTCACAGGGGACGCAGCGCCCTCCGGCATTGACGTTGGAGCGGAATTCCCCCGGCGGCGGCAGTCTGCGGACCTGCCCGAGGATCGCGCCTCCCAGCAGCAGAACCCGTTTGTCCCCCTGCGAAATTTCAGGCAGATAGCGCTGTCCCTCGACGAAGCGGCGACCCTGGCGGACCGCTTCGCGCAGCCGCTGGCTGCGGTCGGGTTGGTCCTTGTCGAGGATAAAGATGCCGCGTCCGCTGCAATCCTCCAGGGGTTTGACCACCATGCGCCCCACCTGATCGAGGAAGGCGGCAAGGGTCTCGGCCGAGGCGCTGACCAGGGTCTCGGGCCAGAGCCGGGCAAACTGGATGGGGATCAATTTCTCACAATAGTTGCGCAAGGCCGCGGCGGGGTTGACCTGAACGACCCTCGAGGGGAGTTGCTCGAGCAGGTAGGTGGCATGCAGATAGGTGATGTCGACGGGAGGGTCCTTGCGCATGTAGAGGATGTCGCACTCGGCCAGATCCAGGGGGCGGGGGGCGCCGGCCTGGAACAGCTCCTGCCCCGGCGCAAAGCTCACCGGGTGGACGGCGGCCTGAACCCGGCGGTCCTCAAGCTTCAGCTGGTCGATCGTGCAATAGTAAACCCGGTGCTTGCGGCGCAGGCTTTCGCGCATCAGCGCCAGCGAGGTGTCGGTGGGCGGGTCCAGCCGCTCGGGCGGGTCGATGACAAATACCGAGATTCTCGGGTTCACGTTCTAATCCGTTTTGTGGGGTTGCAAGAAACATGCAGGCCATTATAATTTATGGCGGTTTGCCCGGTTATGCAACCGGGGGGAAGGCGTTGGCTGCGGCCTGCCGGTCGAGCGAATTCCAATTCGAGGAGGCTCAATGGACAACAATCCGATATCGCCGTCTCAGCGGCGTGGTTTTCTAATTACCATTCTCGCCGGGCTGGGGACGGCCGTCACCGCGGTGACCTTGTGGCCCATGTGGCGCTTTCTCGCTCCCCGCAAGGGGCCCGGCGCGCTCGAACGGGTTGCCGTGGCGAGGGCCAGCGTCGATCTCGGGGCGGCGCATTTCTTCAATTTCCGCGGCGCGCCGGCGGTCCTGCTCCAGCCATCTCCGGGGAATTTCGCCGCGTTTTCGGCTGTCTGCCCCCACCTGGGATGCATCATCAAATGGCAGCAGGACAAGGGCGAGTTTCTCTGCCCCTGCCATGCCGGGCGTTTTTCCGCCGACGGCAAGGTGCTGGGCGGGCCTCCGCCGAAACCCCTGGAATCGATCCCCGTTGCCCTCGAGGGCGACCAGATCATGGTCGGATAGGAGTCGCCGATGCCCGTAATAAAGAAGCTGGTCAAGACGGCCATTGATTTCGTGGATGTGCGTCTGGGAATTCGCGACATCCTCGCAGACAACCTCACCAAGTACCTTCTGCCGCGCAATGTCAACATCTGGTACACGCTTGGCGCGGTGTTGATGACCCTGTTCGGTCTCCAGTTCGCCACCGGCATTCTGCTGCTCATCTACTATGTGCCCAACCCCAGCGAGGCGTTCGGTAGCGTGCAGGCGATCATGAACGAAGTCCCCTTCGGCTGGCTGATCCGCTATCTGCACGCCGTCGGCTCGAACGTCATCGTCATCGCCCTGCTGCTGCACATGCTCTCGGTGCTTTTCATGGGGGCGTACAAGCGGCCCCGCGAACTGACGTGGCTGTCGGGTTTTCTCCTCTTCAACCTCGCCCTGGGGCTGTGCCTAACCGGGTATCTGCTGCCCTGGAGCCAGCTCTCCTTCTGGGCCACCACGGTAGCCACCGATGCCGCCGGCGCCATCCCGGTGATTGGCGACGAGATCGTGCGGTTTCTGCGGGGCGGGGCGATGGTCGGCGATTCGACCCTGGGGCGCTTTTTCGCCCTGCACGTCATGGGGCTGCCGTTGATCCTTGCGCTGCTCATCGGCTTTCACCTGTTCTGTGTCCGGCGGGTGGGCATTTCCAAGCCCCCATTCGGGCCGGACTATCAGCCCCAGCCGCCGTCCCAGGTTTTCCGCCACCAGGAGCATCCCGGCGGGATTCCGTTTTTCCCCAACTATTTCGTCAAGGACCTCGCGGTCATCAGCTTTTTCCTGGCCCTGCTGGCGGGGGTGGTGTTCTTTGCACCCAACCTGTTCATTCCGCCTTCGGCCTACGAGCCGGCTGACCCTTTCGTGACCCCTCCGCATATCAAGCCCGAGTGGTATTTCCTCTGGGCCTACCAGACGCTGAAGATCTTCCCCAGCGAATTTCTCGGACTGGCCGTGCAGGGCGCCTTCATGACCTTTCTGGCCCTGCTCCCCTTTCTGGACCGGGGGCCCGAACGACGCCCGGCCCGGCGGCCGCTGTTCGTCACCTGTTATATCCTGGGGATCCTGGTGTTTCTGGCAATTTCCATCTGGGGGCATTATTCATGACCAAATATTTCCATTTGACGATCCGCTCCTTGCTGTCCGCCCTGCTCGCGGTGCCGGTGCTCTGGCCGGCCATCGCCCAGGCCCAGGCCCAGGAGACGGTCTGCATCCAGTGCCACGGTGGTCAGCCGGGCCGGCTGGGTGAGCCGATCGGCCAATGGCAGGGGAGCATCCACGCCCAGAACGGCATCTCCTGTCACGGCTGCCACGGCGGCGACCCCACCGATTTCGCCATGGCTATGAGCCCCGAACGCGGCTTTATCGGCGTCCCGGACGAAGCGGAGATCCCCGAGTTCTGTGGCCGCTGCCACGTCGGCGTCAAGGAGGATTATCTGCAAAGCGCCCACGGGCAGGCCCTGGATGCAGGTGGTCCCCAGTGTGTCACCTGCCACGGCAACCACGCCGTGCAGAAGACCACCATTGACCTGATCAATGCCGAGGATTGCTCGCGCTGCCACGAATATGGGCGGGCCGAGCGCATCAAATCCGCGCTGGCGGAGACCGACCGGATGATCTCCGGGCTCGAGACCGAACTGGCGCAGCTGCACCGCACCGGCATTGCCACCAAGCCCCTGCAGGATCAGATTTTCGCCGCCCGCAACAAGTTTCACCGCCTGTTCCACAGCGTGGATGTGGAGAAAATCCAACAGGAGACGGCCGGCGTGCAGGCGGAGCTGGGCAAGGTGGAGGAGCGGGTAGCCGCCTATCATGCCGATTTTTCCCAACGGCGGCTCTGGGGTGGGGGGGTGACCCTGGCCCTGGTGCTGATGGGGGTATTGTTCATGCTGTTGCGAAAAACCTACCACGACGAAGAGCAGGAGCATCGCTGAGGCTGAAGCCGCGGCGGCAAAAACAAACAAGGGGGTGCGAAATTCGCACCCCCTTTTCTCTTGGCCGGCGTGGTCGGGTGAGTTACTGCTTGAGCAGGTTCTGTTGCAGGTCGCGATAGGCCCGCTCCAGGTTGGGGCGCAGCAGCCGGGCGTACCCCTCGAGGTTCTGGTATTCGGGCAGGGAGAATTTACGGAGGGTCTGCTCCAGGGTGTCGCCGGCTTCGATGTGCTTGAGCACCTCGGTGAGAAACGCCTTGAGGTAGTCCTTGAAGGCGCCCAGGTCCCGGCCTGTGCCCACCGGGCCATAGCCGGGGATGACTTTGGCGGCGCCCAGCCGCTCCATGAACTCCAGGGCCAGAACCCAGTCCTGCATGTGGCCGTCACCCATGAAGGCGGCGCTTTTCACGTAGGCCAGGTCTCCGGTGAAAAGCACCGAGGCCTCCGGGATGAACACCAGGGTGTCCCCTTCGCTGTGTCCCTTGCCCATATTGGTAAGGATGATGGTGCGGCCGCCCAGCTTGAGGGTCAACCCATCGCTGTAGAAGAGCACCGGGTAGCTGGCCTTGCGCACCTCCCCGTCAACGGCCTGCCAGGCCTGCCAGGACATGATCACATCGACCTCGGGGGGGAAATCGAAATCGATGTGGGAATATCCCTTGTGGTGGTGCGCGAGGATGAAATAGCGCAGCGGCAGTTGGGTTACCCCGGCGATGGCCGCGCTCAGGTCGGCGATGGCTTCCGGGGTCATGTGCGCACCACCGGCAATCACGTAAGCGTCGCCGACCACGAAAAAGGCGTTGGCGCTGGCACGGCTGCCCGGTTTGGCGATGGCGGCAAAAATTCCCTCGGTGAGCTTTTCGACCTGGTAGCTTTGCTGGGGGGCAATTTTCGCCCGCGGCGGTTCTGCCGGGGCGGGCTTGACCACCGGTGGTGCTGGCGGAGGCGGCGCCGGCTCGCTCGGTGGCGGCGGCGGGGCCGATGTCACTGCCGCTGGCGGGGATTCTTCAGTCGGCGGCATTTCGGGGGCTGGGGGTGGGGCTTCGGCCGCAGGGGCTGCCACTGGTTGCTGGTCTGCCGCGGGCTGCTGCCCGGTCTCAGCCGGGGGGGCGGATGGCTGTTGGACCGGCTGCTGCTCGGTTCTGCCCAGCAGGCTCGGCTTCAGCTCCGTTGCGGGCGGCGCCGCGGAAATGGGCGTCCCCGGCGGGACAAAGCGCTGGATGCCGAGCTCCCGCAGCGCTGCCGAGCCTTCGCGGTCGGCTTCCATGGCGAACAGGAGCTGGGGGATCTCCCGCAGCCAGCGCGGCGCGAGGCCTCGTCGGGCCACCAGGGGGGAGGGTTGCCTGCCCCCGCCGAGATAGTCGGCGAGATGCTGAAAGTCCCAAGGCCGTTGCTGTTCGAAGAAAGGCCGGCTGAACACGGCCAGATCGACGGTCTGGTAGCGGACCAGCCAATCATACAGCGTCTGCTCCTCCTCGAAGATGCGGACCTGCACCGGCTCGCCGAGACGGTTCTCCAGAAAACTGGTGAGGCGCTGTGCCTGAGGTTCTGTCTGCAGCAGTCTGTTGCCCCCGGGGACCAGGCCGAGAGTCAGCTTGGCCCAGGCCGGTTCGCCCACCAGGCAGAGCAGGGTCAATACCAGCAGCGTTCGGATGGAAAAGACATTTAACATGGGGAGCTTCCGATGGCTGGCGCCGGTAGGGCGCGCCGGGAATGGGTTGCGGACGGCGATGCCGGTGATTTCGGCAGGTTGCAGGCCTGGGCGAGTATACCAGCAGCAGCCGAACTCCAGCAAGAAATTGTGCAAGTTAGGGGTTGCAATCTATATGGAGATGGGGTATATATCCCTCTCTACGCGCGGTTAGCTCAGTTGGATAGAGCGTTGGCCTCCGGAGCCAAAGGTCACAAGTTCGAATCTTGTACCGCGCGCCATATGCAATTTCAAGGGGTTGTGCCTGCCAGGCGCAACCCCTTTGGTTTTTTCGGGTTTCTCCCGCGGGCTAGAGATAACTGCGCGCTCCCAGGTAGGTGCGTTCGTAGTAGCCTCCGGAGAGTCTTTCGACCCGCACCGTCTGGCCACGGCGGGGGGCATGAACAAAGCGGTCGTCGCCGATGTAGAGTCCCACGTGGGAGACCCGCTTGCCGCCGCTGGTGGCGAAGAACACCAGGTCCCCCTTCTGCAGTTGGGGCTTGGCCACGAAATTGCCGGCCTCGAACTGGCTGCGGGAGACTCGGGGCAGGTCGAGACCATTGAGGCGGTAGGTCACCATGGTCAGCCCGGAGCAGTCGAACCCGTCCTCGCTGGAGGTACCGCCCCATTGGTAGGGGGTGCCGATGAAGCGCAGCGCCGTGCGCACCAGCTCCTCGCGCAGATCTCCGCTGCCGCTCAGCTGAATCCTTTTCGCCGCATACTCCTCAGGGGCGACGATGAAAAACTCAGCGATGAGCCCCCGGGCCCGCAGGCCCTCAGCCTCGCTGCGGGCTGCGGCGTAGCTCGGGTGGTTGCCGAAGCGCACCTTGTAAAGTCCCGATTCGTGGAGGAAGTAGTAGGCGTCGATGCCCAGTTGCTCCAGCCGGGCCTGCAGGCGCACGGCATTACCGATTTCGGCGAAGGCGCCGACCTGGGTGGTATAGCCCAGGCCCTTCAACTGCCGCGCTGGAGCCGCAGGCTCGGGCGCCGGGGATTCGAGAAGGGGGGGGATGAGGTCGGGCTCGGTGTGCAGTGGCCGTGGCCTGGCGCAGCCGGACAGGACCGCTACCAGGATCACGAGCAACAGGATGGCATTTTTTCCAAGCATGCAGTCCACCCGGCAGGCGGCGACGGGACCCGCGCAGGGCTATTGTCACTGTATGGGGCGGAAACAGCGGTCGCTGACAGCCTGTTTCAGCCGCAGCCGTGGTTCCTCGCCGGTGGTGGTTGGTCAGTCCTTGTCCAGGGGGGTGGGTGCGCAGAGATCCCCAGCCTGGTTGGCCTTGGCCCCACAGTTGAAACATGCGAAAGCCGGCCGGTCGGTGCGTTTTTTCAGTTCGGAGTTACGGCCCGCCGCGCGCAGCGAGCAGATGTGCTCGGCATGATTTTCCGGATTGGGGCAGGTATTGTCCTTCTGGGTCGGATAGTTTTTCGTGCTCATGGTTTCTCCTTTTTTCGTTTCTCCCCATTGTAGTCATCCTGCACTCCCTGTCAAAGTTTTCCTCGTCCGTGCAAACCTCTGATATGCCTCGCTGATAGGCCGACGGGTAGAGGAGTGGCGGAGGTTGCACCCCCCTATAATGAGGCTATACTTGGTTGTGGAAGTGGTTTGAGGGTTGTTGGGCGGCGTCCGAAGGGCCAGAGTCTCCCCTCCGGACCAAGATAAACAGGGGATTCGGACCGAATCAAGGGGTTGACCATGACCGGAAAGGAAATCTTGCAGGAGCTTGCCACCCAGAGAAGGTCGGACCATCAATTCATCAAGTGGTGGAGAAAAGAAAACGATTTCGCGGATTATGAACTCATCGACAACTTCATCAAGGATGCCAGGCCGGACCAGGAATTCGCCGGCTACAGCCTGCTGAGCATCGACCAGATGTGGGACCTGCTGACCAGGATGATCCCCGGGCAGGTCAAGCGCGAGGTGCGCACCCGCGGAGGGGATGTGGTCATTTGGACCCGCGAGGGGACAAAGGGGGAATCCCAGACTCACGAGTGCCCCTACATCCCCGAGTCGCTGATGACCATCTTCGACGTGACCACCAGGGGCAATCCCATCGACCGATAGCCCCTGATGATCGAACGATCCACGGTTTTTCAAGCCGCCCTTTTATCGGGGCGGCTTTTTTTATGGCGACCTGTTGATTGCCGCCAGCCAGGCCAACAGCGGGACCAGGGCCGCAGTTGCCGCGAGCAGGGCGTTGCCCAGGGGGCGGTGAGGCCATGGGTGGTTTTGCAGGCGGCCGACCGCCAGGCCGAGCAGCGTGCCGGCGGCGAATCCGAACAGGTGGGCGCCAAGGTCGGTGCGCTCGCCCCCGGTGCCGAGCATGGCCAGCAGGGCTCCCGCCGCCGCCAGCGGCAACGGCCAGCGTCGCAGCAGCCGGCGCCGGTTGCGCAGCAGGCTCTCCCCGCCCAGGATGCCCACGGCGCCGAAAACCGCGGTGGACAGTCCCACGGCGCGGTGGGCGGGGGACTGGATCAGCGCGTTGGCCAGGTTGCCGAGGACCCCGGAGAGCAGCAAAAGGCACCATCCCTGTCCCGAGCCGAAGCGGCGGCAGAGCAGGATGATGAAAACGCCGCCGATCAGCAGGTTGCCGAACAGGTGCTGGCCATCGACATGCAGGGTCAGGGAGGTCACCAGGCGCCACCACTCGCCGTCGAGGATCTTTCCCGCGGCCGCCTCGCCGAGGCTGAGCCAGCCCTGACGGCCGGGCGCCCAGGAAGCCCGGAGGAAGGTCAGGCTGTGGAACAGGCCGAGCAACCCGAGGACCGAGGCGGTGATCAGGCCGTTGTCGGTCAGCTTTGCGGCGGCTGTCGGCGTCGGTGGCCAATTGCGGTTCTCTTCGTGATGCAGGCGCAGTTCCTGGTCTGCCCGCTGGTGCAGGCCCTGCGGCACGCTGAGCTGCCAGCCCCAGACCGAGCGCTGCAGCCGGCAGGCAATGCCGCGGGCCTCGAGCACCAGGGCCAGATTGCGGGCGGCAGCCTCGGAGAGGTGGATGGCCGCGCTGAGCCCCGGGGGGCGGATGGGCACCCACAGCGGTGCCGGGCCTTCGGGCGTCACCCGGCTGTCCTGATCGCTCGGCATCATCCTTCCAGGACCGCTCCCGCCGAGCCGAAAAAGAACCGCTCGCCCAGGCGGGCCGCCAGCGCCGCGGCCCGGGGCAGTCCGGTGCAGTGGGAAACGCCGAGTTTCTTCACCCGGAAGTCCTCCAGGGCCGCCAGGGTCTGGGCGAACTGGGCGTCATCGGCAAAGCCGAGGTGGGTGCCGCCGATGATGGCGTAAATCTCCTGGCGGCCCGTTTGTTCCTGCACGTGGCGCAGGATGTTGACCAATCCTGCGTGGGCGCAGCCGAGAACCAGGATCAGCCCTTTGTCCGACTCCACCACCAGCGACAGATCGTCCTCCAGGGGGTCCGGTTGCCGGGCACTGCCTTCCTGGTCGGCCAGGTGCATGTGCGGGTCCCCCTTTTCGAAGGGGGTGCGGCGCGGAATCTCCCCGGTCAGATACACTCCAGGCCCAATCTCCCTCCAGCGGTTCTCCAGGCGAAAGCGCGCCCCCAGCGCTTCGAGATAGTCGCGCCGATGGGGAACGCCGATATAGCGCTGCTCGCTGTCCTTGCTGTGATAGCGCGCCTTGAACATGGCGGGATGGCCCCAGACGTCCACCGGCCCGGTCTGCCGCAGCACCTCCGGCAGGCCGCCGGTGTGATCCCAATGACCGTGGCTGAGCACCACCGCGCGGATCTGGGCCAGATCCTTCTCAAGAATCCGGGCATTGCCGCCGATCCCCAACCCCTGGCCGGTATCGAACAGGTAGTTGCCCTTCGCGGTCTCCAGGTAGCAGGCGAAGCCGTGCTCCCCGATCAGCCCCTCCAGAGGGCGCACGGTGTTTTCGCAGAGAATGGTCAGGCGGGTCTTCATGGCGGGACTCCCAGGATTTCGGTCAATTGACAAACCATTAAAGGCTACCTTATCCCGCAGGATTTGCCAACCGGCTGCAGCACCGGCCCGGCCTTGCGAAGGCCACGCCCGCTGATAAAATGTGTAGAGACTAATTTGCGGGGGGAGCCATGCAGGTATTTACTGTCGCCAGCGGTTTTGCCGAGCGCCTGGTTGGTCGGCTCGCCGCATCATTTCGGCTGCTGGGCCCGGTGGTTGCCGGAGACGGCGTTTGCCGGCTGGCACCCCTGGCCGCCTGGAGTGAGCTTTCGCCGGCGGCCCTGCCCTTCATCCCGCCGAAAAAGCAGCTGCTTCCTCCCCACGATCTTCTCTGGGAGTCGGCCCAGGGGCGCTGCCGCCCACCCGTGGAGGAGGCTTCCCCGATGGTTCTGCTCGGCCTTTTCCCCTGCGATCTTTACGCCCTGGATTACCTCGACCGCGTATTTGCCGACGACCGGTTGTACCAGCTCCGCAACGCCAGGACCCTGCGTGTCGGCCGTAACTGCGTGCCGGGGCTTGGCTGTTTCTGCCCGCCGCCCTCCGGGGCGCCCCGTTTCGACCTGTTTTTCAGCGAAACTGAACTCTACATCGGGTCGGCGCGGGGTGCAGAACTTCTGCAGGGCTTTGCCGGGGAACTGGGTGAAGCCCAGCAGCGCCCCTGGCCAGCGACCTTGACTGCTGCGCAAGGAGCGCTTTCGCCAAAGGACCTGGAAGCGGCTTTCGCCGCCGGACAGGGCCTGCCGATCTGGCGGGAGCTGGGTGAGCGCTGCCTGTCCTGCGGGGCGTGCAGCGCGGTCTGCCCGACCTGCTACTGTTACGACGTGGTCGACCAGCCGCTGCCCGACGGCCGCCTGAGTCGGGCGCGGCAGTGGGACAACTGTTTTTTCCGCCGTCACGCCTTGGTCGCCGGAGGACACAATTTCCGCCCCGACCGCAGTTCGCGGCTTAAGTTTCGCTTCGAACACAAGTGGCTCGGCTTCGGCGAACTGCGCGGCGAACCCTCCTGCGTGGGGTGCGGCCGTTGCCGCAGGGCCTGCCCGGTTGGCATCGACCTGCTCGATGTGCTGCATGCGCTGGGCGGGGAGGAGCCTCCATGACCCTGGATTTCATGCCATGGGAGGCCAGCCTCGAGGCGGTCGACCGCAGCGTGCCTGACAATCACCTGTTCACCTTCCGCCTCGCCGCGCCCCTCTCTTTTACTCCGGGCCAGTTTGCCGAAATCTCCGTTCCCGGAATCGGGGCGTTTGCGGTTTCGCCGGCCTTCTGTCGCGATACCGAGGTGCTGATCGCCTGCATCCGCCGCGCGGGCAGGGTGACCTCGGCGTTGTACACCCAGGATATTGGAGCCCGACTGGGGATCCGCGGGCCCTTCGGCGACGGCTTTCCTCTCGATGCCTTCGAGGGGCACGATGCCCTGCTGGTGGCCGGCGGGCTCGGCATGGCCCCGCTCATGTCGCTGCTCGACGCCCTGCTGAGGCGTCGCGACCGGGTCGGCCAAGTGACTCTGCTCTACGGTTCGCGGGATCCCTCGGGCATCCTGTTTCGGCGCGAGCTCGGGGAGATCGCAGCCTCGGGGGAGGCGCGGGTGCTGTTCACCGTCGATTTCGCCGCCGAGCTCCCCTGGGAGGAGGGGGCCTTCGTCTGCCGGGTGGGGCTGGTTAACGAACTGTTCAGCGAAGTTTC
This sequence comes from Desulfuromonas versatilis, assembly GCF_019704135.1. Taxonomy (NCBI): domain Bacteria; kingdom Pseudomonadati; phylum Thermodesulfobacteriota; class Desulfuromonadia; order Desulfuromonadales; family Desulfuromonadaceae; genus Desulfuromonas; species Desulfuromonas versatilis. The sequence goes on from NZ_AP024355.1 coordinate 1,377,474, forward strand.
GCTGGTTGCCGAGAACACCACCGCTGCGGTCTGCGGCCCGCCGGCCATGTACGGCTGTGTGCTGGAACAGCTGGCCGGGATGGGCATCCCCGCCCAAAGGATCTTCGCCACCCTCGAGCGACGGATGAAATGCGGCATCGGGCAATGCTGCCACTGCGTGACCGCCGGCACCTTCATCTGCCGGGAAGGGCCGGTTTTCTCCCTGGCGCGCCTGCGTGCAATGCCAGGGGCCATTTAACCCCCATCGGAGTAACAGGCATGCCGCCGCTGCGAATGCTCTACAGCCGTTTCACCTCCTGCTCGGGCTGCCAGCTGACCCTGCTCAACTGTGAAGGCGAACTGGCGACCCTGGCCGAGGCGGTGGAGGTGGCGGGCTTCTCCATGGCAACTTCGCGCTGCGACGATGGCGGCCCGGTGGAGATTGCCCTGGTGGAGGGCTCGATCTCGCGGACCGCCGAACTGGAGGAGCTGCTGGGTCTGCGGCGCCGGGCCCGCTACCTGGTGGCGGTAGGTGCCTGTGCCCTGACGGGGGGCGTGAATGTGCTGGGGGAGGGAGATCGCGAGGTGTTGATCGGCCAGGTCTACGGGCCAGGCCTCGAGGGCGAGAGCTTCCCCCCGCAGCCTGTTTCCCGTTTCGTGCGGGTCGACCTGGAGTTGGCCGGCTGCCCGCCGGAGCCAGGAGATTACCTGCGGCTGCTGGGTTCGCTGGCCCGGGGCGGGCTGCCCGAGCTGCCGACCTACCCGGTCTGCATGGAATGCCGGCTGCGGGAAAACCTTTGTCTGCTCAGCGAAAGCCGCCAGCCCTGCCTGGGGCCGATCACCCGGGCGGGCTGCAATGCCCGCTGCCCAGCGCTCGGTGTCATCTGCGAGGGCTGCCGCGGACCAGCGGAGGAGCCCAACTGGAGCGAACTGGCCGGCCTGCTGCGGGAACTGGGCATCGGCCCTCGGGAGGTGCGCCTGCGCATGGCACGGTTTGTCGGGAAAGACCATGAAGACTCTTTGCGTTGAACCGCTGAGCCGCGTGGAAGGGCACGGGCGGGTCGAACTCGAGTTGACCCGAGGCCGCCTGGTCGGGGCGCGGGTCTGTCTGAACGAGGCGCCCCGGCTGTTCGAGGCCCTGGTGCTGGGGCGCTCCTACGCCGAGGTGCCGGCGCTGGTCTGCCGGATCTGCGCCATCTGCACCGGGGTGCATCGCATCGCCGCCGCCGGCGCCCTGGAAAAAGCCCTGGGGGCAGAGGTCCCGCCGCTGGCCGGGAGGCTGCGCGAACTGCTGCTGCTTGGCGGCCATATCGAGAGCCACGCCCTGCACCTTTTCTGCCTGATCCAGCCCGACCTGGCCGGCACTGACAGCATCCTCGAGCTGCTGCGCAGCGGATATCCCGGCGCCCGCGAAGGGCTGGAACTGAAGCGGCTGGGCAACCGGATTCAGGAACTCGCAGGCGGGCGGGTCATCCACCCGATCCACGTCGAGGTGGGCGGCATGCTCGGCCGGCCGGCCGCAGAGCAGCTTCTGGAATTGCGGGAAGAACTCGCCAGGTGGGGCGATGGCTTGCCCCGGCTGCTCGCCCCCTTCGCCGAGCCGGAAAATTTCCCTTCCGGCGGCCCTGCCGCAGGGATCCGGATCTCCGTGGACGGGGGGCGCTTCGGCCTGACCGGCGAGCGCCTGGCGCTTTCCGATGGGCGCTCGGTGGCGGCTGCCGGCTACCGCGCACTGCTGGGGGAGCAGAGGGTGGCACACTCCTTCGCCAAGCAATCCGCAAACCGGAACACTCCCCTGCTGACCGGGGCCCTGGCCCGGATCGAAAACGCCCGACGTGCCGGTTATGCGGTCTGTGCCGTGGAAAGCTGGCCGGCGGGGATTCACGCCAACAATGCCGCCCAGGGTTATGAGCTGGTGTGGGCCCTGCAGCGGGCCTGGGAACTGGTGACCGATCTGCTCCAATCCTCCGCGGACGAGTCGCTGCAGGGCGAGGTGCGCCCGGGGCCGGGGTCCGGGACGGTGGTCATCGAAGCGCCGCGCGGGCTGTTGGTGCACCACTACGTCCTCGACGACCTGGGGCGGGTGGCCGCGGCCGACATCGTCACTCCCACCGCCATCAACCAGGCCGCCATGGAAGCCCAGCTGCTGGATGACCTGGCGGGAGTTCCCGAGCCCGAGCTGGAGGCGCGCGCCCAGCGCATCATCCGCTCCTTCGATCCCTGCATCAGCTGCGCCGTGCATCTGGTGAAGGGGGCAGGGACGGTGAGGAGTGAGGAGTGAGGGGGAAGGGCTAAGAAGCCAAAGGCTCTCGCCAATCACACTTCACGATTTACGCCTTTCGGAACCTAAAACGGCGTGCGGGCGAAGTGGCGCTTGGTGGCTTCCTGCAGCTTGCTGACGGCGTTGAAGGCTTCCTTGAGCAGGTCCTGCTCGTTCTTCGACAGGGCGTAGGGGTCGAGGAAGTGGTCGGGCTCCTCGCCCTGCTCGATCCGTTCGATCTCGTTACGCAGGCGCAAAAAGGAGAGGGCCTCGAAGGCGGCGCGGATGTGTTCGGCGGTTTCGGGGGCGAAGACGTTGCGTTCCACCAGGGCCTTGAGCCGCTCGAGGGTGGTCAACTGGTTGAGTTCCCGCTCGAGGGCGAACATGCGGATGCAGTCGACGATGTAGACGCTGCCGCCCTGTTTCAGCGAGATCTGCCCCTTGTGCTCGCCGCTTTTTTCGAGAAGAAACCGGCCGAGCAGGCCCAGTGGCACCTTGTAGCGCAGGTCCAGGGACATCATGTGATAGAGAAACCCCTGGAACTCGCGGATGGCCTGGTGCACGATTTCGCGCAGGTCAGTGGCCAGGGAGGTGTCTCCTGCCAGGGGATGGAAATCGAAAAATATCGACGAGTAGCGCACCTTCTGCGGCTCCGGGTCGTTGACCCAGTCGGTGATTCGGGCGCGCCAGTCGCGCAGGCGGCCCCGCCAGGCCGGGTTGTTGACCATGACCTTGCCGTGGCAAAGCGGGTAGCCGACCCGTGCCAGGGCGGTGACGATCTTTTCGGCCAGGGGGATGAAAAAGTCATCCACCTCGGCCATATTGGCCTCGGGCAAATCTTCGAAGATAAAGCCGCTGTCCTGGTCGGGGCCCAGCAGCATCTCGCGCCGCCCCCCGCTGCCCATGATCAGAAAGCAGTAGCGGATGTCGGGAATCCGCTTCCCCTCGAGCTGCATCTGCTCCAGGCAAAGATCGAAGACCCGCCGGATGATGCCATGGTGGATGTAGGAGAGGATCTCCATCACCTCGGGGGTGCTGCGGGTTTCCGAGAGCAGTGTTTTGGCTACGGCGAGAGTCTCCTGGCGAATCCGCGCCAGATCCTCGAAGTCCCGCGCCTCGCGGGTGTTGCCCACCAGCAGCATGGCCTTGTGGCTGCGGAAACGCATCAGGTCGCGCATGGTGACCATGCCGACCACCTCGCCGCGATCGAGGATCGGCAGGTGGCGGATGCGATGGCCCATCATGTAGGACATCGCCTCGTACATGTAGGTCCCCGGCCCCATGGAGTGGGGATGGGGGGTCATGATCTCCTCCGCCGGCACCTGGTCCGGGTCGACCTCCGGTCGGCCCAGCACCTTGCCGACCAGGTCCCGTTCGGTGATGATGCCCAGCACGGCCTTGGCTTTGCCGCAGACCAGCAGCGCCCCCACCCCTTTTTCGGTCAGTTTCTGGGCCACCTCCCGGGCGGTTTCCCGGGGACCGCAGGTGGTGACCGGGGTGGTCATGATCTCCGACAGCCGTTTTTTGAAGGGGTAGGCCTCCATCTGGGTGAGGGCCTGTCGAGAATGGTCGGCGACGATTTCCGAATAGAGCTGGCGAACCCTCGAGAGCACGGTCCGGGTGAAAAAATCCCGCAGGTTCGGCACGTCGCGACCTGCCCGCTGCAGAATCTCCTGGGGGATCAGGTAGCACTCGGTCGGCTTGACCGTGCGTGCCCCGCCCGTGTAGGGCTCCCCGGTGAAGATCGGCGTGCCGCCGAAAAACGCCCCGTCCTGGCGATAGTCGACGACGACGTCCGTCCCGTTGGTGGTCTGGTGGGTGATCTCCACCAGGCCTTCCCTGATGACGTAGAGGTAGCCGGTGGGAGGATCGTTCTGCTTGAAGATGAGGGTGTTGGCGGGAAATTTCTTCAGCGACGAAGCCGCGCCGATCTCCTGGAATATGGCTTCGGGAAGATGCTTGAAGGGTTCGGTGTCTTTGAGGTGTTTGACCAGCGGCATCGAGATATTCCCGGACAGGGCAGCGAGAACCGTTGCGAACCACCCGCGCAGAGGCCTCCGGCAGGAGGCCTAGGTAGCGAATATTACGATGCTTACTCTAGCATTAATCAGGTAAAGTGCAACCTTTTTCAACGCGCCTCGGGCGATTTGCCCAGGCGCGTCTGGCCCGCGGGCTGGCGATCGAGCAGGATGCCGATCACGAAGCAGAGCAGGCTGGCACCCATCAGCTCGCCGATGTGAGTGAAGAAGTTGCGGGTCAGCATCAGGTCGACCCCCATCAGCACCACGCCCAGCACGGCAAATCCCATGGCCAGGCGCTTGCGGGTGAACCAGCTTTTCATGTCGACTCCCTTGGCCGGCGGAGCGGACCCGGCGCAGGCGGGCGCCGGGTCCCTCTCGGGCACCTGGCTCAATCAGTGGGCGAAAGCGCTCCCCTTGCCGCTGGTTTCTTCCTCCACATAGCCGGGCAGGTTGTGCAGCTTGCGCAGGATGTTGTCCATTTTCGCCGCAGATTCCTCGGTTACCCGGTCGTGGGTGATGTTGGAGACCACGATGTTGATGATAAAGGCCAGGGGGCAGACGATGAGCGCCGAGGAGGTGGCCGGCAGCAGCCCGTCGGGGCCGAAGAAGGGCACCTCCATGACCCAGCCGAACATGGCGATCAGGGTCATGGCCAGGCCGAAGATCATGCCGGCCAGTGCGCCGTACTTGTTGGCCCGGGAATACCAGACGGCCAGCACGCAGGCCGGGAAGATGGTGTTGCCGGCGATGGCGAAGGCCATGGCGACGATCTGCGCGATCAACGCCGGCGGGTTGAGGGCGGTGATGATGACGATGCCGCAGAGCACGGCAGTGAAGATGCGGCCCACGGTCAGTGCCTGGCGGTCGGTGCAGTCGGGCTTGAAGACCGTGGCGTACCAGTCGTGGGCGATGGCCGAGGCCCCGGCGACCAGCAGGCCGGCCACGGTGGAGAGCCCCGCGGCCATGGCCCCGGAAGCCAGGTAACCGATGAAGGCGATGCCGAGCCCCGCCCGTTCGGGGGCCGAGAGGATGATGACGTCGGCCACGGCCTTGCCCCCCAGGGGGTTCCAGAATTTACCCATGGCGGCATACACCGGCGAGGACCAGTAGAGCAGGCCGATGAAGAACAGCCCCCAGAGCACGGATTTTCGCGCCACGTCCTCGTTCTTGACGGTGTAGAAGCGGATCATGATATGCGGCAGTCCGGCGGTGCCCACCATCAGGGTGAAGACCAGGGCGACGAACTGGTAGATGCTGCCGGCCCCCCAGGGGAGATAGACCCTGCGGACCTGTTCCGCCTCTTCGGCCCCGAGGCTCCCCGAGGCGACCTTGCCGTCCATGATGCTGGAGAGGATGCTGCCGTATTCGAGCTGGGGCAGGATGCCGGTGCCCCCGGCCTTGCGGATGAGGATCCACAGCGGGATCAAAAAGGCCGAGATCAGCACCACGTACTGGATCTGCTGGTTGCGGGTGACCCCCGCCATCCCCGAGATGAGCATGTAGGCGCAGACGACGCCGGCGGCGAAGAACACCGAGGCGGTGTAGTTCATGCCGAAGATCCAGCCGCAGATCAGGCCGATCCCTTTGAACTGGGCGGTAGAGTAGGTGATGGCGATGATGACGGTGACCGATGCGGCGATCAGGCGCACCGAGTGGCAGTCGTAGCGGTCGCCGAGAAACTCCGGGATGGTGTACTTGCCGAAGCGGCGGATCTGGGCGGCAAGCAGGCAGAGCAGCAGCACGTAGCCGCCGGTCCAGCCAATGATGTAGCCCAGGCCGAACCACCCCTTGAGGTAGAGCAGGCCGGCCACCCCCATGAAGGACGCAGCCGACATCCAGTCTGAGGCGATGGCGGCGCCGTTGCCCAGTTTGCCGATGCCCCGGCCGGCTACCCAGTAGCCCGAGGTTTCCGATACCTTCGAGAGAAAGCCGACGCCGACGTAGACGCACAGCAGGGTGATCATGATGATGGCGGGGATCAGCTTGAAGCCCTGTTGGACCTGGTAGATCTCCTCGCCGGCGGCCTGCAGCTCGCCCGCTGTCGCCAACAGGGTGGCCAGGGCGAGGCCGATGGTGAAAGTCCTGTTATTCATCCAACTTTCCTCCCTTCCTGGACGCCATTCTATTTGTTGGGGATGCGGGTATCCCAGAGGACGCAGTAAAGTTTGCAGAGCAGGATGTAACCGATGGTGCATCCCTGGGCGATCAGCCAATAATGCAGGGGAAACCCGAGAAAGCGGGTCCGGGTGATGAATGACTCACCCAGCCCGGAGGCATCGCCCAACCCGGCAAGCCAGATCACCAGGGGGATCCCGTAGCTCAGCAGCGCCCAGATGATCAGGATCGTCGAAGCGATGCCGACCTCCCGCTTCATGTTCGGGGTCGAGGGGTTGAAGAAGTTGACCTTCACCCGTTCTTTTCGAGCCATGTCAAACACCTCCCAGTCTCTGCATCGTGGCGTGACAATTCGATCCTTTAAATTCAACCCGAGGATCCGGATGCGGCTTCTTCCGCCGGGCTAAACGAAGGGCTTGCCCAAGTGGGGGCTGAGATAGCCCAGCTTGGAAGAGATGATTTCCCCGGCCTCCCGCAAGGTAGGAAGCATTTCCGCGTCGATTTTCTCCGCGGTCATGCGGAATTCAGGCCCCAGCAGGCAAAGCGTGCCGGCAATCTCCCCGCCGCCGGCAAACAGGGGGACCGCCACGCTGGCAATCCCTTCGCCGAGCTGGTCTCGGTCGGTGCATGACCCGCGCCGCCGGATTTCCTCCAGGTCCGCATCGGACAGGGGCTTATCATTTTTCTGCGAAGCCCTGGCGGGCGCTTCGAGATCCTGGTACGGAGCGCCGGCAAGGAGGATCTTCCCTGCCGCTATGGTCTCGAGAGGATAGCGCTTTCCCACCAGAGAGACAATCTTGACCTGCTGGGGGGTGTCCACCTGGTCAAGAAACAACGCATCGCCGTCGCGACGGACGGCCAGGTAGACGGCCTCGTTGCACTCCCGCACCAGCCGTTCCATGACCGGTCGGGCTTTGCGCAGCAAGGTCATGCGCGAAAGAAACTTCTGGCCCATTTCGTAGGCAGAGAGGCCCAGCCGGTATTTGCCGGTCCCTTTTTCCCGCTCCACATAACCTCGGTTCTCGAAGGTCGCCAGCAGGCGGAAGACGCTGGTTTTGTTCATGCCGAGTTTTTCGCTCAGCCGGGAGATGCGTACCTCGTCCCCCTCCTCACAAAGGGCTTCGAGCACATCGAGGGCGTTGTCAACAGACTGGATGGAGTATGAGTCCTTACCTCTGCTGGGCAATGTCTGTCTCCTGCCTCTCCTGGGGGTGAATCCGCGGGTGGCCGGCTTGCTGGCCATGCCTGATAATGACTGGCTTTTTAAAAAGTAATACAGTGTTTTATTTATGTCAACCATCTTTCCGGCCCGGCTGCAAGAAAAAAGTCATGCGCAAATCAGGTGGTGTGTTTCAAGTGTTTACAGGCGATTGTGGGTCCAAGTCGTGCTGCCGATTTTTAATGACAGTTTTCAGGGTGCTCCTTCTGGTGGGCAGGCCTGGACAGGTTTGGTTTGAGGGTGAAAAAAATGTTTTATTTTTCCATCGGGTCCTTGCAGGGGGCGCGAAATGGCCGGATGCTGCTGCCCCCTCGGTTTTGCCGGCCCAGGCAGGTCCTGTTTCTTTGGTTGAGCCAGGGGTTCGAAATGGCCCTTAGGGCGCCCCTGATTTATAACTCTATTTATCAGGTTGAAACCAAATGGCAAGCTTTGAGGGGGGGATGGGCACACCGGCAGGGGGGCCGCGCGGTGCTCAGAAGGTCAGTTTGCGCACGATGGGGGCATCGGCGGCGAGAATGTCGTATTCGGGGAGCTCTTTCGGGGGGACCCAGCGGTGTTCGGCTACCTCCAGGTTGCGGATTCGCCGGCTCAGTGCCCGGCACTCGTAGGCGAGGATCAGTACCGCGCCCCAATCGTAGCGGTGGTACACCACCTCGAAGACCTGCCCGACCTCAACCGGCAGGTCGAGCTCCTCGAGCAGTTCCCTGCGCAGGCATTGCTCGGGTGACTCCCCGGGCTCGAGCTTGCCGCCGGGGAACTCCCACATGCCGGCGTGGCGGCTTCCTTCCGGGCGCCGGGTGAGCAAAATTCCGGTTTGGCTGCGGATGATGGCGGCAGTGACGATCAGCGGCTGCATCGAGGCTCCTTTGGGGTGGGGGTGGAGGACGGCGGCGAGTATATCCCGGGGGGGACTTCGGGGCAAAGGCCCTTTTTTTTCTGGCGGGATCGGGGGTGATGTGCTAAAAAAATCACCCCCGCTTTCCCGGCCGGCGACGGGCCGGAAGACTGGAGACCCCCATGTTCAAGTTATCCGATAAAGGACGCGGCATCCGCGACATGTTCGATGCCATCGCTCCCCGTTACGACCTGTTGAACCGCCTGTTGTCCCTGGGCATCGATCGGCGCTGGCGGACCTTCGCCGTAGGGCAGCTGCAGATCCCCGAGGGGGGCAAGGTGCTGGATGTTGCCACCGGGACCGGTGACGTGGCGTTGGAGATTGCCGCCCGCACCCCGGACTCGGTGCGCATCGTCGGTGAGGACTTCACCCAGGGGATGCTGGTGCTGGGCAAGGAGAAAATCGCCCAGTCGCCTTTTGCCCATCGCATCGTGCTGGTCAACGCCCCCTGCGAATCGATGCCCCATCCCGGCGGGCTGTTCGACGGGGTGACCATCGCATTCGGCATTCGCAACGTGGTCGATCGCCTGGCGGGCCTCAGGGAGATGGTCCGGGTCCTCAAGCCCGGCGGGCGGGCCGTGATTCTCGAATTTTCCAACCCCCGCAGCAAGTTTTTCAAGAACCTCTACTACTTCTATTTCCGCAAGGTCCTCCCCTTCGTCGGTGGCCTTATCTCCAAGCGCAGCGCCTACCAGTACCTGCCCGACTCGGTGCTCGAGTTTCCGGACCAGGAGCGCTTCAAGGCCCTGATGGCCGAGGCCGGTTTCAGCGACCTGCGCCACTTTGATCTGACCTTCGGCATCGCCACCGTGTACGTCGGGGTACGCCCCTGATTTTTCATCCCGGGTGAAAGGCGCCACCCGGGCTCTCCCCCCGGTTTGGCGCCGGCCATTCCGGGTATTTACCCGTCGACAGGGAATCCGGTGGAGGAGTGTCGCTTACTTGGCGTCTTTCTCCTCGACCAGCCCTCCCAGGTCGGTAATGACCTTCCCCGGTAGTCCAAGAACCCTCTTGAAAATCCCCAGCACCTTTTCCGAGACTGTGTTGATCGGCATCGGCATGACCTCCGGGTTGCGGCTGTCGCCGCGGATCTGAAAATGGGCGGTGAGCAGGGCCTTTTCATCCCCGGCCAGCAGCCAGCCTGCGAGAGGAATGTTGGTGACGATCTTGTCGACAGTGCGCAGAGGCTTGACGCCGAGCTGCGTGTCCAGCTGTTCGGTGTTCAGATCCAGGCTGCCGACCAGCGACATGTTCATGGCGTTGCTGTCGATGAACAGGTCCTCGGTGCTCAGCACCCCCTGGTTGAGGGCGATGGTGGCATCGAGGCGGTTGAAGGGCATCCCTTCCCGGGCCATGTCCGGCAGCTGCAGGGAGAGAATCTGCGAGACGTTGAGCAGGGAAAAGACCCTGGCAAGACCCTTGAACCTGCGCAGGACCCCGTCGCGGATTTCCAGGTGAAAGCCCCCCGACGAGGTGGGCAGGAACTGCTTGCCCGCCAGTCCTTCCAGATAAAAATCACCACGCAGGTTTCCGGTGATCAGCCCTTCCCGGTGGAGCAGGTCGCTGTAGACCGCTCCGGCGCGGAAGTTTTCCAGATGGCCGGACATTTTCAGCAGGGATGGCCCGCTCGGCTGGCGGACCACGGCGACCTGGCCCACGCAGTAGCCGGACTCGGCGCGAAAATGCAGCGGGTAGATGTGCAGCACCCCGTCGCGCAGAGCGATTATGCCATCGGCATACTGGAACTTCAGCCCCCCGAGGTGCCCCTGTCGAGCATAGGCGGTGATGTGCAGGGAGGTTTCACCGGAAGCCTCCCGGGGCGTTTCAACAGCCGGTTCCGGGCCCTGCCAGAGCCCGATGACCTCATCGATGTTGCCGTAGTCGGCCCGGATGTCGAGGTGGGTGCGGGGGGCTTTGAAGTCGTCTATGCGGCCGGTGACTTCGGCCCGGGTGCCGCCGTCCAGGCGGACCCGTACCGTTTTGAATTGCAGCCCGGCACCGTCGATGACCAGCTGCCCGTCCACGTCCCGCAGATAGTCCCGGTCCGAACGAAAGATCAGTTCATCGGCGCGGATGGCTGGCGCCTTGACCCGCAGCGCGATCTGAGGCTGTTTGAAGTTGGTCAATGAGCCGGAGACGCTGATCGGCGAGTTGCCGAGTCTGGCCGAAATCTTTTCGATGTCGGCCCGCTCGTTTTCGAGTCTGATTTGGCCATTGACCTGGTTGAGGTCGGCAATCGCCCGGGTAAGGTGCAGGCCGAAGTCCCTCAGGAAGAGGGTGCCGCTGTAGCGCTGCAGCCGGGTCGAGGACCCTTCGATCTGGAGCCTGGCGGCCAGGCCGCCGCGGGGTTGAAGCCTTTCCAGAAACGGGAAGCGCTGGGGCGCCTTGTCCATGGCCAGCCCTTCGACATCAACCGTCCCGCGAAAGGCTTTGTCCCCCCTTAACTCCAGGGTGCCCCGCAGCCTGGCGTCGATCGGCGGCAGGTTCAGCCGGCCGTGGGCAAGTTCCAGGCGGTTCGGGGTGAGGCGGGCGGTAAAAAACATCTCCGACTTGAGGCCGGCGGGTTTGTCAAAGCGCTGGTCGACCCGTACCGCCAGTGGCGTCAGCTCGGCGGACCCGTCCAGGGCGAGGTCTTCCGGGGTGCCCCTTGCCTCCAGGCGCACCGGCAGATCACCGGAGGCCCGCAGGCCTTGGCGGCCGCTCTGCTCGCCGAGCAGTTCCAGAATCCGGGCTGCGGCGATTTTGCCGCTCAGGTTCAGCCGCAGCTGCGGATGCGGCTGAAACGGACCTTCGGCCCCTCCCGAAAATTGAAATACCTTTCCCCAGAGGCTCCCTTGACCCTGTTCAATGGTCAGGGAGCGATCCTTGAGGGAGGCCTTCAACGAGAGATCTCCGAGGGTGCCGGCTTTTTCCGTCTGCCAGGAGCCGCCGGCCAGGCTCAGCCTGGCTTCCTGCAGACCGAACTGCCGGGCGGGGTCGAGCAGAGTTTCGCTGGTGCCGGCAAAGTGCAGGGACTCCAGGCGCAAGGTCCCTTTCGCGAGCCGCTGTTTGACCCGGCTGGTCAACCCGCCGGGATTGGCGTCGGGCAGCAGGCGGGTGAGCCCATCCAGAGGGGATTCTCCTGCCAACTGTCCTTCGAACCGCCAGCCCGGCTCCTCCCTGCGGGCTATAAGGCTCCCCTTCAGGGCGATTGCATCCAGGTTCAGCGAAAGGGCCTCGAGGCGCTCCGCCCCCTGGCTGGAATGCCAGCTGCCCTGCAGGCTCAGGCGCCCAAGGGGAAGGGGCTGGCGAAACCACCGCTGGTTGACCAAGGATAGTTTGTCGCCGGCCAGGGTCGCGGCGATGTTCAGCCCGTCGGCAGGGCTCCCCTTGAGCTGCACCTGGAGGTCGGCGGCACCTTCCCAGCCCGGGGTCCCGGGGGGCAGGTTCAACTCCGCCAGCAAGGGGCCAGGCGCGGCCCGAAGCAACTGCAGGCGCAGATCCAGTGATGCCTGGCGCCAGGCGGTTGCCGAGGCGGGGAGCAGCACCTCTCCCCTGATTTCCAAGGGCGCGCCACGTCCCTGGCGGCCGAACTCCCCCGCCAGTTCGAGCTGCACCCTGGCTCCCGGTCCCAGATTTTGCAGGTTTCCATCGAATTGGTGAAACTCCAGCACCGCCGCCTGCTCCGCTTCCCGGGGGAGCAGCAGGTAGAGGCGTCCGTCGTTGATCTCGAGTGAGCGCACCAGGGTCGAGCCGCCCAGGGCCGTGGCGGAGCTCTGGGATCCCGGAGGGGGGCTTGGTGCGGGCAGGGGCCTGGCCAGGGTGAGTCTGATTTCGGGGGCCTGGAGCAGCAGCCGGGAGAGGGTCAGACGCCCTTGCAGCAGGGGGCGAAGTTCCAGCTTGAGGAAGAGTTTTTCTGCCTGGATCGAGCCGGCGGGGTCGCCTGCTTCACCGATACGCAGATCGTCGAATTCAAAGGCCGGGCCGTGGCGCAGGGAGAGGCTGGCCCTGCCCAGGCGAACGGGGGTCCCCAGGCTTCTGGAAAGCGACTCCTGGAGCTGCCCGCGATAGCGGTCCAGGTCGAAGGTGAGGGCAAAGATGGCCGCGCCGGCGATGCAGATCAGCAACAGGGCAACCAGGGTGGCCATCAGGGGGTGTCGGCGAATCATGGTGCTCCTTAGCGTGGGGCCTCTCTGCTTTGCTTCCGGAAGCCTGGGGTTTTGCACCCGCGGTTACCGGGCGAGGGCACGAGGAGCGCCCCGTGGTGATGGCGTCGGATCATTGGTTGCGCCCCCGTTTCAGGGGGCCTCGCCCTGGGGCGGCATGATTGCCAGTTGCTTGAGGCAGCGATCCAGCTCCACCGGCAAAGGCGCCTCGATCAGCAGCGGGGTCCCGCTGAACGGATCCCGCAGGCTCAGGCGGCAGCAATGCAGGAACAGGCGGTTCAGCCCGGCCACGGCCGGCCCACGGAACCGGCGGTCGCCGGCCAGGGGGTGCCCGAGTTCGGCCAGCTGGCGGCGGATCTGGTGGGTCCGCCCGCTCAGCAGGCGCAGTTCGAGCAGGGTGAATTGCCGGTTCCCCGACAGGCGCCGAAAATCGGTGGCCGACGCTTTGAGTTTGCCCTTGGCCGGCACCATCGATTCGAGGCGCCCGGCTCCTTCCAGGGTTCCCGAGGCCAGGGCCAGGTAGGTTTTTTCCACGGCCCCGGCCATAAACAGTTTGCCCAGCTCCGAGGCGGCCTTGCGCCCCTTGCCGAACAGCACCGGCCCGGAAGTCTCCGCATCCAGGCGGTGGATGGGAGCCGCCCGAAACGGGGCCCGTCTGCTTTGCAGCAGGGCCTGGACCCGATCGGTCAGGTTGTCCGCCTCGTGGCCGGCGCCGCGGTGGACCGCCAGCCCCGAGGGCTTGAGGGCCACCAGCAGTTCCCGGCTTTCAAAGACGATCGCGACCTCCGGCAGAGCCGCCTGGTCCAGCAGTTCCCTGAGCCGCGCGCTGTCGGAGAGCTGCACCGGCTGCCCGGCCTGGACCGCGGCGCTCTCCCCCAGTGGCTCGCCGGCGCAGCGGATCTTCTCTTTGCGCAGCAGCCGGCGCAGGTAGCTGTGCGGCGCGGCCGGAATCCGGGCGGCCAACCATTCCAGGATGTTCTGCCCCGCTTCATTGGGTTGAGGAATTAATTCAATCATGGGCAGATCATAACGTTCCGGCGGGAAACTGGCAAGCTGCTCGTGGCGCAGCCGGGGGATAAGAGCTTTACATGGTTTGGGGACCTTGCTACGATACCCTGTTTCCCCTTTTGCCTGAAATCCCGGCCCTGCCCGTCAGATGAAAATCAAGCGGATCGAAATCGTTGGCTTCAAATCCTTTGTCGAAAAGGTAACCCTCGACTTCCAGGAGGGAATCACCGCGGTGCTGGGGCCCAACGGCTGCGGCAAGAGCAACATTGTCGACGCCATCCGTTGGGCCATGGGGGAGCAGAACGCCAAGCATCTGCGCGGCCGTTCCATGGAGGACGTGATTTTCGGCGGCAGCGAGACCCGCAAGCCCCTGGGCATGGCCGAGGTCTCGATGATCTTTTCCAACCAAGACGGCCTGGCCCCCCCGGCTTTCAGGGGATACGCCGAGATCATGGTCACCCGCCGGCTCTATCGCAGCGGCGAGAGCGAGTACCTGGTCAACAAGACCCCCTGCCGGCTCAAGGACATCACCGAACTGTTCATGGACACCGGGGTCGGCGCCCGCGCCTACTCGATCATCGAACAGGGCAAGATCGGCATGATCCTCAACGCCAAACCGGAGGAGCGCCGCTACCTGATTGAGGAGGCCGCCGGGGTCACCAAGTACAAGTCGCGCAAGAAGACGGCTCTGCGCAAGATCGAGGCGACCCGCCACAACCTGCAGCGGCTCGGCGACATCGTCTCCGAAGTCCGGCGCCAGTTGGGCGGCCTCAAGCGCCAGGCACAGAAGGCCGAGCGCTACCGCGAATATCGCCAGGAGCTCCGGGGGATCGAGATCGCCTTCGCCCGGCGCCGCTGGCTGCGCCTGGAGGATGAGCGGGTTCGCACGGAACGGCAGGAGGCCGAGCAGGCCAGGCTGCTGGAGGGGCTCTCCGGGCAGTTCGAGCAGCAAGGACTGGCCCTGGAGGAGGCCCGGCTGCTGCAGGCCGCCGCGGAGAAGGAGCTCTCCCGGGGGCAGGAACGGGTGTTTCACCTGAGCGGGGAGTTGCAGAAGGTCGAGGGGCGCATCGGTTTCGCCGGCAAGGAGGTCGAGAACTTCGATCGGCAGAAGGAACGAACCGCCGCCGAGATCGAGGAGGTGAGGCGGCGGCTCAGCGAAACCGACCGCGAGCAGGCCGAACTCGAGGCCAGCCAGGTCGACCTGGGTAGCGGCCTCGAGGGGAAAGTCCGCAGGCTCGCCGAGGGGGAGGGCCAGTTCGAGGAGTTGGCGGCTCTTGAGCGAGAGACCGCGACCCAGCTTGAGGCCGAGCGCACCGCGGTGTTCAGCCTGCTTAACGAGCTGACCCGCATGGCCGCCGCCGGCGAGGATGCCCGTCGGCGCCAGCAGTCGCTGGAGGAGCGCACCGCCCGCAACCGCGCCGAGGCAGTCAGCCTGCGTGAGCAGGGGGAGCAGGCCGCAGGGTTGATCGATGCCCTGGGCGCCTCCCTGGGAGAATTCAGTCAGCGGCGTGAGGCCCTCGAGCAGGAGCGCGATGAACTGCGCGAGAGCATTTTGGTCTGCCGCCGCAGACTGGAGCAGAACGAAAATGAGCTGCTGGTCAAGCGCGAGGAGCTCAACCGCAGCGGCTCCCGCCTCGAGTCGCTGCGCCAGCTCGAAGCGAGCTTCGAGGGGTACGGCAGCGGGGTCCAGGCGGTTTTGAACGACCCGCAGCTGGCTGGACGATTCAGCGGCATGCTGGCCGATGCCCTCGAGGTGCCGGCCAACTGCGAAATGGCCGTGGAGGCGGTTCTCGGCGAACGCCTGCAGGCCTTGCTTGCCGTCGACTTCCGCGACGCGCTGGCGGCCCTGGATTCTCTGCGGCAGAAGGAGGGGCGCTGCAGTTTCGTGCTCCCCGGTTTTGTCCCGGCCCCATCGGACCCCGTGCCGGGCGCCAGGCCCCTCGAAGCGCTGGTGCAGCTGCACCCCGACAGGGCCGAACAGGCGCGCCCCCTGCTTGCAGGGGTCTATCTGGTCGAGAGCCTGGAGCCCTTCCTGGCGCAGGGCCCTCCGCCCGGGGCCATCCTGGTCACCGAAGCCGGCGATATCCTCACCAGCCGCGGTGAATACTCGGGCGGCGGCCGACAAGGGGCCGGCCCGGGCCTGTTGCACAAAAAGCGCGAGATTAAAGAGCTCTCCGAGGTGCTGGAGCGCTTGACAGTGGAGGTCGCGCAGCTTCAGCATCAGCGGGTGCAGCTGCGTGAGGGGCTGAGCCGGGCCGAAGAAGAGTTGCGCGAGGTCGAGGCGGCCGTCCACCGCAAGGAACTAAAGCTGGTCGACAGCGAGAAGGACCTGCTTCGGGTACGCGCCGAGGCCGACCGCCTGCAGGAGCGCCTCGAGGTGCTCAGTCTCGAGGAGGATCAGCTGCATGAAGAGGGGCAGCTGCTCGAGCGGCAGCTGGGCGAGGTTTCGGCCGGACACGAGAAAAAGGAGGCCGAAAGGCTCGACCGGGAGCAGGCCGTGGCCCGGCTGCAGGAAGAGCTGCAGGTGCTGCGTCGGCAGACCGAAACGGTCCGCGAGCAGCTCACCGGGCTCAAGGTCGAGGTGGCGAGTATCCGCGAGCGTGAGGAGAACAGCCGCAGCGGTCTGGCGCGGCTGGGACGGCTGCGCGAAGACCTGCATGGCCGCCTCAGGGCTCTCGAAGGGCGCCGCGAAGAGGCCGACCGCGAGCAGGCCCGGCTGCGGGCCGAGGGCGAGCGCCTGAGGGTGGAGCTCGAGGTGCTGTTCCGGCGCAGGGAGGAAGAGGCGCGGAGCCTGGAGGGGCTGCGCGAGCGCTTCGATGAGGGGGCGCGGCAGATCGAGGAGCGCGAGGAGGCGCTCAAGGTGCTGCGCAACGGCCTGAACCAGGCCCGGGATGCCCTGGCGGCGCACCAGTTGCGCAGCCGGGAGCTGGGGATGGAGCTCGAGCACCTGCGCGAAACCATGCTCGAACGTTATCGCCTCGACCTGGCCGCCGCGGCCGCGGCAGAGCCCCTGCCGGACTTCGAGGAGGCCGCCGCCGAGCGCCGGCGCGCAGAACTGCGCCAGCTCATCGAGGCCATGGGCGAGGTCAACCTCATGGCCATCGAGGAGTATCGCGAGCTCGAGGAGCGGGCCCAGTTCCTCATCGCCCAACAGGAGGACCTGCGCCAGTCCCTGGAAGGGCTGCAGTCGGCGATCAACAAGATCAACCGGACCACCCGCAAGCGGTTTAGGGAAACCTTCGAGCTGGTCAACGCCAAGTTCATGGAGATTTTCCCCCGGCTGTTCCGCGGCGGGCAGGCCGAGCTGAAGCTCACCGACGAGAACGACCTGCTGGAGACCGGCATCGAGATCATCGCCCAGCCCCCGGGCAAAAAGCTGCAGAGCGTCAACCTGCTCTCCGGCGGCGAGAAGGCCCTGGCCGCGGTGGCGCTGATATTCTCCATCTTCCTGATCAAGCCGTCGCCCTTTTGCATGCTCGACGAGGTCGACGCGCCCCTGGACGAGGCGAACATCGGCCGGTTCAACAGCATCGTCAGGGAGATGGCCGAGGTGTCCCAGTTCATCATCATCACCCACAACAAGCGCACCATGGAGATTGCCGACATCCTTTACGGCGTGACTATGGAGGAGCCCGGGGTGAGCAAACTGGTTTCGGTGCGACTGAACGACTTTTGACCGGCCGGGGTGGAGAGCCCGCCCCGAGGGGAGTGGAGCAATGCCGTTTCAGAAACTACTGGGGGAGCTGATCGAGAGAGTGCCCGGGGCCCGGGGGGCGATTCTCGCCGACTGGGAAGGGGAGGCCGTTGACCAGGTGGCCCGCATGGATACCTATGAGCTCAAGGTCATGGGGGCCCACAAGGGGGTCATCCTGAATAATCTGCGCGAGATCCTGGAGCGCCTGGAAAGCGACCAGCTCCAGGAGATCGTGGTGACGACCGCCCTGGCCCAGACCCTGATCATGCCGGTAACCCATGAATATTTCCTGGTGTTGACCCTCGACAAGGGGGACACCCTGGGGCGGGCCCTGTTCGAGGCCCGTCGCTGCGTCGCCCTGCTCAAGCAAGAGATCGCCTGAGGCGGGCCCCGGGCCCGTCTCGGTAGAATACATGGTTTAAGGAGCCTTACCTGGATGGAACAGCTTGTTTACTGGATTGAGTATCTTGCCGACCTGTTGGCGCGGGCGGGAGTCCCCGAGGAGTTCCAGACCCTTGGAGCCATGGGAATCCTCTATGCCCTGGGCACGATTGCCGCGCTGCTGTTTGTGTTCGGCCTGCTGCGGCTGACCTGGCGCAGGAAAAAGCTGCCCCTCGCCCCCCCTGGCGAAGCGCCCGCCACGGGCGAGGAAGAGGCTGCCGAGGCCGGGGAAGAAAAAGCCGCGGAGGCCGCCGCACCGGCCCCGGTCCCCCCTGCAGCCGCGGAGCCTGCCAGAAAGCAGCCTGCGGCCGAGGCCCCCGCCGCGGTCAGCCTCTTCGACCGTATGCGGAGCGGCCTGGCCAAGACCCAGTCCTCGCTGATCGGACGGATCGATACCCTGCTGCGCGGCAGCGGGAAAGTCGATGCGGACCTGCTCGAGGAGCTGGAGGAGATCCTGGTGACCGCCGACTTCGGCGTGAAGACCACTCAGGATCTGGTTCAGGCGTTGCAGAAGCGGTTGTCGCGCAACTCCCAGGCCGCCCCGGCAGAACTCCGGGAGGCCCTGAAGGAGGAGATCCGCCAGCGGCTGCGTCTTGAATCCGAGCCTCTTTCCCTGGAACAGGCCAGCCCTTTCGTCATGATGGTGGTGGGGGTCAACGGGGTCGGCAAGACCACCACGATCGGCAAGCTCGCCCGCCAGTTCGTCGGCCAGGGCAAGAAGGTTCTGCTCGGCGCCGGTGACACCTTCCGGGCCGCTGCCGCCGAGCAGCTGAGCATCTGGGGTGAGCGGGCCGGGGTCGAAGTGATCCGCCATGCAGAAGGGGCCGACCCGGCGGCGGTGGCTTTCGACGCGGCCAAAGCTGCGGTGGCGCGCAAGGCCGATGTCCTGATTCTCGATACGGCCGGAAGGTTGCACACCAAGGTCAACCTCATGGAGGAGCTCAAGAAGGTCCACCGCGTTCTGGCCCGGGAGATCCCCGGCGCCCCCCACGAAACCTTGCTGGTGCTCGATGCCACCACCGGCCAGAACGCCCTGGTGCAGGCCCGGCTGTTCAAGGAGGCGGTTAAGATCTCGGGCATCGCCCTGACCAAGCTGGACGGAACGGCCAAGGGAGGGGTGGTCGTGGCCATCGGCGGCGAACTCGGCCTGCCGGTGCGCTTTGTCGGCATCGGCGAGGGGGTGGAGGACCTGCGTCCTTTCGACCCCGACATGTTTGTCGAGGCACTCTTTCAGACGAATTGAAACACCTTGACTTGTCATTTGTTTTTCCTTAAACTCATCCTTTAAAACAGGTAGTTTCGAGTATGGATCTGAATATTATTGCCCGGCTTGAACAGAAGGTCGATCAGCTCCTCGAGCGAAAGCTGCAGCTGGAGGCAGACTGCCGGCGGTTGCGGGAGGAAAACTCCGCCTTGGTGCAGGAGCAGGAACGGTTCCGCGCGGAGCTTGACCGGATCATCGACAAGCTCGACCGGCTCGAGCAGGAGCCCTCGTGAAGCAGGCGGTGCAGGTGACCATTCTCGGTCAGCAGTATACTGTCAAGAGCGAAGCCCCAGCCGAAGAGGTCCGCCGGGTCGCCGCCTTCGTTAACGAGAAGATTTCCGAGGTCGCTGCGGCCAAAACTGTGGATACGCTAAATTCCGCGGTCTTGGCATTGATGAATGTTTCAGGCTCTTATCTGCGGCTGCGGGATGCCGAGAGCAGTAGAGACGAGTCGCTCGAGGGGCGCCTGCGCCTGCTGCTGGAGCGGCTGGAAAATGCCTGCCCCGATTCAGCGGAATCGCGGCGGGGGTAGCGGCGGGCGTCGCCCGCCAAAGCGGTAAGGCTGCCGGGGACGCGCCGGCAGGGTCGCTGTGGCTCTCGTCAGGCCACCTTGCGTTGCGACCGATCTCTGTACGGAGACTTTAGATAGATTGGCAGATGGTTCTACGCGCCCCCGCATTTCCCAGGGGTGTTTAACTGATTCAGGTTTTCAGGGTTTTTCGCGCAGTACGCAACAGTTATGAACCGGTCCTCGGATTCGCAGATGGTTCCCGGCACCCCCGGGGGGATTTCCGCGCCGGCCTCGCGCCGACAGTCAGGCGGACTCTGCGGGCCGACGACGGAGGCCGGCCTCCGAAGCCGGCCTCGGGGCTTCAACTTCAGGCGCCTGGGCTCCTCCTGAAAACCTGATCCGTCTTACCAAAACCCTTCTAGTCTTAGTCCTTCCCTACGGAGATCGCTGCGGGTCAGCGGAGATCTCCATCCATGCCCAAAAAGTCCATTCGGGGGCGCATGCTGGCCCAGCGCAGGCACCTGGCGGCCGAAACCTGCTTTGCCCAGAGCCTGCACATCCAGCAAAACCTGCTGGACACGCCCGAGTTCGCCGCGGCCCGCTCGGTGGCGCTCTACAGCCCGGTCTACAACGAGGTCTTTACCGAAGAACTGTTTCACGCTGCGTGCCGCGCCGGCAAGCGGGTGGCCTATCCCCGGGTGCGGGGAGAGGTTCTCGAGTTTCTTGAAGTCCCGGCCATCGGCGATCTCAGGCCCGGCGCTTTCGGTATCCTGGAGCCGGTGGGGAGCGCCGCGCTCGAGGTGGCTCAGCTCGATCTGCTGGTGGTGCCCGGGGTAGCCTTCGATGAGGGAGGTTATCGGCTCGGTTACGGAAAGGGCTTTTACGACCGGGTTCTGCACGGATGCCAGAATCGCGGCATCCTGGTCGGCCTCTGTTTCAAGTTCCAGCTGGTTTCGTCCTTGCCTGTTGAAACCCACGACATCGGGATGGATATGCTGGTAACAGAAGAGCAGGTTTTGCGGTTCGGGGCCAATGCCCGTCCCCGGACTCGCGGATATCAATAACCCAAGAATCGAGGAGGATTCCGGCTTTGAAAATAGAAATCGCACTGATCCTGATTGCCGTCGCCCTGGGTGCCGGCGCGCTGGTCGGGGCCCTGCTGAGGCGCAAGTCCGCGGAAAGCCGCCTTGCCAACGCCGAGCAGGCCTCTGCACAGATAATCGAAGAGGCCAAAAAGGAGGCCGACACCATCCGCAAGGAGTCGCTCATCCAGGCCAAGGACGCGGTCCTCGAGGCCAAGTCTGAATGGGAGAAAGAGTCGCGGGAGCTGCGCCGGGAAATCCAGGCCCAGGAGAAGCGACTGCTGCAGAAAGAGGAGAACCTCGACCGCCGGACCACCCAGGTTGATGCCAAGGAGGAGGAGCAGGTCAAGCGGGACAAGGCCCTGATGCAGCAGGAGGAGCGACTCCGGGGGCGGGAGAAGGATGTTGAGTCGCTGGTGGCCGAGCAGGCGGCCCGCCTCGAGAGCATCTCCGGCATGAGTGCCGAAGAGGCCAAGAGCCAGCTGATGCAGAATATGGAGAGCGAGGCCCGGCACGACGCCGCCAAGCGCATCAAGCAGATCGAGGACGAGGCCCGGGAGAGCGCCGACAAAAAGGCCAAGGAGATTCTCGCTCTGGCCATTCAGCGCTATGCCGGGGACTTCGTCGCCGAAAAGGCCGTCAGCGTCGTACCGCTTCCCAACGATGAGATGAAGGGGCGCATCATCGGCCGCGAAGGGCGCAACATCCGCGCCATCGAAGCGGCCACCGGCATCGACCTGATCATCGACGACACCCCCGAAGCGGTGATCATCTCGGGTTTCAACCCGGTGCGCCGCGAAGTGGCGCGCATCGCCCTGGAGCGGCTGATCGCCGACGGCCGCATCCATCCGGCCCGAATCGAAGAGGTGGTCAACAAGGCCACCCAGGAGGTCGACGAGGCTATCCGGGAGGCCGGGGAGCAGGCGACCTTCGACGTCGGGGTGCATGGCATCCATCCGGAGATCATCAAGCTGATCGGCCGGCTCAGATACCGCACCTCCTATGGGCAGAACGTGCTCCAGCACTCCCTTGAGGTCGCCTTTTTGTGCGGCATCATGGCCTCCGAGCTGGGCCTCAACGTCAAGCAGGCCAAGCGTGCCGGGCTGCTGCACGATATCGGCAAGGCCGTCGACCACGAAATTGAAGGCTCGCATGCGGTGATCGGTGCCGACCTGGCCCGCAAGTACGGCGAGTCGCCCAAGATCGTTCACGCACTGGCCGCCCACCACGAGGATGAGAAACCCGAAACCATTCTGGCGGTTCTGGTGCAGGCCGCCGATGCCCTGTCGGGGGCCCGGCCGGGCGCACGCCGCGAGATGCTCGAGACCTACGTCAAACGTCTCGAAGACCTGGAGCGGATCGGCACCTCCTTCGTTGGTGTGACCAGTTGCTTCGCCATCCAGGCCGGGCGCGAAATCCGGGTCATGGTTTCCAGCGAAGAAGTTTCCGACGCCCAGTCCCACGTGCTTGCTCGGGACATCGCCCGCAAGGTCGAGGACGAGATGACCTACCCGGGGCAGATCAAGGTGAACGTCATCCGCGAAACCCGGGCGGTGGAATACGCGAAATAGCCTGGCGACAGCCAGGGGTTCGACAGGAGGATGGAGGGTTCCCTTTGTCCTTTTGTCTTTGTGTCGGAGGCAATACGGTTGAATATTCTGTTTATAGGCGACATCGTCGGCCGGACCGGGAGGATGGCCCTGGCCAGCCGGCTGGACCGGCTGGTCGATCGGCATCTGGTCGACCTGGTGGTGGCCAACGGCGAAAATGCCGCCGCAGGTTTCGGGCTGACCATGGACATCGCCCGCGAACTCTATGACCTGGGGGTGCATGTCATCACCTCCGGCAATCATATCTGGGACAAGAAGGAAATCCTCGGCTACCTTCCGGCGC